>WRLG01000049.1 GCA_009777725.1 Oscillospiraceae bacterium | reverse complement strand
TATAATATAATTACACCCTTAGCCAACAGGCGAATAATAGATTTTATGAGGATTTTGATATGAGTGATAATAAGTATAAAACAAACGACAGGGTAGTTTTTGGGGAATATCTTATTGCCAAACGGTTTGAGAGAAAGGTGACGGCTAGTGAGCTTGCCGAGGCTTTTCAATATCGCCGGTCTATCTTTGTGATATTGAAAAGGGCAGGAAGCCTGCGGGACCTGACGAGTTGTTGAATAGCATAAAACAGATATTGGAACTTAATGATGAGGAATCCGAAAAAATGTATGACTTGGCGGCTTTGGCACGAAATTGTGTAAGTGCGGATTTGCCTAAATATATCATGAGCAGTCAGTTGGTCAGAACGGCTCTGCGGACAGCCCAAAAGAACGATATTCCCGACGAAAAATGGGAAAAATTCATTAAAAAAATAATAGTAGATGATGTTATTGAAAACAAGGAGGAATAATTTATGCCGCAAACCTACTACCGAAAAGCAACCCTTGACCACTTTGCAAGGCAGACCCTAAATCTTTACGACCCGCAGTTACTGCTCGGAGAACCGACTGCTACTCCGATTGACAGAATTATCGAATTTGATTACGGCATCAGAATTGAATACGTTTATTTGAGAGCGAACGGCAACGAATTGGGCAAGATGATTTACGATGACGGATTCGCCGGCATATTCAACCCCGAAACGCAGGAATATGAAATTACATCGGTATCAAGCGGCACGATGTTGATTGACGAGCAATTGCTTCCTCCCGCATCACCCGGCAGACTGCGGTTTACCCAAGCCCACGAACTTGCACATTGGATTTTACACAAAGATTTCTTCACGGATTCTTACATTGCCGCCGCCGCATACAAATTTGACAACAACATAAAAAGCGGAATGGAATGGCAAGCGAATTACTTCGCTTCTGAATTGCTTATGCCATCTGTGCAAGTTAAAAAAGCTTACTATAACTCAAATACAACTCAACCGGGCAAAATATTCAGCCTCGCTAACATATTCAACGTATCATACCAAGCCATGAGTATCTGCTTAAATGCCACAGCTTTATAAAATGCAGAACTTGCAAAGAAATCATCGGCATTTTTATGGCAAGACTGCAGGAAACAGCGTAATTCCATGCAAATACCTTAAAATTAAATATTCGGTTATAAGTCTATTGCCTTGCGACAGTTAAGCCCCGCCCTCACGGAATCTGAAAACAGTATCCGGAATGTGGATACCATGCCAACGGCTGCGGCGGAAATGTTTTACATTTGAGTTTTTTAAAACTCGTGCGGATAAAGACTGCCACCGTTTAGTACGCAAACTCGATGCAAGCGGACAGGGAACATTCAAAAATACTTTTCAGTATTCGTCCCAAGTCTGCATGATAGCTTTGTTAGTTATCACGATGCTTACGAGCCCGACAAGCGGCAACTTTAGTGTTGCTGTTTGCCGGGCTTTTTTGCATTTCCTAAAACAACAATTATAAAGATTGCCGCTTTAAACGGACTCCGAGAAAGGAGTGCCAAATGAAAGCGGCGATCTTTTTTGATTTGGAATACAACTCTCGTTCCCCGCCTGTTTCTTTCGATTTTACGCAAGTCCAAAAAAATCGAAAGGAATTGATAAATATGAAAAAATGGCAAAAGGATAGAAATTACAGGAAATTCACCAACGAGGACGGAACTGTAAAACACATAATCACGATTGACGGCATCGATACAGAGGTTAATGCGGAGGTTTATAAAGCATATTCCCAAGCCGACCGACGTGAGCGATACTGTGCCGAATGCAACGCAAGATGGTTGCTATCACTTGACAAATTGAGCGAGGACAATGTTCCGTTCTTGTGCGATAAACCTGCCGAGTCGCTTGAAGATTCTGTTTTTCAAAAATTGCTTGTGACTAAAATTTTTGAAGTCTTGGAGGCTTTGCTTCCCGATGAGAGGGCATTAATTCAAGCTATTTTAATTAACGGAAAAACTGAACAGGAGTATGCGGACATAATCGGAGTGAGCCAAGTTGCTGTTCATAAACGTAAAAAACGGATTCTGAAAAATATTTTGAAAATATTTTCAGATTATCAGATTTAATGGTTATTAACCCACCGAGGTTTCGGGAGGTATATTAAGGAGGAAAAATCCTTGTGAAGTCCTCCGAGGCGTACCTTGACAAATACTGTCAGAAATGACGGTCATATAAAAGCAACCCACTGGGTAACGTTACCACCCGATGCTGTGCGCGAAGATTGCACTTGCGACAGGATTCATAATCCAACGGCAAGGTGCAGGAGCGCCCGCACTTTCGTCATAATCAGCCGTTTTGCAAAGGCGGTTGATTAAGGGGCGGGAGTCTGGCAGAAATAAGGCGTCGTGGTGTAATGATACTTCCCTGAATCTGTCTGTTGAAGGGCTCGCAAAGAAGAAAAGCGAGGGAACGCCCACCGCATTTGAAATAGAATACGGTCGGGTTTCATGCGTGGCTATGACCACGACCCGATGGGTTTTAACAATTGACAATTGATAATTGATAATTGACAATTGTTTATTTAATCACAGCAACTATTGCTAATTATTTATTCTTTATTAAATGTAATGACAATCACCATTGATGCGGCAATTAATTGTCAATCGTCAATTGTACATTGTCAATTGAATAAAAGTTGGCGGTTGGAATTCGGGGGTTGAAAAGTTAATCCCCGACATCGAACCGCCAACGGAATT
>WRLG01000048.1 GCA_009777725.1 Oscillospiraceae bacterium | reverse complement strand
CCACGTTATTGTGCAACTTCCACAATTCAGCCCTCAGCAAAATGTAAAATGTGTAAAAATGGTTACAGATTGGGGTGAGGGGTGTAACTTTTTGTCGAGGGAATGAACGCTCCCTCCGCCGCCTGCGAACTCCCTCCGTCACCTGCGGGCGATGCCTCCCTCAGAGGGGCAGGCAGGGGTGGGTTAATTGTAAAGCTGCATCAATTCCTCATCGGTAATGATAAAAAATCATGGCAAACGTATGAAAAAATAACGGCACAAAAAAACACCCCCGCGCCAATGCCCGGAGGTGTTTTTTTTATAAACCCACTCAGTTAAAACGACTTAGAAAAAATCGCGTTAAAATCGAAAACACCGAAATTATTTTGCTGTCTGCCTTGGAGGTTGTAGGTGTTTGCTTGGATTTGAGCGTTTCTGTCGATTGCCGAGGCTCTGTCGGCTACCTTGCTGCCGTAGGAGAAATGCCCGCTGAAAAGCGATGAAAAGTCTTCCTTGCTTGCACTTTTAAACTTATCCTCGTTCAAGGTCATCTTGTTATCCGCGCCTATTGTTATACCGATATTCGATAAAGACCTTGAATGTGCGGCACTGGTTGATACCATTGAAACGCCCGAACGCAAAGCCGACATGCTTTGTGAATCTTTAAGCCCCTCAACCGTATCGTTGTAGTTAGAGACAAATTCTTTAATTTTGTTTTGCATCCCCGCGTTGTCACCCGAGAAATGGCTGCTGGAGGTCATTAGCTCCTTAATCGAATCGCTCAATTTTTTTGAAGAATCGCTTAATGAAAGCTCGTTATTTCTGGCGGTGTTGTTCGTTTCGGCATTTTCACCGTTGAAAATTTTTCGGTATTCCTCCATCATGGATTTTCTCCAGTTAGAGCTTCGGGTAAGGTCAACCTTCTCCATAAGCTCGCGCAAGCTGGAATTTTGGCTTTGATTTTGCTTATTAAGACCTTGCATTAAACTCATTGCGTTGTTGCCGCTCTGCGGCTTATTGTTAAAAAACGAACCGTACATAAGGTTGGAAGTATACGCGTTAATACCCTGTAATGACATAAAATCTCCTCCTTTCCGTATTTTGTTACTATTTCAAAACCCTTAGGAGCTGTTTAGAGATGACTTGCTTATCTAAACGGCTCTGCGAGCTGAAACCTTAAAATGATTCTACCGAATACCCAACTCCGATTTTGCTGTAGAAAGCATAAGCTTAATGCGGTTTTCCTGATTAATTTTCGTAGCACCCGGGTCATAATCAATAGAAACGATATTTGCCGCAGGGTGGTCTTGACGCAACCTGCGAATCATTCCCTTGCCGACTACATGGTTAGGCAGGCAACCGAAAGGCTGGGCGCAGATAATATTATTCACGCCGCTTTTCAAAAGCTCAACCATCTCTGCGGTAAGAAGCCAGCCCTCGCCCATTTTGTTAAGCGGATTAACATAAGCGTAGACGCTCTTTTTCGTTTCCTCAAACCTGTGAGGAAGCCGGAAGCGCGAGCCTTGAATCGCCCCTATAATCTTGTTTTGCAAGCTTCGCATGAAAACCTTGGAAGCCGCCGATATAAAATATTTTTTATACCGCACATGATAAGCCTCCGTATCGACAATATGGTGGTCAGCCATAAACAGCATCATATCCAAAAGCCCCGGAAGCACGACCTCTACGCCCTCGCCGTGCAAAAATTCCTCCAAAGCGTTATTGCCGAGCTTGGAAAATTTAATAAAAACCTCCCCGACAATGCCGACCTTGATTTTAGGCGACTGCTCATAAGGAATCGAGCCGAAATCCTTAACAATAGCCCTTGCCGCCCTCAAAAAGCCGCCTGCGCCGAAGCTGTTCAGCCTGCCCGCCCATTCCGCAATTTTCGCATCGGTATCGCCCTTTTGCTTTTCATAGGGGCGAATCTGATTGCCGAGCCACATAAGCAAATCCCCGTAGGCAACGCCTGTAATCAGCTGAGTAAAAAGCTTCGCATCCATTGTAAAGCCGGGGTTTTTCTCAAAGCCGGATAGATTAAGGGAAACAACGGGGACAAACTCCATGGAGTTCTTTTTAAGAGCCTTTCTGAGCAGGCTTATATAGTTTGAAGCCCTGCACCCGCCGCCCGTCTGCATAATCATAAGGGCGGTTTTATGAATGTCGTATTCGCCCGATTTAAGCGCGTCAATCATCTGCCCGATAACCAAAAGCGCGGGGTAGCAAGCATCGTTATGAACGCTCTCCAAGCCCTCATCGATAATTTTTCTTCCCGTAGTGGTAAGCACCTTGGCATTATAGCCTTGAAGCTTAAAAATTTTCTCAAAAAACGAAAAATGAATTGGCAGCATCTGAGGAATCAGAATGGTATATTTTTCCTTCATTTCCTCCGTAAAAAGCAGCCGCCCTTGCTCATTATAAACCAATTCAGCCATTTTTCCCTCCGACATAGCCGTTTGACTATATATTACTCCATATACTATTATAACATAATATTTTTCCCCGTGCAACAGTTTTTCTTGTTTTTTTAAAAAATATTGACAATTGCGTAACTTTCGGCGCGCCGAGGGCGTCGCGCCCTACAGTGCTAACAAAAAAACAAAAACAACGCACGTGTACAAATGCGTTGTTTTTGTTGAAAGTAGGTAATTCAGCTTATTAACTATTCGGTGTTACGGTTTCAAACAACGAATATAAGCGAATTATAATTAGTAATGGTGACACTGACCATGCCGTTGCCGCTGACAATCCTGCTAGCAGGTAGCCTTACCAAGCTTCCGTCCGCGTTAACAGAGTAAACCGCCACTTTACTCCCCCAAAGCTTAGGTTCAAGCTCCAGCTTCACCGAAAGCGTCACAGCCTCAACGCTCCCGAAATCACCATTCTGCACAAAACTCATGCCCGTCACAGAAGAAGCATTAGGAAACCTGCTTAAAATGCTCTCGGGTACTTCCACCCTGCCGCCCGCAAAGCTAAGGTCTTTCAAGCCCGATTTACTGTTAATATCCGTGCTTCTAATCATAACACCATGGCTTCTGTGGGGAATCCAGATTCTTACAGTTGCGTTTGCTTCCGATAATGCCGCTGATATTCGCGGTGTCGCGCCGAGTGAGGGGCTTATTGTGATTGTTCCTCTGGTGGATTCTTTGATTGCTTTTACGGCGGCTTCTTCATCGGTGAAGATTT
>WRLG01000047.1 GCA_009777725.1 Oscillospiraceae bacterium | reverse complement strand
AAATGTACAATAAAATAGGCAAAACAGGCAGGGAAAACAAATCTCATGACGAGTATGTTTGTTCAAGCTACCGCCATTATTCGCGGAGCTGTACTTGCCATTATATCCGCGTTGAGGTTGTCAAGCAATTGCTTCTCGACACAATACGGCGTGTAAGCGATTTTGCGAGAAACAACGAAGCGGAGTTTGTCGAGCGTGTTCGCCAAGAATCCACATTGCAACAGGAAACGGCGGTAAAAGAAAACAAGAAAACGCTACGGAAATCACAACGCCGCCGAGAAGAAATAACAGGGCTTGTTCGCAAGCTGTATGAAACCTACGCCGCAGGAAAAATCCCCGAAAGCCATTTTGCCGACTTACTGAAAGGCTACGATACGGAGCAAATTGACCTCGACACTGAAATTGAAACGCTACAGGCTGAAATATATACATTTAATGCCGACAGCGTAAAAGCGGAGCGTTTTATGGAATTAGTTAAAAAGCATAGCGAATTTACGGAGTTTTCGCCATTGCTACTGAATGAATTTATCGAAAAAGTAATTGTCCACGAAGCCGACAAAAGCACAGGCAAGCGTATTCAGAAAGTGGATATTTATCTAAATTTTATCGGAAATTTTGACTTGCCGCAAGTGGAAAAACCGCAGGAAGAACTGCCCAAAACAACAGGCTCGAAAGGCAGAAAGCTACGCCGATTTATGACGGAGGAAGAACGAGAGCATGAGCGGGAAATCGACCGCAGGGCTTATGCGAAAAAGAAAGCGGCGCGTTTAGCTAAAGAGCAAGCACAACGTGACGAAATCCTTGCTGGTACTTCGTTTGAGGTGCTTGCCAAAACAGCTTCACAAGGACTTGTGAAAACATCTTCACAAAGCATAGACCTCAAAAGCACTAAAATTGCAATCTGATGGAATCGTCTGTAAGCATGAAAAAAATACAAATTTAGTATAAATGATATAGTTATCCAAATGTACACCAAGCCAAATTGGTATAAATGTTATAGCTATCCAAACATGCGTCACCCCAAAACCGCCCTTGTCATGCAATAACAGGGGCGGTTTTGTGTTGCTGCTAATATTTATTATGAATACTCAAAATATACACGTTCGCCGTTTTCGTCTTTATGCCACGATTTTTCGGGATTTTCCTTAAAATGCTCCAATATATCGTCCATGCTAGGGTCATTGTAAAAGCTCTGAGTCCTTCGCCATTCGGTATAGTCCTTTACGAGTAACTCTTTTGATATATCGCTTACCTCGTAATAATTAAACAACGCAAGAAACATAGAAGTTTTGTTCTCGCCGAGTGCCTGTTTTAGTGCGTTTACGCCGCTATCCCTTAAATGGAGTGCGTCCTTATAATCTAGGTTAAGTTGCATTGTTGTACTCCTCCTCCAAAAACTTACACGGATTTATAACCTTAGTTTTATGGCTAAAGCGTTCCGCAAATTTTATAAAATCCTTGTCCGTTGACAGCAAATAATCAACCTCGTTAATTTCCGCAGTAGCCAAATGCAGGCTGTCAAAGGTTTTGAGGTTGAAAGTCTGATAGTGCCTTGCTAAATCTGCTATGTGTTCGGTTAAGGTGTAATACACGTCACAGTGGAAAAAGCTAAGAACATTGTTACGCTTATCTTGCAGCCTTATACTTTCGATTTCATACTTTACAAATTGACTGGATATGATTGTAATTTTTCCGTTTTTGGCTAATTCTATAACTCTTTTTACGGCTTCTGCTTCTTCGTATATTTTGGATTGTGTTAAATCATCAAATGGACGGTTAAAGCAACAGCTATCCATATAAATTTTCATTTTGTTCACGCAATTAACCTCTCATTCGATTACTAAACATATTTTATTCTTTCCCGCGACTTTTGTAAACATTTAGACAACCATATCACGCACGTTGCGGTCTGTCATTTCTAGGCAGGCCGCTATTTTTTGGGGCGAACACCCTCGAATAACACGCAAGAAAAATATGCGTTTTTGCTTGTCCCACCAACCAACAACTATTTCAAATTCGTCAACCGTTCGGGCGGCTAATTCAAGGCGTTCAATGGATTCTCGTATCATTGCTTGGGTTAAATATTTACGCATTTTTACCGCCTTGCCTTGTTCGTTTGATTCGTTGGTTGGAGTTTTCCAAGTATAGCACTTCGCAAGTATAGCACAAATTCGAGCCGCCCGAAAAATATTTTTTATGAACAAAAAAAGACTTCCGAAAAGCATATGTGAAATTCTTATATATGAGGGGAGTAATCTTGTTTTGCAAAACAGGGTTACTCCTACTATTTTTTAAAGGAGTGATTTAATGAAAACTGAACACGCAAGAGCAGTAAAACAGGCGATACCGTCAAGTCTGTTCAAGAAAAAAATCGGTAATACGGTTTACGCTGTGTCCGTGGCGTTTAATGAGAACGCACGGGAAAACATTCACGACAAGATTTTACGGCTTGTTGTGAATGACATTTCAAAAAATAAAGGAATGGGCGAGGTGTAAAAATGGATAACGGCAAAAAATTAAAATCGGAAAAATTGAAAGCGGAAAAACTGCAAGCCAAGCTAGATAAACTTTTGCAAACGAAAGAAAAACGGCGACAGGCTTTTGAAAAATGCAAGCAGGAATTAAACGCCGTCACGAAAGAAATCGACAGTGTGAAACTGAGGCTGTTCGAGATTTTGTAAAACGGCTCTGACGATATGGCGTTTTCTAATTGGGCTAAACGGAAAATAAATGAGAATGGTAATTCTGCAAAAAGCGAAAAGGGTAATTTTGCAAATTGCGAGAAGCCGACAGTGCAAAATTCTTAACTGCATATATCGGTAAAATCCTTAACTGCATACATCAGTAAAATCCTCAACCGCATAAATCACAAAGTCAAGGGCAACGGCAGTGACCGCACTGCAAACCCCGCAAAACCTGCTCGCCGTCACGCTCTCAGGTTTTGTTACTTTTTTCAAAAGTAACCCCTTATTACCTTTGACACTACGCATCAAAGGTAAAGGGGGCCTGCTGGCGGCTTATTCGTGCCTTTGGCACTCACAAAACCAAAATCAAAGGAGGTCAAACCCATAGCCACCAAAAGAATATCCCACGCAAAAGGCAAAGGCTCATTAAACCACAACAACCGAAACTTCATTTACAAAAACGTAGATCCAAGCCGAACCAAAAACAATATTTACTACGCTCGTGA
>WRLG01000046.1 GCA_009777725.1 Oscillospiraceae bacterium | reverse complement strand
ACCTCTGCGCCAAGCGGCGCCATTATATCAACGCCGTCATGGGTTTTCCAAACGCCGAGGGTTTTGGACTTAACAAGCTCGCCGTTTGAGAAAGGCTCGCCTATTTCGCCCTCCACCGGAATAATTATCGGCGGCGTGGAGCGGATAGGATTATTTGCCTCTTCTGCAAAATCGCTGACCTCGCTTACGTCAAAAAATTCGTCTTCAAAATCAATTACAGGGGGGGAATCGTCTTCAGGGACGCCTTCCTGGGGCTTATTTACGGGGCTTTCGTAAACAAAAGGCTCATAGTCGGCAACATCGGGAAGCTGACCGATTTTACCGATAGCTTGGTTGTAGGCGATATATGTCGAAACGCCGACTGCCGCGACGGAAGCCCCAAGCGCGATAACAAAGCCTTTCCCTCTCAATACACGCCTTACGTCGCCGAATTTAACTTTTTTCATAAATTCATTCCTTTCAGAATCGTTAATGTATTACGATTTTAGTTTTAACAAGATTTTGGGGATTATGCAAGCGAGTGTTAAAAAAATTGAGAATTATTGCTCCCAGTCAAAACCAATTATAAAAAAATATTTCATTGTTAAAAATAATAGCACATTATTAAAAGAAGAGGAATTTATTAAATTATGGATATAAACCAATCAGAAAACGGAATCCCATTGGGGCTTGGTATGGCGCTGGCGCAAAACAGCGCGGCGTTAAGCCGCTTTGCGGGGCTTTCTAAAGAGGAAAGGCAAAAAATTATCGACAGAACCCACGGGATAAACTCGAAAAAGGAAATGCGGGGATTTGTGGATAATTTAGCTAATACTTGGGGGATTTTTGACAGCTGACAATGGACAACGGACAATTGACAATTGACAATTTACAATTATGTTAAAACAGGAAAAACGGGCTACCGCACAATAAAAACTGTGAGGTAGCCCTCATTTTATGAAAAAAATCATAAAAACCAAAAAAACAAGATAAAAATCACACAACAAAGCAAGGGCGAGCCCTTTTCATAACAAAAATATTCGATTTTGACCAAACTAAGCAATCAATTTTTCAAACAACTGCGAACCGGTACGATTTTTTTGAATCTTATTGTGTAATTTGTTGACATTGTAAGCAAAAGCAACAATCATGGTTTCGGTTAAAACTTTTTTGTTCCCCCTAAGAAGGAACTGCCTAAATCCATAATCCTGTTTAATAACACCAAAAGCCCCCTCCGCTTGAATAGAGCGGTTGATTCGGAGCAAAATGCCTTTTTCGGAAGTGATGTTTTCGAGTGATATTCGGCGTTGCTCAATAAACTTTTTAGAAACATGAATTTGTCTGTTTCCCTTTGCCTTTGTGCAAAATTTTTTATAAGGGCAATCTGCACAATCTTCACATTCATAGCAGGTTTTTTCGGATATAAAACCGGACTTGGATTTAACTGCCTTAATTCCGATAACTCTTAATTTTTTACTGTTTTGGCAAGTATATTCGTCTTTTTCAGCATCATAATTCATATTCTCACGAAGTGTCATGTCGTTCTTGAATTTACGTGTTTTTGAACGCTCATAATTTTGCGGTTTGATGTAACAGTTTTGTTGTTTTTGCCCGAAATACGTGTAGATTTCCTCGCTTTCATAACCTGCATCAAGCGTGACGTCATCGTATTTTGTCCCGATATTGACCTCTATTTTCTCAAGCAACGGAATTAAAGCTAAATTGTCATTGCGTTCACTTGAAACGTCAACGCCGATGATATATTCGCCCTCAACTGCAAGTTGAATATTGTACCCCGGTTTAAGCTGTGCATTACGCATATGGTCGTCTTTCATACGCATAAAAGTTGCGTCTGTATCGGTCTTGGAAAAGCTGTTGCGATTGCCTAAAATACCGCTGTATTCCGCATATTTTTTCCTGCGTTCCAACAACTCTGAAAGTTCCTCAAAGTCCTTTTGTAACTGACTTTTTCGCTTGCCTTTGCCTTGCACAAACGGCTCGGTTTTTAGCTCGTTTAAACGTACTAAAATTTCTTCTGCTTCAACGCTAATCCAACCGTATCGCTCGCATAATTTCGCTGTCAAATCTGACAATTTCTTTTCCAATTTCTCACTGTTTTTGTCAACGCTTTTTCTCCACACAAATGTATATTTATTCGCGTTGGCTTCCATTTTTGTTCCATCGACAAACAGATGTTCATATTTTATTTCGTCAATTTCACGCAGCTTTTTAACAAATTGATAGAATAAATCCTCAATTGCAACGCTTAAATGCTTGCTTCTGAAACGGTTTAACGCGTCGTCATCGGGAGCGGGTTCGTCTCCCAACAACCACATATAGTTCACGTCGCGTTTGCAGGCTCGTGCAACTTGACTGCTCGCAAATTTGCCCTCTGTTGCACCATAAACCAAAACTTTAAACATCGTACTCGGTGAGGTCTTCGGTTTTCTCCCCAAATGGGAGTAAGCTCTATACAGGCTTGTATAGTCCAATTCCTCCATTACTTCGCTCAGTAGACGCACCGATTCATCGCACGGTATTAAAATTTCTAATTCACTCGAAATTTTCAGTTGATAATTTCTCGAATATGTGGTATAATCTTTTTGTATTTTATTGGTGTAGTTCATATTCCAATTATACCAAAAAAGCCGAACGGTAGCAATACCTTCGGCTTTTTTTGTCGGGGTTATTGTGCGGTTGCCCCTGCTCGTTTTCATAAAGCCGTTTCATCGCGGCGTTTTTTCGTTTTTGGTTCGCGCCCTTTTTCTTGGTTTTCCTGTTCAAGCCCAAGTTGCCTCGCGCCGGCTTTGAAGTCAATCTCGATTTCATAATCCCGCGATACGCGAACCTCGTTTAAGCTTGCTTGCCCCTTGAATCACCTTTATAAGCTCGTCCTCAAGTGCTGATAATATTTTAAGTTCGTTGTTTAAATCTGTTTTTGCCTGCTCAAGATTAAATTCCCAGTCCTTATTTACATTTTTGCATGTTTACCCCTCACGCCCCACAATCCCCGCTCTCAACATTCATGATTATATCCATAACCTCCGAAAATCTCTTATACTCGTCAATAAGATTCTCCAAGTATGCCCGCCCCTCGGCGGTAATGGAAAAATACACTCTCACCCGGTTATCGTCTGACAAAACCCGCTCGGTCTCCTTTATATATAGTAGCTCGCGTAGACGATAAATAGCGATATAAAGCGTATTAAACGCCAAATAACCATCGCTCAAACGCTCAAGCGTATTCATCATTTCGTAGGTGTACATGGGACGGTGACGAAGTACCAACAATATCAACATTTCTGTTGACGCTCTTTTTAAAAGGCTCTTGAAGCCTGCTGAATCCGTGTTTTTCGCGGATTCTTTTTGTTTGATTTTTGCCATATTAAAATCCCTTTCGGTAAAAATTCTTTAATTTTATTATAAAATAAAATATTTACATTGTCAATATATTTGTTGTTGACAAATATAAAACGGTGTGGTATAATTAGGCTTAACAGGTTGAAATCTTTCTTAAAAAACTTAAAGAGGTACAGCTATGCGCCCGT
>WRLG01000045.1 GCA_009777725.1 Oscillospiraceae bacterium | reverse complement strand
TATTGACAATTTTATTTTTGTGTGGTATAATAATAGTAATAAAAAATAGAGAGGGCTTTTCCCTCTCTAAATCGGGGTTAACGATGCTCATCTTTGCACGGCGGGCATCGTTTTTCTTTTCTTTTGGCGAGGGCATCTCTTATTGCAAGCACTATAAGCCCGCCTACAATATTTGTCGTTACGCCTAAAAGAAGATTAATGAAAAACCATTCCATGTATGTACACCTCCTCTCATAGGATTAAGGCAGGAGAGGCGACCCCCTCCCGTAATCCTACGAACCTCGGTGACACGCAAGCCGATACAAATTTAAACACGTTAACTCCTTGTGATTTATTATAGCGGATTTTGGCGGGGTTGTCAATGATTGTACCGAATTGTAATATTTTTTGAAAAGGTATTGACAATTGGGGTTGAGTGTGTTATAATAATTATAATAAAAAATAGAGAGGGCTTTTCCCTCTCTAAATCGGAGTATTAACGATGCTTCTTTTTGGACGGAGAGCATCGTTTTTCTTTTCTTTCTGCAATGATGTCACGTATTGCAAGCACGATAAGACCACCTGCAACATTTGTCATTAAGTCCGAAAGAAAATTCAACGGATTACTCATGTATGTACACCTCCTTTTCATAGGATTAAGGCAGCGGAGGGACTCCCCTCCCGTAATCCTACGAAAATCATCGGTGACACGCAAACCGATACAAATTTAAACACGTTAACTCCTTGTGGTTTATTATAGCGGATTTTGGCGGGAGTGTCAAGGGGTGTACTGAATTGTAATATTTTTCTCAAATGGGTACATAAAAATTTTTTAAAAGTATTGACAGGGCAAGGGAAATATATTATAATATAAATATAGGGAGCATACCAGATGACGGCTCTCTTCTCCAAATCATTTTAGTTAAAAAAATAACCGCAACTTTTTGGGGAAGGGCGGTTATTTCTTTTCGCAAATTTCATGTATAAAACGGGCTAAATTCAATATGACATCAAACGTAAGAATAAGCACCATAATAACATCAATATCCATAAGCTACCACCTCCTTTCGGAGCTGGAGGAAAAAGAGCCGCCACCGTATAAGTATGCTCCCTATATTTTGAGGCGTTTAAGTCGGTTATGTAACTTGAAAGTCAAAATTTAAAGTGCCTCATTGTTATTATAGCGAATTTGGGAGGGGTTGTCAATAATTGTACCGAATTGTAATATTTTTTTAAAAGGTATTGACAATGAGGTTTGGTTGTGGTATAATGATTGTAATAAATCGAATGGAGAGGTGCGACCCTCTCCATTCCGGGACTTAACGATGCTCATCTTTGTTGGGGTGGCATCGTTTTTCTTTTCTTTTGGCGAGGGCATCTCTGATTGCAAGCACGATAAGCCCGCCTGCAATATTTGTCGTTACGCCTAAAAGAAAATTAATGAAAAACCATTCCATGTATGTACACCTCCTCTCATAGGATTAAGGCAGGAGAGGCGACCCCCTCCCGTAATCCTACGAACCTCGGTGACACGCAAACCGAAACAAATTTAAACACGTTAACTCCTTGTGTTTTATTATAGCGTGTTTTGGCAGGGTTGTCAATAAATGTACCGAATTGTAATACTTTTCTCAAATAGGCACATAAAAGTTTTTTAAAAGTTATTGACAAAGCAAAGTAAGTATATTATAATATAAATATAGGGAGCATACCAGATGACGGCTTCCCTCCAAAATTTTGCGAATTAAAAATAACCGCCGCTTTTGGATGGAGGGCGGTTATTTCTTTTCATTTATATCATGTATCAGTCTGATTACGTTGCAGGTTGTATTAATGATAAGCAGAATCAGAACTAATGTTTCCATAAACTACCACCTCCTTTCGGAGCTGGAGGAAAAAGAGCCGCCACCGTATAAGTATGCTCCCTATATTTTGAGGCTTTATGTCGGTTATGTAACTTGAAAGTCAAAATTTAAAGTGCCTCATTGTTATTATAGCGAACTTTGGCGGCTCTGTCAATAAATGTACCAAATTGTAATATTTTTTAAAAGGTATTGACAATATAACTGTCAAACAAACTTCAAGCTATAAATCGAAGCTATACCGTTTAACCTCAGCACGAGCGGTGTTATGCCGCAGTGTTTTTTCAGCGGGATTTTGTAATATGTAAAGCTATCCTTGGAGGGCGCGGGGTTAAGGGCGGCAGATGCTAAATGCTCGCCGTTAACAGAACCGGCAAATATATCCACGGTTGTTTGCTTATGAGGGGCACAGGCAAAAATTTCCGCATATTCGTAATTTTTTAAATCGGCGCAGTTGAAAGTAAGAGTGCCTCCCCAACTGCCTGTGGCGGCGGCATACCAATCGTTAAGCGGGATTGAAAAATCAAGCTCCGTAACATCTTTCTCGTCATAATTTTTAGCCTTTACAGTTTTGCTCATATCACGCGGGGGAATCGTTTCGCCGTCAATCTCAACCGTAGCCGCCGCCCGTATATCAAGGCAGGAAGCACCAACCGTAAATTCGTAAGCACCCTTCTCAACGCAAAGCTTTTCACGGGTTACATCGTAAAATTCAAGTGAGTTATAAGGGATTTCGATTCTTACCTTGACCGCCTCGCCCGCCTTAACTTTAACCCTCTTAAATCCGCAAAGCTTTCGCAGCGGGCGTTTGACCCTTGGGCTCACGGCGCGGTAATAAATCTGCACCACCTCGTCCCCGTCAAGGTTTGATTCGTTTTTTACGCTTACATTTGCAAAAATTTTGCAGTCCTTATAGTTAACCGCAAGCTCGGTCAGTTTCCCATCCCTAAAATCCACGCTAAAGTCGGAATAATCAAATTTCGAGTAGGATAAGCCGTGCCCGAAAGGGTAAAGCGGTTGCTCATCGTAATACATGTAGGTGCTGTCGTTTTCCGTAATATCGTAATCCGTAAAATCGGGAAGCTGGCTTTCGGATTGATACCATGTCTGCGGACAGCGCGCCGCAGGGTTGTTTTTCCCCGAAAGCGTTTGGGCAACGGCGTTGCCGAGCTCTGCTCCCGCGTGGGAGGTGTAGAGGAGTGCGGGCAGGTTTTCATCCTCCCAATTCACGGCATAAGGGTAGCTTGCGACCATAAGCAAAACGGTGTTGGGATTCGCCTCATACGCCGCCCTTACAAGCGCGCTTTGACTGCGCGGAAGCCCCAGCCCGCCCCTGTCCAAGCCCTCGCGCGCAATCTGCATGGGGTGATTTCCCGCGCAGACAATTACAACATCGGCTTCCCTCGCCAGCGCGGCGGCGCGTTCCGTTCCCTTTGAGATAATCTCCGCTTTAAATTGCTTTTCCGGCGCGGCGCGGCGATGGGCAGGCTTTATTTTAAGCGCGTAATCAGCCTGCTCATCAATGTATATATCCATCGCCTTGTAAGAAACCGCGTTAAAATGCTTGTCGTGCCATGATTTGAAGCAATGCAGTCCGCCTTGGATTTCCGGCTTAAACCATTCCTTGATAAACCAATCGTAGGGAGTGGCGCTTTTCGCTTTATACAAGCCGTCCTCTTCAATGGCATACAGACCGTTTTGCACGGATTTAAGGTTAACCTCATTTTCGCCCCATTCGTGATATTCAAACTGCGCCGTTTTGCCGGGATGCTCCGAATATGCCCGAAGCACGTATTCGCCGCTTTCATCAACCGCCAGATATTTCCCGTTCCGTTCGCTTTTCAGCGTTACTATATCAAAGCAATTATCAAAGCTTACATTTTCCTCGCCGAATTCCAACCCGATTCCATCCCTTACGGTTACGCCGTAGGAGGAAACGCCCGTATACCAATCGCGGTATATTTCATCGGCAAGCGGACCGATTAATGCAATTTTAACTCCCTTTTTAAGAGGAAGAAGCCCGTTATTTTTCAGCAGGCAAATCTGCTTTTGAGCCGCTTCAAGGTTAACTTTCCGAGCGGCTTCACCCTCCGGCTTGGCGTTAATCTTTTTATACGGGTGACTTTCGTCAAATTCGCCCAAACGAAAGCGGCAGGCAAGTACATTGCCTACGGCATTGTCAAGGTCGGCTTCGGTTATAAGTCCGCGTTCAAGAGCATCCGTAACGGCGGCGGCGACCATGCCGCAGTCGTCCGTCATGCTGTCCGCACCGTTTTTGAGGCAAAGAGCCAACGCCTCGGCGTGGGTTTTTACGTATTGATTATCAAGCACACATTCCTTAAAATCCCAAAGGTCGGAAACGGAGAAGTAAACCCCCCATTTGTCTTTCAGCAAATGCCGGACATCGGGGTTCATAATAGCCGGAACGCCCGAAAGCTTGTTATAAGCCGTCATGACGGCTTTTGCCCCGCCGTCCGTCAAGGCGGGCTTGAAAGCTTGGTAGTAATACTCATGCAATGTCCGCGGCTCGACATTCGCGTTGCAAACCGCCCTGTCTTTTTCATTATTATTACAGCAAAAATGCTTTAAAATAGGTATTGTTTTTAAGTAAACATCGTCACCGTGCGGGATTTCGCCCGCCAGCCCCTTGGTGTATTGCTTTGTCATTTCGCCCGTCAAGAACGGGTCCTCACCGTAACCCTCCTCGTTGCGCCCCCAGCGCGGGTCACGCTCCATATCAACCGTCGGACCGAAAAGCATAAGCCCGCCGTTTTTATATTTTTCATAATAATACCGCGCTTCATCGCCCGCTACCTCGCCTATTCTGAACATCATTTCGGGGTCGAACATGGAAGCCATGCCAATCGGCTGAGGAAAGACCGTTGATATATCCTCCGACACTTTTGTAACATATCCCCGCGCTATTTCCGTTCCTATATTCCATTCGCCGATTCCCAGCCGAGGCACTGCTTTCACATTAAAGCTGAGCATCCCCGCTTTTTCTTCAACGCTCAAACGGGAGAGCAGGTCTGCAACGCGGGCTTTAAGGGGAAGCGATTGATTTTTGAAAGGGTAAGACATGGCATAAAACCTCCTAAATAACTAAGCGCGGAATCCGCGCCGCTGTAGCTTGATTTAATTATACTATATTTTATAATGAATGTCTATGCTTTTGTTTAAAAGTTTACGAAAGTTTTCCAATAGCGATTTAATTAAAAAAAAACAAAAACAACGCACGTGTACAAATGCGTTGTTTTTGTTGAAAGTAGGTAATTCAGCTTATTAACTATTCGGTGTTACGGTTTTAAACAACGAATATAAGCGAATTATAATTAGTAATGGTGACAC
>WRLG01000044.1 GCA_009777725.1 Oscillospiraceae bacterium | reverse complement strand
TTGCCGGATAATTTTGACGGCACGGAATTATGCGACTGGGCGAAATTTATCGCCGCAGGGAGCGAGGAGGAGTTAAATATGGTAGCAAACAGGAATACGCAAATCAGTAAGGCTGTAGTCAAACTCCGCGAACTATCGGCGGACGAAAAGGCGCGGGATATGTATGAACGCCAAGAGAAAGCAAGGCGAGATTATGAGTGGGCTGTGGATTATGAGGTGGAAAAGGGACGGCAGCAGTGGTTGCAGGAGGGACGGCAGGAGGGTCGACAGGAGGGACGGCAGGAGGGACGGCAGGAGGGACGGCAGGAGGGTATCAAGGAGCTTATCGAAAGCATGAAGTTATCCGGCATGTCCGAAACCGAAATTGATAGAATCCTCAGCTTTAAACGCGGAGGTTAAATCAATTACAATTGACAATTAATGTGACTTGCTCAGAGATTTGGAGCAAAAGATAAAATAAAAATCGCCATAAGCGGAAGGCATAATTCTCCCGCCTATGGCGCGTATATTATATACACAAAATCTACCTTTTAATCAACCTCCGGCTAAACGCCGTGTCCTTCCAAACTCCTTTTTTGTAAAAGAAAAATACCATCAAAGCAGAAACAACCCAGCCGGTCGCCCAGCCGACGCATATCCCCATGAAGCCTATAAAGGGAACAAGCGCGTAGCTTAATATTACCCGCAAAAATAAATCGACAAAGGTCGCAATGACGAATGGTCGGAGTGCGCCGCCTCCCCTTAAAACCGCATCGCACATCACCTTTACGGCAAGCGCGAAATAAAAAGGCGAGCAGAATCTTAAAAACATTCGACCTACGCTCAGCGTTTCCTCCAGCAATTCGGGCGGCGCATCGCCGCTTTTTATAAAGAACCCCATAATAAAGTCGGGAAACAAAGTAAACGCTATGACAAACGGCAGGATGATGATGGCGGACAAAGCAAACCCCGCCTTAAACCCCGTGGGAATCCTTTCAATTTTACCCGCGCCGATATTCTGCGCCGAAAATGCCGAAAACGCGTTGGAAGGGCAGAACATGCAGGCAACGCCGAGAATACAAACCCTCAGCGAAGCCGCAAATCCTGCGGCGGCGGCTTCTCCCATTTCGTTTATAAGGTTTTGAACGAAAAGCCCCCCTACCGACACAAAGCTAAGCTGTGCGATTGTCGGCAACGCTACGCGGTTTATCGTTTTCAGCATAGACGTTGAAAAGCGGGGACCTCTATGCCTTGTTTTAATCCCCTTAACCCGGAAATAAAGCACCGCAACAACAATCAAGGCACTGATTCCCTGCGCGATAAAGGTCGCCCAAGCAAGACCCGCAACGCCCATCTGCAACGGTATAACCATGACCAGATTAAGTAAGACATTCGCGACAGAGGAAGCCATAAGGAAAAAAAGCGGTGTTTTTGAATCGCCCATGGCAGTGAAAATGCCGGTGCAGACATTGTATACAAAAAGAAAAATAAGCCCTGCTATGTAGATGTTAAGGTATACCGTCGCATCATTGTATACGTTTTCGGGTGTGTTCATCAGCCTTAAAAGCGGCTTGCTTGTTAAAAAGCCTACAATCGTCAAGGCGGCGGCTAAAATCACGGTCGCTATAATTGACGTTGTAATCGCGGTTTTAAGCTTTACGTGCTTTCCGCCCCCGAAAAGCTGAGATATTACCACGGCACAGCCTGCATTAATGCCGTTCGCCACTTGGATAAAAAGCATAATGATGGGCGACGATACGCCGAGTGCCGCTACAGCCCGTATTCCGTCCTCTACCGTTTCGCCTACGAATTGCCCGGCTACAATGCTGTCGGCTATCGTATAAAGCTGTTGAAAAATAACGCTTATCAAAAGCGGAAGCGTAAATCTCCAGATAAGACTCCATGGCTTACCCTCGGTTAAATTTTTGCTCACGGTTCAGCTACTCCCCCTATCGGCAGTTAACAATTAACGGTTAACAGTTAATCATTAACAATTTCGGAGCTATGCTGTTCGGCATAGCATTATAATTTATTTTACCATAATGTTATTGATTTGTCAAGAAGCTGTCAAAAAGTTGTAATATTTTATAAAAAACCCTTTACAAGCTTATCTTAATATGGTAAAATATAAATAAGGTATGGAAAATCATACAAAAAAATAGGAGGAATGTCTACTATGGCAAGAAAAATGGAAATTATGGACGGCAATAAAGCCGCCGCTTGGGCTTCCTATCCGTTTACGGAGGTTGCGGCAATCTACCCGATTACGCCTTCATCGGTAATGGCGGAGGTAACAGACGTATGGTCAACTAAGGGGCGGACTAACGTGTTCGGCAAGAACGTAAAGGTTGTTGAAATGCAGTCCGAAGCCGGTGCTGCGGGAACAGTCCACGGTTCGCTTCAAGCAGGCGCACTGACGACTACCTACACGGCTTCGCAAGGGCTGTTGCTTATGATTCCGAATATGTATAAAATCGCGGGCGAACTCCTGCCATGCGTCATACATGTTTCGGCAAGGTGCGTAGCAACACACGCGCTGAACATTTTCGGCGACCACTCGGACGTATACGCTTGCCGTCAGACGGGCTTCGCCATGCTCTGCTCGACCAACGCGCAAGAGGTTATGGATTTGGGAGTTGTTTCCCATCTGGCTACGATAAAGGGAAGAATACCCGTTCTCCATTATTTCGATGGCTTCCGTACCTCTCACGAGATGCAGAAAGTCAGTGCTTGGGATAACGCCGATATTGAAGAATTGATTGATAAGGACGCTGTCCAGCGTTTCCGCGACAATTCCTTAAACCCCGAGAGACCCGTATTAAGAGGCTCGGCGCAAAATCCCGATATTCTGTTCCAAGCCCGCGAAGCGTGTAATTCTTATTATGACGCTTTCCCTGCGGTTGTTGAGGAATATATGAATAAGGTTAACGCCAAAATCGGTACGGACTATAAGCCTTTCAACTACTACGGTCACCCCGAAGCGGACCATATCATTATTGCTATGGGCTCGGTTTGCGATACCATAGAAGAAACAATAGACTATCTGAACAATAACGTAGGGGCGAAGCTCGGTCTGGTTAAGGTTCGCTTATACCGCCCGTTTGTCGCTCAAAAGCTGATAGACGTACTCCCGGACAGTGTAAATCAGATTTCCGTCCTTGACAGAACCAAAGAGCCGGGCTCACTGGGCGAACCGCTTTACCTTGATGTTGTAGCCGCGCTTAAAGGCTCCGATTTTGAGGACGTTACAATAGCGCGCGGACGTTACGGCTTAGGCTCTAAGGATACAACCCCCGCTCAGATTAAATCGGTATACTGGAACGCCGCTTTTAAAGAAGATTACAAGCCCGTGTTCACTATAGGTATTACCGACGACGTTACCAACCTTTCGCTCCCGACCGAAGGAAAGCTTGACACCTCTCCCGAGGGCACTACATCGTGCAAATTCTGGGGAATCGGAGCTGACGGTACTGTCGGCGCGAATAAAAACAGCATTACCATTATCGGTAAGCATACTGACATGTATTCGCAGGCTTATTTCTCCTACGACTCCAAAAAATCCGGCGGCGTAACGGTATCGCACCTGCGCTTCGGAGATAAGCAGATTAAGTCAACCTATCTCATCAACTCAGCCGACTTTGTAGCCTGCCATAACCAGTCTTATATTGATAAATATAATATGGTTCAGGATTTGAAGCCGGGCGGTTCATTCCTGCTTAACTGCCAGTGGACGGAAAAGGAGCTTGACAAACGTCTCCCCGGGCAGGTAAAACGCTATATTGCCGAAAACAATATTAGCCTTTATATCATAAACGGCGTTGATATAGGTAAGAAAATCGGATTGGGCGGAAGAATCAATACCGTTCTTCAAGCCGCGTTCTTTAAAATTGCCAATATACTGCCGATTGACGATGCCGTTAAGTATATGAAGGATGCCGCAACCTCTTCTTATTCCAGCAAGGGCGAGGCAATCGTAAAGATGAACCACGATGCGATTGACGCAGGTGTTCAAAACGTAGTAAAGGTTAATGTTCCCGCCGAATGGAAAAACGCTAAAGACACACAGATGGGACCCGGCAAAGCTAAGGGCGACAGGAAAGAGATTGTCGATTTCGTAAACGACATTCTGATTCCCATCAGCGCGCAGCAGGGCGATACGCTCCCCGTTTCGGCGTTTAAGGATAAGGCTGACGGTACGCTTCCGCAGGGCTCATCGGCGTTTGAAAAGAGAGGCGTGGCGATTGACGTTCCCGAGTGGAGAAGCCAAAACTGCATACAGTGTAACTTCTGCTCATATGTATGTCCGCACGCGATTCTGCGCCCTGTCGCCATGACCGATGCGGAGCTTAAAAAAGCACCCGCCGATGCAGGCAAAAACGCGATTAAAGTAACGGGCTTAGATAAGCTCAACTATGTGATGACCGTATCTTCTCTCGACTGTATGGGCTGTTCCGTTTGCGTAAACGTATGCCCGGGCAAGAAGGGCGAGAAGGCTCTCGTCATGCAGCCGCTTGATTCTCAGCTTAAAGGGCAGGAGCTGTTTGCTTACGGCTGTTCGCTCCCCGAAAAGCCGGAGGTATTTGATAAATTCAAAGAAAACACCGTTAAAGGCTCGCAGTTCAAAACACCGTTGCTTGAATTCTCGGGTGCTTGTACGGGATGCGGCGAAACCCCCTATGCAAAGCTTGTCACCCAGCTTTTCGGTGAAAGAATGTATATTGCAAACGCAACGGGATGCTCCTCTATCTGGGGCGGCTCTGCTCCCTCTACTCCGTTTACCGTTGCTAAAAACGGCAAAGGACCTACATGGGCAAATTCGCTCTTTGAGGATAATGCGGAATATGCTTACGGTATGTTCTTAGGTCAAGATACGCTTCGCGTAAGAGCGGCGGGGTTACTTGAAAATATGCAGAAGGACGCTAAAGGCGCGCTGAAAACCGCGATTGATAATTATCTGAAAACTTTCGGCAGCGGCAGTGAAAACGCCAAGGCGACAGAAACGCTGATTAAAGAGCTTTCTTCCTCTAAAACAAAGGCTTCCAAGGAGGTTCTCGCGCTCAAGGATTACTTAGTTAAAAAATCCGTTTGGGCGTTCGGCGGCGATGGCTGGGCATATGACATCGGATTCGGCGGACTTGACCACGTGATTGCTTCGGGCGAAAACGTAAATATACTCGTCTTTGATACCGAGGTTTATTCCAATACCGGCGGGCAGTCCTCCAAGTCTACTCCGACCGGCGCAATCGCACAGTTTGCGGCGGGCGGCAAGGACGCTAAGAAAAAGGATTTGGCAAGCATCGCTATGAGCTACGGCAACGTCTATGTTGCTCATGTCGCTATGGGCGCGGATATGACGCAGACCATTAAGGCGATTACCGAGGCGGAAGCTTATAACGGTCCTTCTATAGTCATAGCCTACGCTCCTTGTATCAACCACGGAATAAAGGGCGGAATGTCTAACATGATTGCCGAGCAAAAGCGCGCCGTTGAGGTAGGCTACTGGCATCTGTTCCGCTTTGACCCCACCCGCAAGGCAGAGGGCAAAAATCCGTTCCAGCTTGACAGTAAAGCTCCCGCAGTCGATGAAAAATTCGTAGACTTCTTAAAGAGCGAGGTAAGGTTCAGCTCGCTCCTCCGTCAAAACCCCGACAGAGCCAACGCACTGTTCGACAGGTCGCTTGCCGATGCGAAGGATAGGTATGATTATCTTTCCAGGTTGGTAAGTATATATGGGGCTGGGAAGTAGATTATATACTTGATGCAAATATTAAAAAAAACACCTCCGGGCATTGGTTCGGGGGTGTTTTTTTGTGCCGTGATTTTTTCATACGTTTGCCGTGATTTTTTATCATTACCGCTTGACATTAGCTACCGCATTAGATATAATTATACTTAGAGGAGGTGGTTAACCTGAACACAATCGAACTCGAAACCGACCAAGACCAAAAACACGATGAAGGCTACAAAGGAATCTTCGCCAACAAAGCCAACTTCCTTCACTTCCTCCAAAAATATATAGCCGAACCGTGGGCGGCTCAAATCGACCCGAACCAAATGGAGCGAATTGACAAAAGCTTCATCACCCAAGAATACCGCAAGAAGGATTCCGACCTAATCTACAAGCTGAAAATAAACGGCGAGGACGTATATTTTTACGTTCTTATGGAGCTTCAATCAGAGGTCGACTTTACAATGCCGTTCAGACTGCTCCGCTACATGGTCGAACTGCTAAACGACATTTTCAAGAACACAGAGGAAAAAAACCGCGAACGCAAGGGGTTCAAACTCCCCGCAGTCGTTCCTATTATATTGTATAACGGCATGAGAAGCTGGACGGCTGTACGTTCGTACAAAGAATACACCGCTAATCATGATATTTTTGGTAACAATATCATAAATTTCAGCTATCTGCTGTTCGATTTAAACAGAACCGATGATGAAACGATTGCATCAACCAAGAAAGTGCTTGACATTATTTTCGCGCTGAATAAAATCAATCCCAACGAGGACAAAATCGAAGAAACAATAAAAATCTTAACGAATTTTGCGTTACAGCTTAAAGGCGATGAAGCCGTTGAACTGACGAACTGGACGGAATATGTGCACTTCAAGGGGGACGCCCCCGATGATTTTAAAGAAAAATTTAAGCAGGCGATTGCGAAAGGAGATGTGGATTCTATGACACATTCAATAGAAATCATGCGCGACAGGCGTGATAGGAAATGGTTGAACGAGGGGATTCAAAGGGGTAGGCAAGAGGGGATTCAAACAGGGATTCAAAGGGGCAGGCAAGAGGGCAGGCAAGAGGGAATTCAAAGGGGCAAACTGGAAGCTGCGATTGAAAATGCAGTTAGGATGATTAAAAAAGGGTTTGCGTTTGACGTTGTAAAGGAAGTTACGGGGCTTCCCGATGAGGAATTGATGCAGCTTTACAATTAACCCACCCCTGCCTGCCCCTCTGAGGGAGGCATCGCCCGCAGGTGACGGAGGGAGTTCGCAGGCGGCGGAGGGAGCGTTCATTCCCTCGACAAAAAGTTACACCCCTCACCCCAATCTGTAACCATTTTTACACATTTTACATTTTGCTGAGGGCTGAATTGTGGAAGTTGCACAATAACGTGG
>WRLG01000043.1 GCA_009777725.1 Oscillospiraceae bacterium | reverse complement strand
CAATTCTCGGATTGTTTCTCACTTCAAAAACTTCATTATAAATAATCGGAATAGCAGTTTCTCTTTTGTTATAATAAACATATCCGTTAATAAAAGCTATGCCCGGCAGTGCATAAATTGTGTAATTGCCGTTGACAACCTCCGGCTGTCCTATAGCAGCTCCGCTGACAATTTGCAGATTATTGGCAGGCTCTGCATACACGCCGTTGCCAACAAAAGCCGCAACAAACGCCGCCCAATCATCGGCACTGTACTTTCGGTCGCCTTGTAAACTGTTAAAAAAACCGCTCCATTGTTCGCTTTGGTTCACGCTCTAACCCCCAATCTAAAATACTCGTCTCTCTAATCCCGATACTTCGCTTTTCAAGTTCTTAATCGGCGTTCCGAGCGAAAAATTGTGTAAAACTCTTGAAGTGCTTAAATTCAAGGTCTCTCGCTCAACGCGGACCGAATAACGCTCACCCCGCGCGTCATCATGCAGTGTCACTATATCGCCGTATCTCAAATCATGCCGCACAGCAAGTTCTTCAACCATATCTCCGCCGAAACTCTCACTGAAAGGGCTGTAAAACTCCAATGCCTTTATTTTAAAAAATTCCGCAGTTGCTTCGTTATCCGGCAAGGTTTTATACTCGTAAATCGCGCCGCCTTCCTCATTATAACCAACCCTAACCCTAACCCTTTTAGTCACAATTTCAGCGGGTATAACTCGGAAGTTTGCTTTAATCCCCGTAATGTTTTCGGGGTTATACAAAAAATCAAATCCCCCCGCAGGCGGACTGCTCCACCTCTCCCAATCGGAGCTAAGACCAGATGGGTATTTAGCGTAAACCAAGACCATATTAAAACAAGAAGCCTCACTGTAAATATATTTAATGTTGCTCAAACTATCCATGCTCGCAGCTGTTGAATAATTCCGCTGATTTTCCTTGTAATTTCTTTATTCAACGGTTGACGACAGAGCACAGCAGATTGTTAATATGACGAACCTTTCAAGGATTTTGAATGAAACGGAATTAGACAGACTGAAAACGGCACAAAGTGAAACCGATATGGGGTCGCTCCCTCACCTATTTTATTTTTGCGAAAATATTACGCTTTTTATAAGTTTGCTCTCGCAATTTCCGCAAAATAAAAGCCGTTGATTTTCAACAGCTTTATATATTAACCGAAACGCCCCACCCGCTCCCCAAACGCTCGGCTGCTACCTCCCGTCATATATCCATGTTCTCCATGATAGCGTCATGGAGGAAAGGGCGGGCTTCCGTTTTTACCGTGCCGTTATTGAGATTGTTCACCCAAAGATAGATAATGCAACATTCTGAATTTTCTCAAAAACTGATGTAGTGGTCTTGCCCGCAGTGGAGCATTTATCAAGCCACCTCTTCCGCGTCTTACAAACCTTTCTCTTTATACTCTGCTAGTGTAAAAACAAGCCCCTCCGCAAACCCAATTTTTAACAACAACCCGGAGACGCTTGACATTGTTTGTATCTATATATTTTAGCAATTATTAAAAATAAACTTAAAGCAAAATTTCTTAACATTATGCGAACCATATATGAACAGAAGTAAGTCAAGCACAAAAAATGCGATTGATTATAGTTTTCCGGGAGGTCTGTTATATAACCGTTAACCGCATCTCCAACATCAATCTCACCATTTCAGCCTCACCCGCACCGCGAAGCTCCCTCATAACCTGCCCCATTAAGAATCCAAACGCCTTTTCCTTGCCGTTTTTGTAGTCTGAAACTGCTTGGGCGTTATTCTCCAGAATCTTATTCACAGCTGATAAAACCGCCGTTTCATCGTTGACTATGAGCAAACCTTTTTGTTCTATATACTCTTCGGGATTTATATCATTTAAGAATACTTCTTGAATGGCTTCTTTATAAGAATTTCTGTTGATTTTCCCTTGCGATAATATGTTGATTAAATATGATAGTTTGTTTGAGTTTACATTCAAATTTTCGGGCAGAATATCGTGAGTATTAAGCAAGCGCATAATTTCGCCTAAGACTAAATTCGCCGCTTCACGCGCAAGCACGCTCTTTTCGGCTAAATCTTCAAACAGGCTTGATATGTTTTTATGAGTTGTAATCAGCTTTGCTTCGCGCTCTGTTATTCCGTAAACTTCTTGATACCGTGCGCGCTTTTCGTGCGCTAATTCGGGCAATTCTTCTTGAATTTGCTTTAACATAGAATCAGAAATGCTGATAGGGAGCAAATCGGGCTCGGGAAAATAGCGGTAATCTTGCGCGTTTTCTTTTGAACGCATACCGTATGACTGCCGCTTGTTATCGTCCCAACGCCTTGTTTCTTGTATTACCTCCCCGCCGTTTTCGAGAATTTCAATCTGCCGTTTTTGCTCAAACTCTATAGCCCGCGTGATTGCTTTGAATGAGTTGAGATTCTTCATCTCAGTGCGTGTTCCAAGCTCCCCTCCCCTTTCGCGAACCGACAAATTTATATCTGCCCGCATTGAGCCCTCCTGCATTTTACAGTCGCAAATGCCGGAATAAAGCAAAATCTCTCTAAGCCTTTCAAGATAAGCGTTGACCTCTTCCGCATCTGAAAAATCGGGATTTGTCACTATTTCAAGGAGCGGCACTCCACAACGGTTGAAATCCATAGCGGTATTGCCGTTTAACGGGTCGTGAATAAGCTTGCCTGCGTCCTCCTCCATATGAATTTCGCGTATACCTATGGTTTTTTTGCCGTTTTCGGTTTCTATTTCAAGCTTGCCGTTTCTGCAAATCGGGGCGTAAAGCTGTGATGTTTGATATGCCTTGGGCAGGTCGGGGTAAAAGTAGTTTTTGCGGTCGAATTTGCAATGCCTCGTAATATCACAATCTAATATCAGCCCTAATCTAACGGCATATTCAACAACATTTTCATTTAAACGCGGCAAAACCCCCGGCAACCCCGCGCAAACAGGGCAAACCAAAGTATTCGGCTCAGAACCGAAAGCAGCGGAACAGCCGCAAAAAATCTTTGAATCAGTTGACAATTCAGCATGAACCTCAAGCCCCATAACAGTTTCCCAAATCATAAAAAAACCCCCTTTTTTTCAATGAACAATGAACAATTATAATTAGCCAATTAACAATTTAATTGCTCATAACCTCTCGCCGCATGAATCAGTTTATTTTCAGAGAAAGCCTCGCCTATTAATTGAAAGCCGACAGGCATGTTATTCTCGGCTCTGCCGCAGGGAAGCGAAACGGCGGGCAATCCCGCAAGATTTACCGATACCGTGTAAATATCGCCCATATACATTTTAAGCGGGTCGTTAATATTCTCGCCGATTTTATAAGCGGTAGTCGGGGCTACGGGCGATAAGAGCATGTCATATTTTTGAAATAATTCATCATACGCACATTTAATCAACGCCCTTGTTTGCAGAGCTTTTTTGTAATATGCGTCATAATAACCGCTTGACAGGACAAACGAGCCGAGCATAATCCTGCGCTTAACTTCAAGCCCGAACCCCTCACTGCGCGACATTCGGTAAACCTCCGACAAGGTTTCGGCTTTTTCGCTTCTGTAGCCGTATTTAATGCCGTCATAACGTGACAGGTTTGACGAAGCTTCGGCGCAAGCTATAATATAGTAAGCTTCAACAGCATAATCCATAAACGGCATTTCAAATTCTTCTATACATGCGCCCGCTTTTTCAAACCTTTTCGCCGCCTCTAAAACGGCGGTTTTTACGCCCACGTCAATCCCCTTTTCAAAATAATTACGCGGTAATCCTATTTTAACGCCGCTGAGATTTTCAGCGTTGTTGTTTTCAAATTCAAACGGCTTAGGCAGTATACAAGTCCCGTCCTCGTGAGCCTTGCCCGAAATGACGGATAATAACGCCGCGCAATCATCTGCATGATTGCCGAGCGTTCCGATTTGGTCGAGTGATGAAGCGTAGGCGATTAAGCCGTAACGCGATACCGCGCCGTAGGTAGGTTTAATCCCCGTAACACCGCAAAACGAGCAGGGCTGGCGAATAGAACCGCCTGTATCCGAGCCCAGAGCTAAAGGAACCAGCCCCGCCGCGACAGCCGCCGCGCTCCCGCCCGAAGAGCCGCCCGCAACTCTTGATTTGTCTAACGGATTTTTAACCGCGCCGAAGTATGAGGTTTCGCTTGAACCGCCCATAGCAAACTCGTCCATATTAAGCTTGCCGACAATAACCATACCCGCCGCTTCAAGCCTGTCAACAACAGTGGCATTATAAACAGGTACATAGCCGCCGAGCATTTTAGAAGCACAAGTCGTTTCAACCCCGCGCGTAGATATATTATCCTTTAACGCAACAGGAACGCCCGCAAGCGGTGAAAGAGCCTCCCCGCCGTCAATGCGCTTTTGAACCCTTGCCGCCTGCTCCAAAGCCGAATCAGCGCAAACATTAATAAACGAATTTAGCTCTGAATCAGCCTCTCTAATCCGCTCAACACAAGCCAAAACAGCCTCTGTCACGCTCATTTCTTTAGACTTTAAAGCCATCGAAAGCTCTAACGCGGTCATATAATAATCCCCCTTTTATCCGTTACGGAGTATAACTAGTAAGAAAGGTATCTTAAATCAAATTTTAAACCACTGCGGGTCAGCAATACAGAAGACAAGCTCTGCTCTTCAAGCTTTTCACTTCCGAAATAGCAAGCTACTTTGTTTGAATCTTGCTCAATATACCAATGCTCTGTTGACGGACTGCCGGAGTATAAATCAAATTTGAAATTGCGTTCATCTTCCGCATTGCTTTTAGACCAAACCTCTATGATTAAATCCGGCAGCCCCGCAATTCTTGTTTCGCGCTCATTGCATAGATATTTATTATCCTTAAATACCAAAAAGTCCGGCATTACATAATCTAAATCATCTATAACGTCTTTTATAAACATCGCGGCATCGTCCAAAGCCTCTATGTTGACTAATTTAGAAATGTCCGCCTTTCTTTTAAGACCCCAATGAACAAGAGCACACTCTTCTTGCAATGCAAGGACTTTATTTTTCTTTACCAATTCAAAAATATTACCAAATAAAGATGATGTTATTTTATTATGTCTAATCGTAGTAGACATAGGCATATAAACACTCATATTACCCCTCCTTTTTTCAGTTAACAATTACATTATACTATAATCAAATATCCTTGTCAACAAGAACTGCTCACTGTTAACCGTTAACTGATTTAATTCCGCTCTCAAAGAGCGGCATAAATTTATTGCCGGGGATATTCATAGCCGCATATTTGTTATATCGCTCCGTGTGCGCCATTTTGCCCAGTATACGTCCGTCCGCGCTTGTGATTCCCTCGATTGCCCATACTGAGCCGTTGGGGTTATGCTCCGGACCCATTGAGGGGTTGCCGTCAAAATCTACGTATTGAAAAGCGATTTGCCCGTTTGCTCTCAACTCTTCCAACACTTGCGCGCTTGCAACGAACCGTCCCTCCCCGTGTGATACGGGTTGGACATAAATTTCATCTGTTTTACATTCACAAAGCCACGGCGAAGATGTGTTTACAACACGAGTTCTTACATATTTCGCTTGATGGCGCACTGTTTCGTTGAATGTTAGTGTTGGGCTGTTTGAAGTTATTTCTTTGATTTCACCGTAAGGCAATAGCCCTAATTTTACTAACGCTTGGAATCCGTTGCATATGCCCAGTATAAGCCCGTTTCTTGTATTTATAAGCTCGTGAACAGCTTGGGTAAGCTTGGGGTTTTTGAATAACGACACTATGAATTTTGCCGAACCGTCAGGCTCGTCCCCGCCCGAAAAGCCGCCGGGAAAGATTAATATTTGCGCGGCTTTTATAGCCTTTTCAAGCGCGGCTATTGATTCATTGAGCATCTGCGGCGTTAAATTCCTCACTGAAATAATTTCACTGCTCCCCCCCGCCCTTCCGACAGCGGCGGCTGTATCATATTCGCAATTTGTACCGGGGAAAACAGGAATCACGGCTTTAGGAATTAGGAGTTGGGAATTAGGAATTAGGAATGGGGTTTTACTCCCTCCGCCGCCTACGGGCGGCACCTCCCTCAAAGAGGGAGGCTTGGAGTTAGCCCCCCTCCGGGAGGGGGGTGTCAGCGAAGCTGACGGGGGGGGGGTTGACGGGAGGAGAGTTGCCGGTTGGGTCTTAACAGGAAAAACCTTTTCAAGCGGCTCTTCCCAAGCGGCGCGCAAGTCTGCAAGGGGTATAATTTCGCCGCCTATATTAAGCTCGGGCGCGGCTTGCGTATACCCCAATAACCTGTAACCCTCTAACTCTTCATCAGCCTCAAATATAATAGAGCCTAACTCCTTGCCTCCCTCTTTGAGGGAGGTGTCACCCACAGGCGACAGAGGGAGCGACCCCTGACCCCTAAATCCTATAAAATCGCCGAACGCCATCTTCATAATGCCGCCCCAAACCCCGCCTTTTTCGCATACACGCGCTGATTTAATTTTTCCCTCACGGCACAATTCCGTATATTTCAGCCATTTTTCCCTAAGCTCGTTATAAAGCGGCAAGCCGTCACAATCAGTCGGCATTTCTAAAAGATAAACAGGGTTGGACGAAGCCTTAAAGCCCGTACTGAGCATATATTCCGCTTTATTTATACCTAATGCAAAGGAAACAAGCGTAGGAGGAACGTCCAAAGCCCCGAAACTGCCCGACATTGAATCCTTGCCGCCTATTGCCGCGATTTTCAGCCCCATTTGCGCCGAAAACGCCCCCAGCATAGCCGCAAAAGGCAAACCCCACCGCAAAGGCTCGTCCCTTAGGCTGGGGAAATATTCTTGAAGCGAGAGATAAACCGTATCAAGCGCAACGCCCACCGCAATCAGCTTCGCAACAGATGTAACAACCGCATATACAGAGCCGCCGAAGGGGTCGGCTTCGGTTACATGCGGGTCGAACCCGCAAGCCATAACAGAGCAGGTTTCCGCGCCCTCGGCGGGTAACAAAGCCGCCATAACCTGTTCCTCCGCAAGCGCGTATTTCCCCCCAAACGGCATAAACACGCTCCCCGCGCCAATAGAGCCGTCAAACCGCTCCACAAGCCCCTTTTGAGAGCAGAAATTTAAATCCTTTGCTAAAGAAAAAAGTTTATCTCTGTAACAACTCCCTCCGTCATCTGCGGGTGACACCTCCCTTGACTTCCTCTGCTCTCCGCTCCCTCCGCCGCCTACGGGCGGCACCTCCCTCAAAGAGGGAGGCAAAGAGCCAGCCCCCCTCTCGGAGGGGGGTGTCAGCGAAGCTGACGGGGGGAGGGTTGACGGAGGAAGGTTTGACGGGGAAAACACAACGACACCCGCCCTGCGCTCCGCCCCGTTCGTATCCAAAAACGCCCTGTCAATGTCAACTATTTTTTCGCCGCGCCATATCATAACAAGCCGCTTGTTTTCTGTAATCACAGCGGCGGGGGTTGCTTCTATATTCTCTAATTCGGCATATTTAATTAATTCAGCTACATCTTCGGGCGCGATTACAACAGCCATGCGCTCTTGTGATTCCGAAATGGCAAGCTCCGTTCCGTTTAAGCCGTCATATTTTGTGGGAAACAAGTCAAGATTTATTTCAACGCCATCTGCAAGCTCGCCTATGGCTACAGCCGCACCGCCCGCGCCGAAATCGTTACAACGCTTAATCAGCTTTGTTACGTTAGGGTTACGGAAAAGCCGCTGTAATTTGCGCTCTTCCAAGGCGTTGCCCTTTTGCACTTCGCAAGCGCAATCTGATACTGTATCTAAGCCGTGGGTTTTGGAAGAGCCGGTAGCACCGCCTATGCCGTCCCTGCCCGTTCGCCCCCCTAAAATGACTACTACATCGCCCGGCTCGGGTCGCTCGCGCCTAACCCAAGCCAAGGGCACAGCACCGACAACAGCCCCCGCCTCCAACCGTTTCGCGACATATCCGTCATGATAAAATTCCTTAACAAAGCCTGTAGCAAGCCCGATTTGATTGCCGTATGAACTAAAACCCTCGGCGGCAGTTACGGTAAGCTTGCGTTGGGGCAACTTACCCTCTAACGTAGCTTCAAGAGGCTGTAAAGGGTTGCCCGCGCCTGTAACCCTCATTGCTTGATAGACATAACCCCGCCCCGACAAAGGGTCGCGGATTGCCCCGCCTATGCAGGTTGAAGCCCCGCCGAAAGGCTCAATTTCCGTTGGGTGATTATGAGTTTCATTCTTAAAAAATAACAGCCAATCCTCATTCCCCGCGTTTATACGCAATGTGCAGGCGTTATTTTCTTCCGATTCTTCAAGCAATGGCAATTCGCCGCGCTTACGTAACTCGCGCATAGCACATGTTGCTATATTCATCAGCGTAACAGGCTTACCATTATTTACCGATAAAAATAAGTCATACGCTTTTTTAACCCGCTCGTCATCTATTTCAACATGTTCAATTATTGTATTAAACGTAGTATGTCTGCAATGGTCTGACCAATAAGTATCAAGAACACAAAGCTCCGTTTCCGTAGGTTCGCGCCCCTCGCTTTTGAAATATTCTAAAACAAGCGCAAGGTCGGCGGCAGACATTGCAAGCGAACTGCCAATGCTCCCTCCGTCACCTGCGGGTGACACCTCCCTCAAAGAGGGAGGCAAGGGGCTAGCCCCCCTCTCGGAGGGGGGTGTCAGCGAAGCTGACGGGGGGGGGGTTGGCGAAGGGAGGATTGACGGGGGGGGGGAATCCTCATTAATTTCACGGTATTCCAATGGGTTAATAATATAAGAC
>WRLG01000042.1 GCA_009777725.1 Oscillospiraceae bacterium | reverse complement strand
AATAAATAGCATCATCCTCGTATCCATCGTCCGCGCTTGAAAACAGTGGTGCGATAAGGGTTGCCGAAAGAGCCAAAGCCGAAGCCGCGGCAATTGCCGTTGCTCTTTTGAATAAACTTTTGTTCATTAAAAAAACCTCCAATAATTTTAAAATTTACGTTCCTTAATCAATCGAAAAATCTCTTGCACTGTACACATGGTTTGCAACCCAAACGCGGTGCAATCCCCGATTGATTTAAACCGTACATATATCATACACGTTTTGGCTTTATCTGTCAAGGGGTTTTTATATGATTTGGTAGAAATGTATATTTTTTTTTTTTTTTTTTTTGTGCAATTTTACCAAAAATAAATGAAAAATCTTTCGTAGGGGCGACCGCCTCGGTCGCCCGAATACTCCCTCTGCCGTCTTAGCTCCCTCCGTCACTCCCTACGTTGTCGCTCCCTCCGCCGCCTGCGGGCGGCACCTCCCTCTGGGAGGGAGGCAAAAAGAAAAGCCCCCCTCCCAGAGGGGGGTGTCAGCGAAGCTGACGGGGGGAGCGTTCGGGCGCACGAGGCGTTCGCCCCTACAAATTGCGTGCGGGACAGGCAAGCCTGTCCCCTACAGGGTGAAATTTTGACCTATTGCGCGGGTGGAAAAATTTTGTTGTGGTTTTTTGAAAAAAAAGTATTGACAATCAAGAAACAGTATGCTATAATAATATTAACACGTTATTCGCACGTGCAACAAATATTGTAAGAGGTGAAAGACATGGATGTAATTAGGGAGATACACGGTGCGCGAGAAGCGTTAATCAATCAAGTGAACATAATTTTCGATGAATTCACGGAAAGGGCGATGAACGGCACGGGAGCGAAAGAAGTTTACAGAATGGGTTATGAAAGTGAATATCGTTTAACCAGCAATCCTGCAATTTTTAAAGGAAAAAAGCCAATTGCAATAAAGATTGGCGACGAACGAATAGAAGTTAGCACGTGGAAAAAAGTTGTCGCGGCGATTATGGACAACTGTAATAAGGATGCGGAAAAGCACGTTGAGCTGATGAACCTTCGCGGTAAAATTGCGGGACGCGAACGGGTGATTTTGGCAAAAACTGACAAAGGAATGCGTAGCCCCTTGGTTGTTGATGAAAATCTGTATCTTGAAACGCACTACGATACAGAAACACTATTGAGAACATTGATGACTCGCGTACTTGATGTTGTTAGATACAATTACAACGACATCATTATCACAACAAGGGTTGATTAGAGCTTTTAGGTAAATTGCTCGCAATACATGGTGCTTCTTTAGAGCAATCCAAAAGTGTGCAGCATTAAGGAGTATAAAAATGGAAAAATTAAAGCTTAAACTAATGCGCGAAAACGCAATTTTACCCAAGCTTGCAACCGAAGGCAGCGTAGGCTACGACATATCGGCTTCAATAAGCGAGAAAATCATAATTAACCCGGGCGAAACGAAGTTAATTCATTCCGGCTTCGCACTGGAATTAAAGCGCGGTTATGCCGCATTCATCTATGCAAGGAGCGGACTGGGGGTAAAGCATGGCATTGTCCCCGCTAATTGCGTAGGGGTAATCGACAGCGATTACAGGGGTGAGGTAATGGTAGGTTTGCAAAATCATTCAGAGGTTGCGTTTACAATCAACCCTTTTGACAGAATCGCTCAAATGGTGATTGTTAAATGTGAAACCCCCGAAATAATCATCTGCCAAGAGCTTGACGAAACGAAAAGAAGTGATGGAGGGTTTGGGTCGACGGGGCGTTTTTGACACATTTTTTGATTTTGTTGTCAGTTCCGCTCTCGTTAAGCGGCAGACCCGCAGAGATGTATTATTAATTATGAGTAACCCCAAACCATAAATCAGCTGTGGGGTTACTCATATTAATTTTTTTGTAACCCCAAAGCTTTTTTATCCGTCTTTATATATAGAAGCCAAAATTCACGAAAGGACTGAGAATATGGAAGACGAGCTAATCATTGGGCTGTATTTTTCACGCTCCGAGGCGGCTATTACCGAAACGGAAAAGAAATACGGCGGCTACCTGCTGAAAATTGCAATGAACATACTGCAAAGCCGAGAGGATTCGGAGGAATGTGTCAGCGATACATATTTAAAGGTATGGAATGTTATCCCGCCGGAACGCCCTTTGAAATTTCTGCCTTTTTTGGGTAAAATCACTCGTAATCTGTCAATCGACAGATATGATAAAGGCAAAGCCAAAAAGCGCGGCGGCGGCGAGGCAGCCCTTATTTTTGATGAGCTGGAGGATTGCATCCGTGCCGGCAGTAATATTGAAAAGGAATATGAGGACGGCTTGGTCGCGGAATCCATAAGCGATTTTCTTCGCAATCAAAAGGAAGAAAACAGGATTGTCTTTGTGCGCCGCTATTGGTATGCGGATTCGGTTTTTTCAATATCGGAGCGGTATGGCATGAGTGAGAGCAAGGTAAAAACCATACTTTTCAGAACCCGCAACAAGCTGAAAATTCACCTCGAAAAAGAGGGCATGATGTGAGAAACCGCACTAAAATTAAAACTTGAAAGGATTGTTTTTTTATGACTGCAAAAAAATTATTCATTGAAATAGGCTTAATCGGCGATGATATTATAGCCGAGGCAAACTCTCTGATACTAAAGCGCAAACTTAAAATTAGCCGCAATCTTATTGCTATGACATCTGCCGCCGCCGCTTTTGTTATCATTGCGGTTGCCTTGCTGACGCAAGTTCGCAATAACAACGATATTCCCTCCATTCCGGGTCCGGCTTCAGCCATATCGCCGCCCGTTACCGATGTTGCTGAAATAGAGGCAGAAATAATCGCTCCTATAGTCGAGCCTATCGAAATCCCGCCCTCAACCGAGCCAACCGTTACCGTTTCAGAGCCGGGCGGTACTACGGCAAATCCAACTACTTCAACAGCGCAAGAACAGATTGCATGGATTCCGCCATGGAATGAAATGACGGTTACTCAGCAGTTTCAGATAATCAGCTTTAACGGCTCTGATTATCATGCCGGCAGAGCCGATGTTGCCCTCTCATATGTCGGCGACTATATCGGCGACGGGACGGCAAGCGGTTGGGATGTATACGAAAATAACAAAGAATATACGATTAAATGCGAAGTTTTTGAGTTGAAAAATATATCAAGCCAAGCCGCTGTTGCCGTGAAATTCGAGGGCTATAATCACTATCACACCTACGGGAACTACAGCTACCAGCCCGAAACTTTAGGCGATTTGATTCAAGATTTAAACCTATATGACAACATGGTATTCGGCGATATATCCGAAAGCGGATTTGATGAGCAGATGAACTATCAACGGCATGTTTACACCCTGCCCGATACGGCTGTAATATGGGAACTGTTGTTAGACGACGGCTCTTTGAAAAATCAGTTAAGCCCGGGCGAAAACCCGCATATGTCGCTTGACCGAATGGTCGTCGGCGTTAGCGTTGACGTGTTGGCTTCAGGGAATTTCACCCTCTCCGTAACCAAAGACGACTACCTTTGGACAAATATTTTAGGAACGCAAAAGCTGTTTTACATCGGCAAAAGCAAAGCGGACGCATTTGTTGATTACGTTCACAACAACGCCGTTATCAACAATATAAATTAGTTTAGCAAAATTTTGAAAAAATATTATAAAAATTTGCAACCAACCTGCCACGTTATCCGTCATTATAGTCAGACGGGCAAAAAGCCCGAGAAATGTATTGTCTCACATAAGGGACAGAGAGGAATTAATCATGAAAAATTTTACTAAGAAACTAACGGCAACAATTGCGGCGATTTCAATCACGGCGGCATGGGCTACACCCTGTTTTGCAGCAGAAAATCACAAAAACGATGAACCCTTCAACCCCGATGAACTTACATCAAGCACGGACATATACCCTGTTGGCAACACGACACATACGCCCGACATAGCTAAAATTGACGAGATAACGATAACCATCCCCAAAGGGAAAGCAGTGAGTGCTGCTTCAGTAAACTTAGCTGAAGCGAAAAGCCATAATCTGCCCCTGAAAATTGAAACGCCCTACGGATATAATTGGACGATAAAGCCCGACAGCATAACAAAAACCGGCAAAGATGTAAGCCTTAACGTAAAGAGCCAAAGCGGCAATATCCCTGCTGATTTACGCAAAAGAGAGGTCTCTAAACCTCAAGTAGCGGGAAGCAAGCAATTTAAAATCGGGCAAGGGACGGCTTCGTTTGGGTTTAAGGGAACACTTGAAGTTTCACTCGGCAAGCAATATGCGGGTAAAACGGTAAACTTTTACCTCTATAACCCCGAAGCCAATTCTTTGAAAAAGAGCTCTTCGAGCTTGGTTGACAAGAACGGCAAAGCAAGCGTACTCCTCGGCAGAGCGGGCGATATTTTAGCGGTTATTATCGGTCAAGACCTTGAAACCTCCGATTATTCCCCGCCGCTAAATTCAGACCCTCACGCTTATGACCCTGCTTATGACCCCCATGCGCCGCTGGGGTCTGCTCAGAATCCGATTGCTTTATAATTGCAGGCTCAGATTTACTATGCGGTTCGCAAGCATGATATGACGGCTCTTGATTTTTCTGTTTAAAAAAATATTTTTCAAAAGTAAGAAGCTTTGTTCATAGCCTAAGTCGAAAGGGTATGAACGGGGCTTCTAAGTGCTTTTACCGTAATTCAATTTTGTAATGCTTGACAAGAATATAAAAAAATGATATTATTAAAATGTAAGCCAAAAAAGGGAGGTGAATTGTATGGTTAGGCATATTCTTATGCTGGAGGATGAAGATTTGGTTCGCAAATCTGTAGCCACCTTGCTTTATAAGCATTACGGCAATTCGGTTTGCGTTCATGGTGCGGATTCTTACTATCAAGCTGAGCAAATCGCGGACAAATATGATATTGACGCATTTATACTTGATATTGAGCTGGGAATAGAGCCGAGAAACGGAATAGATTTCGCTGAAGGCTTGCGGGCGGGCGAGAAATATAAAAAAGCCGGAATTATATTTACAACTGCCGATGAATCGGCGTGGAGAATTGGGATTAATGAACTGAGGTGCTATGGATACATCACGAAGCCATATAGGGCAAAGGAACTGCTGGACGCGCTTGATTCATTATTTGAAGGCTCGGAAGCCAAGCACTCAACGGCGGCACTTTTAACCGACAAGGAAAAGAGCTTGGTTATTAGCACAGACCAAAAAAATTTTCACTTAGATAGCTCTATGTATCGCATTAGCTTGACAGGGACAGGAAAAAGCGCGCTCAGAATAAAGTTATCGGACATTGTTTATTTAGAATCCAAGCAAAGAAAAACCCTCATATATACTATTAATGAAAATGAAGAATATACCGAGACAAAGTTTTTGCCCTTATCAAAATTTATGGAGGACATGGAAAATACATATGACAAAGGCGGCTACTTCTATCGGTGTAAGAGCTGTTATATCGTAAACACAAATTATTGCCGTTACTACGACCCCGATGCACAGTCTCTTATACTTGCTCACGGCAATAAAAAATTTGCTGTTCATGTGGCAAGGAATTTGCAGGCGGAGGCTAAGAGGTTGTTTGGTGTTTCTGAGCAAAAAGATTTTTAAGCGAATTTTCTTTCCTAACTAGCTCCTAAGCCGTTTCAAGGAAGGGTTAAGAAATTGAATAACATTATATGGTATTTTGTAGCTACAAGCATACAGTGTGTCAGTTTGAGTCTTGTTTGTCTGGCGATGCTTGATATAAAGCTATCTCAAAATAAAAAGAGTATTTTTATTTTGCTCCTTATTTGGAATATATTTTCATTTATAGGGTTAAGTTTTCCTGTTATGGAGATGAGCTTAAGCATTATATTATTGCCTGTTTCTTATAGATTTCTTTTTAAAAAAGGCTATAAGCAATGCTATATTGCACATCTTTTGTCGTTTGATATTTTGAGCTCATTTCAATTAATTTTTCTTTATTTCAGCTCGCTCGTTTTGGGAGGACACGCTGACGCTTACCATGGGTTGCTCATAATATATGATGTTGTGTTTTTATCTTTTTCAATATATCTGTATTATAGGGGAGGATTGCTGAAAAAAGTATATGGGCTGCTTATGGATAAAAACAAAGCTATCCAAGGAGCATTTTTAGCCCTAAATGTTATTATTCTCCTTGTGTTGTTATTTTATAGACACGGAACGATTTTCTGGGAATATGTCTTTTCTTTGCTGGAGGCTATTTTGATAGCAGTTGTTATTATTTTAATTGCCACCAACAGCCAATTAAAGCTTGAAGCAAGCGAAGACAGAGTGGCTCAACAGAAAAAAATTAACGATGAAATACAAGCACTTATGGCGGAAATTGTCAGACAGCAGCACGAGAACAAAAATCACCTAAACACTATACTAACAACGGTGGACGCTGTTGACGACATCTCAGTCCTAAGAAATACGCTATCGGAATACTATTCAGACCTGCTTAAAAAAAAGCAGTTTGGAGGGCAGGATATATTTAAGAGGCTCGGACGCACCACCGTGGAATCCTTGATTGTATCCAAGGCTTTTAAGGCTAGTTCATTAAAAATTAACTTTACACATTATATAGATAGTGTAACCATTGATTCCGGCATAGAGAATTTTGTTATATGCGAAATACTGGGTTGTTTGCTTGACAATGCCTTTGAATCCGGCAGCGATTCCGTTATTTTACATATCCATCCGATGAACGCGGGAGAGCTTACGGTCATAGCTGTGAAGAATAAGCACGAGGCGTTAAGCAACGACTTGATAAAAGAAATGTTTAAAAAGGGCTTTTCTACAAAAATCAAAAATAAAGACCATATCAGGGGATACGGTCTTTACAATTTAAGTAAAATTTTAGAAGCCTACAAAATCATGTTGGATGTTTATAACGAACAGCTTGAAGATGGTAATTATGTCGTCTTTAGTCTTGTTTTTCACTCATAAGATGAGCGGGACAGATTTCCTCGCCCCAAAGCGCAGGCTTAGCCAACTCTTCGGTTGCCATAGCAGGCGCGAAATCAAGCATGATTTTAGATGCCTCTAACAACGCCCTTTTTGCAAAACCATTTTTCTTTTCCATGATAAATTCCTCCTATAAATAATTGAATATTTTGTAAAAAAACAATCCAAAAAACAGGGCTGTTTTTTTCACCGATTAGTAATAGAAAAGCAAAGATTACGGCTACGGAAGCAGTTGTTATAATTTTACTTTTCCGGCGTTTTTTTGCTGACATTTTCGGACGATTCGGCGATTGCACCGGGGCAAACATCATGCAGATACCTATATTTAAAAGCATTATCAGCAGAAAAGCGGTTTGGGAGACAGCGATGCCGGGTAAGACGACAATTGCCGAAATAAAAATCATGAATGAAACAAAAAAACAGCCCCAAAATGTTTTGCAATGCAATCCTCCCGATTGACTTCTTGTAAATACCAAAGCGATTAAGCAAAGTAAGAACGGCTTGATTAGCCCAAACGCCCCGAAAATCAGCGATAACAATACAAGCCTTTGACTTTCGGAAAGGAGGGATAAAAACACATATCTTATCTCCTCCAGCGATTCCTCGGAGTAGTCGGTGCTCTTTTTCAAAAAATCTATGTATCGGCTTGCAAGACGTTTGTTCATAGCTTGTCCCCCCTCATATTTATATTATAGCAGGCGTTTTATGAAAATTATGTCGAAATAGCGGAGGTTTAAAAAAAATTGCTTTGTCAAATGTTACAAAACGGTTACAGGTGCGATTTCAATACTAGTCTGCGGTGACAGCCCCTCAATGCTTTCAAGTCGCAAAATACTCTCAGAACCAGCGAACGAAATCTCCTCGCCCAAGCTGTTTTTAAAGCTGATTTTCATCATTTTTGCAACTTCCCTTTAAAGTCTTGCAATCGAAAGATAAATATGATAAAATAAGAATATGAAAAGAAAAGAACAATTTTGCCAATATTTATTGAGTTGGTATGATGAAAACAAACGATGTTTGCCTTGGCGACATACAGACGACCCTTATTTGATTTGGGTTTGTGAAATTATGGCGCAGCAAACGCGAATCAGTTTTCTTTTAGATTATTATAATCGATTTACCAAACAATTCCCCGATGTACAATCTTTGGCGAATGCCGAAGAAGCCGATGTTCTAAAGGCATGGGAAGGGTTAGGATATTATTCACGAGCCCGAAATTTATGGAAAGCGGCGCAGAAAGTGGTTTTGGATTTTAATGGCGCGCTTCCTAAAACAAAAAAAGAACTTCTTTCGCTTCCGGGTATCGGAGAGTATACAGCCGGAGCAATTATGAGCATCGCTTACGGAATTCCTACACCGGCAGTAGATGGAAACGTATTGCGTGTTTTTTCTCGCCTTGAAAACTCTGATTCTGATATTTCCCTGCCTCAAACCCGGCGAGCAACTGCTAACCTTGTGGAAACTGTGATGCCCAAAGGCAGGGCGGGCGGCTTTACGCAAGCGTTAATGGAATTAGGGGCGTTGATTTGCATTCCGAAAAATCCGAATTGCATTCATTGCCCTGTATCTGAGCTTTGCGAAGCCTATATAATCGGAACACAAAAAGAATTACCCAAAAAATCCCCAAAATCTTCGCCGAAGCCGATAAATAAAACAATCTTAATTATCCAAAACAGTCAAAGCGAAATTTTAATGCGGCAACGCTCAGAAAAACTGCTTTTGGGGCTTTGGGAATTCTATAGCTTAGATGAATTTGTGAATGAAGAAGATATTTCAACACATCTGCAATCTCTCGGACTTACAGCATATGAAATCAAACCGCTTGGCACCGCAAAACATATTTTCACGCACTTGATATGGCAGATGCGCGGATACATTTGCAAATCAGAAAACCAAAATGCACCGCACGGGTATCGGTGGATAGGGAAGTTTGAGTTTGAAACACTCGCAATTCCTGCGGCACTTCGATTTTATGTTCAAAAGGTTTTAAACGATAATTAGACAATTTCTATAGGGTCACAGTATTCGGCGTCAACTCTGCATTTGGGTATGAAGAATTTGTCATAGCTTATATGTTCGTTGCTAAAACCATGAAATATAATCTTGAATTTGGAGAAAATGGGGTTAGGTTTATTTCAGGTGAAATTAATTGTTTATGATTAATAATTGACAATGCGAATCACCAGAGGTACATACATGAGTAATCCGCTTAATTTTCTTTCGGACTTAATGACAAATGTTGCCGGTGGGCTTATCGTGCTTGCAATACGTGACATCATTACAGAAAGAAAAGAAAAACGATGCTCCCCGGACAAGGAAAAGCATCGTTGACTCCAAAGAACAGAGAGGTTAGCACCTCTCTGTTCACTTTATTACAATCATTATACCATAATAATCCCCCATTGTCAATACTTTTTTTCAAAAAAACACAACAAAATTTCCACCTGTGCAATAGGGTCGTAGGGGACAGGCTTGCCTGTCCCGAACGCAATTTGTAGGGGCGAACGCCCCGTGCGCCCGAGCTCCCCCCCGTCAGCTTCGCTGACAGCCCCCCTCTGGGAGGGGGGCTTTTCTTTTTGCCTCCCTCTTTGAGGGAGGTGCCGCCCGCAGGCGGC
>WRLG01000041.1 GCA_009777725.1 Oscillospiraceae bacterium | reverse complement strand
TATTGACAATTTTATTTTTGTGTGGTATAATAATAGTAATAAAAAATAGAGAGGGCTTTTCCCTCTCTAAATCGGGGTTAACGATGCTCATCTTTGCACGGCGGGCATCGTTTTTCTTTTCTTTTGGAGAGTATGCCGCGTATTGCAAGCATTATAAGTCCGCTTGCAATATTTGCCGTTACAATCAAAAGAAAGTCAAAGAAAAACTTATCCATATGTACACCTCCTCTCATAGGATTAAGGCAGCGGAGGGACTCCCCTCCCGTAATCCTACGAAAACCTCGGTGACACGCAAGCCGAAACAAATTATAAGACACGTTAACTCCTTGTGGTTTATTATAGCGGATTTTGGCGGGGGTGTCAATAATTGTACCGAATTGTAATACTTTTAAAATGCCGCGGTTTTTTTGCCGTGGTTTTTTTATTAAAAATAAGGTTGCTTTTACCAGATATATGTGTTATAATTAAAATACTTTAAAGCAATTGAAGTTAAAAACAGACGATTTGAATAAACTCGGAAAGGAATGGTAATTAGGTATGGGCGTAAGGTTAGACTTGACGGCGGCGACCACGCAAATTTTAGATGCGGTAATTTTTATGGAGAATTCTCCCGCTCTAAGTGCTTTTAAGGAGGAAATTGAGAAAATTATCTCGGATTTTAACGAAACTAAATATTTCGGAGAATCCGCAGAAATTGATGTAAAGCTTCTTACAGGGAAATCTTCCGAAACACTTAGCAATATGCAGAGGTCTTTTCTGATTTGGACCTTAAACGATGAGTGCGGTAAAAGCCATGTTAAGGAATCGCAGTATTACACCTACCTTAAACTGTTCTTTAAACGGCAGGAGGAACTGCTGACCGCTTTAAACGGCGGCAAAAAATCAATTAACGTCAATGAAATAAGCTCGCTGAAGCAGAGGTTTATCAAGGAAATCAATTCCTCGCCCGCTCTTAGGGATAGTTTAAAGGAGTTTTTCGCGGGATATGTTTACGGCTATTTCTTCAACTTCCTGTCGGAGCAGACCATCATGCGCGAATATGCGGAATTTTTAGTTTGCTTGGGTGTAATGTCGCATGATATAAAAGCCCCCGATGCGCTCAGGCGCAAGGTTCTGCCCAAGATGGCAGTGCTTTTGAACAATGACCGAATGAAATATGTGAGCGGAGAAGTCCCCTTTCAAGTGATACTTAATGTTGTAAATAACCGTTTATACAAAAAGAATCTGAGCCTTGAAGAAAATAAGGCACTTTTAAACGCTCTGGAGGATTTTCTTAAAAAGAACTATGATTACAATGAGCCGGACGACCTCATCGCGATTAACGCCGCCGAAGCCGCTACGGTAAGGTTTGCTTCCGACTATGTAAGCGCGGTCAGCTTTGCATCGGACTTGAATAAAAGCACCTCGGACGGCATACGCACCTTTTTGGACGGTGCTCAGAACGGCGCGAGCGATTATAATGCCAAGGCAACGGCGCGCATTGTATCCGATAAATGCCGCGAAAACTATGACAATTACTTCACCTCCGGCAGGGAAGCGATTAACGAAACGGGGCTTCAAGCCGACTGCAAGGGCTACAAATACCCGCTTGTATTCCTCGATGAGGGGACATTCTGCTTTTCCGGGATTTTTAAAATTCTGCTGTTCCCCGCTTGCGACCGAAGCATCTACACCGGCGTTAAGGAGGAGGATTTACCGCTTAAAATGTTCCCGTTTGCCGCGTCCGCATTTAAAAGCAATATTATCAGGGATTTAGGCGGGATTGAATCTAGTGGGTATTCCATAAGGGAGGATAAGAGAAATCTTCTTGTTTCTCTGAACGCTCTGCCGTCTTCCAAAAACCTTTCGGAGAAGGACAAGAGAATGATTGCCTTGGAAAAGCTTATGCGGATTGTTTCCGGCAATGTAGATGCGGAAACCTACGAGGAGCTGATTGATGAGCACATATTCGGCACGGAGCTTTACGATGATTATATCCGCTACCGCATGGAGCAGATTTTCGATAAGGGTATGAAAACACTGGAGGATAAAAAGGAACTGCTGGAGCAACTAAATAAAATTAAAATCTATTAAGGAATTGCTATGAAAAGATTTGACCTTATAACGCCCGAGGGCACAAATGAACTGATTTTTGAGGATTGCGCCGTTCGGCGCGGAGTTGAGGAGAGGCTCGCGAAGCTATTCACCGAAAAGGGCTACCGCGAGGTTGTTACGCCCGGCTTGGAGTTTTTTGATATATTTAACCTTAATTCAAGGTATTTTCCTCAAGAAAGCATGTATAAGCTGACCGATGGCAAGGGGCGGCTTTTAGTAGCCCGCCCCGATTCAACCCTGCCCATAGCCAGAATAGCCGCGACCAGACTGAAAGACTCCTTGCCCCTGCGCCTGTTTTACTGTCAGGATGTGTACCGCAATAACCCCGTAATGCGGGGTAAAAGCATTGAAATAAGGCAGATGGGAATTGAGCTTATAGGAGATGTCGAGGATGCGGATATGGAGGTTATAAAGACCGCCATAGAAACCTTATCGCTTTGCGGGGGCGAATTCCGCATTGAATTGGGCGATATAAGCTTCTTTAGGGAGCTTATGAACAGGCTTGATGCGGATGAAGACAAAAAGGAGAATATCCGCCGACTGATTGAAGCCAAAAATTATCCCGCGTTAAACGACCTTTTAGACAGTATAGGAGAAAACAGCATAACAAGGGTACTAAAGCGGCTTCCGGGGCTTTTCGGAGGTGAGGAAGTTTTTGAAAAAGCGCAGGAGCTTTTTGCACGAGAGCTTTTTACCGATGAAAAAACCGATTGCTTTTTATTAAATTTGAAGGAATTTTATCATTCTCTCGTTTCCTTGGGGCTCGGCGGTCAGATTACCGTTGACTTGGGAATCGTAAACAAGATGCACTATTATACAGGGATTGTCGTCAAGGGCTATATCCGCGGCTACGGCGATTCTGTTTTGTCGGGCGGCAGATATAATAACCTGCTTTCCGAATTCGGCTCAAACGCCCCCGCAGTAGGCTTTGCCGTTAATATTAACGCCGTTTCAAAGCTGAATAAGGAACTAAACGGCGTTCCCTCTGCCTTAAAAGAACCCCGCCCCTTACGCATAGCCTTGACAAAGGGACGGCTTGAAAAGGATACCATTACTTTGCTCGAAAAAATCGGTTATGACTGCTCCGATGTCCGCGATAAAGGGCGGCGGCTGATTCTTGCAATAGAAAAAAAAGAGGCGCAGAGCGTTATAGAGGTCGTGCTTGCTAAAGCGGATGATGTTATCACCTATGTCGAAAACGGAGTATGCGACATGGGGGTGGTCGGCAAGGATATTATCACGGAGCGGAGCGGTAAATTCTTTGAGCTGGCGGACTTGGGCTTCGGCAGATGCAGGCTTTCGCTTGCCGTAAAGAAAGGCACTGATTTTTATAAGGGCTACAATGTCAAAACCATAGCCACGAAATACCCCAATTCCGCGCGCGCCTTTTTTGAGGAAAAGAGCATAGATGTAGATATTGTTAAAATCGAGGGAAGCGTTGAGCTCGCACCTCTTTTGAACCTCTCCGACGCCATCGTGGACATCGTTGAAACCGGCAGTACATTGCGAGAAAACGGACTGGAAGTAATAGAAGAAATATCCACCATCTCAGCCCGTCTCATCGTAAACACGGTAAGCCTAAAGCTTCACCAAAAAGAAATTGAACAACTGCTTAATTCAATTAACAATGAACAATGAACAGTTAACAATGAAGGAGTTACGCCCTTGGCGTAACATTTTAAGCAGTTTATTTTATTGCTATTGTAGGGGCGAACGCCTCGTTCGCCTTAGCTCCCTCCGTCACCTGCGGGTGACACCTCCCTCAAAGAGGGAGGCAAAAAAACTTCTTGCCTCCCTCCTTGAGGGAGGTGCCGCCCGCAGGCGGCGGAGGGAGTTAAGGCGGAGGGATTGTTCGGGCGACCGAGGCGGTCGCCCCTACGAAAAATTTGTGCAATATCTCAGCGACTAAATCAATACGTTAATTGTACATTGTAAAAAGGGGGTTTTGATATGAGCCTATATAAGTATGAAACCCACCTCCATACCTCGGAGGCGAGTGCTTGCGGCGCGGCTACGGGGGCGGAGATGGCGAGAGCCTATAAAGAGGCGGGGTATGCCGGAATCATCGTAACCGACCATTTTTTTAACGGTCATACCAGCGTTGACCGAAGATTGCCTTGGAAAGAAAAGGTGCGCCGCTTTTGCCGGGGATATGAAAATGCAAAAAAGCACGGGGAGCGAATCGGTCTGTCTGTTTTCTTCGGTTGGGAATATGCCTATGAGGGAAGTGAATTTCTTACCTACGGCTTAGACGGCGACTGGCTGGCAGAGCACCCCGAGGTTATGGATATGCCCGTTTACGATTATATAAAATTTGCGCGCTTAAACGGCGGATATGTTGTGCAGGCACATCCATTCCGTCAGGAGCTTTATATAAAAAAGTTCACCCTGCTGCCGGAAATCACCGATGCGGTAGAGGTCTATAATGCGCGAAACCGCTTTTTGGAGTGCGACCTGCGCGCCGAATGGTATGCAGACAGCTACAACCTCCCGAAAACCTCCGGCTCGGACGCGCACAACGCCGATTACCTTGACGGCTTCGGCGTTGCTTCGAGTTATAAATTCAATGATATTCACGACTATATTTCAGCCGTGGAGAATAGGGAGCTAAAGCTTATTCGTTTGCCAACAGCGCGGTAATTGATGTCCCGTCCTTGCCGCTTTTTATGGATACGTTTCCGCCGTGATACTCAACGATATGCTTCACGATAGAAAGCCCCAGCCCCGTCCCGCCCGTTTCCTTGGAGCGGGATTTGTCTACCCTGTAAAACCTCTCGAAAACGCGGTTTAAATGCTTATGCGGAATCCCGATTCCCGTATCGGCTACGGTAATGCTGCAAAAGCCGCCCGTGGAATCAAGCGAAACCGAAACTGAGCCGCCATCCTTGTTGTATTTTATCGCGTTATCTATCAGGTTATATAAAAGCTCGTCAATCATTCTTTTGTTTGCACGGAGCTTTATTTTTTCGCTTTCTAAATTTAAAGAAACATTCTTCTCCTCCGCTTTTAAGCGCAATGCCTCAATAATCGTCAGCGCAAGCTTGTTAAGCTCAAATTCGGAGTATTCCTTTTCAAACCTGTTTTCATCAAATTTAGAAATTTTTATTATATCGTCTATAATTTCAATCAGTCTTTTTGATTGCGCGGAAATTTTAGAGGCAAACCCGACTATATCCTCGCCCCTTGCCATACCGTTCCCTATCATTTCGGCAAGTGCTGAGATGGTTGTCAGAGGAGTCATCAGCTCGTGCGAAACATTTGCCGAAAATTCCCGGCGTAATTTTTCGGCTTCATAGCGAACGGTATGGTCAACTAAAAGAATAATCCCAATATCGTTCGCCGCGCGGCAGAAGACATTGTAAACCTTGCCGTCTTTAGAGAGTGAGGATTCGGATTCATCCCCTGCAAAGCAACTTTTTAAACCGCTTTGAAATTCCGTATCCCGGCAGATATGCAGCAGATTTTTGCCTAACAGGTCAGCCCCGAAAATATCAAAAGCACTTTTGTTAGCTGAAAGCACCTTGTATGAGCGGTCAATCATAACAAGACCGGCTTTCATATTTTCGGTAATTTTTTCGATTGTATCCGCGCGGTTTTTTTGAATTTCAATTTCGTGCCTCAGTGCCTTTTTTTGATTTGTGATTTTTTTTACAAAGGGTGCCAGGTTGTCATAGGTTTCCGGGCTGTCGTTATCAAAGTCTATGCTTTCAAGTAATTTAATAATACGTTTCCTAACAGCCATTATACATGCTCCTTAGCGGGTCCGAATTGCTCCTCGCCCAATTTATAGCCTACGTTGCGGATTGTCTTAATATAATCCCCCGCCTCTCCTAATTTTTGCCTCAGAGAGCGGATGTGCATATCCAGGGTGCGGCTCTCATTTTCATGGTAACAGCCCCAAATCGCTTCCATAATTTTATCCCTGCTTAAAACTAATCCCTTGTTAAAAAACAAGTAGTAAAGCAGTTCGTATTCTTTGAATGTAAGAGGAATCAGTTCATCCTTTACATAAACACTGCGGCGGTTATTATCAAGAGAAAGCAAAAGATAGTCAAAAATCTGCTCCTCATCCCCTCCGCTTCTTCTGAGAACGGCATTTACGCGGGATATAAGCTCCATAACGCCGAAGGGCTTTGTGATATAGTCATCCGCGCCCATGTCCAGCCCCTTTACCTTGCTGTGTTCGCTGACCTTTGCCGTAAGCATGATTACGGGAAGAGCCTTTGTTCGCGGATAGTTGCGGAGCTTTTTAAGGATTGAAAAGCCGTCCTCCTCGGGTAACATAACATCAAGCAGGCACAAATCGGGCAAGTGAGGGCTTTTTTCCAATTCCTCAAAAAAGCTCTCCGCCCTGTCAAAGCCGACCGCTTCAAACCCGCGGCTTTGAAGCGCGTATATGATGATGTCGCGAATATCGCCGTCGTCCTCTACAATATATATTTTACGCATACATCTGCTCCTTTCAAAGGCAAGCTAAAGCTTCTTATCACAATAGCCAACGCTGACGTGCTTGCCCGTGAGGGAAAATACTACCCACTCGGCAATATTTACGGCATGGTCGCCTATGCGCTCGAAATATTTAGCTATCATGATAAGGTCAATCGCCTGCTCGCCGTTTTCGGCATCCTCGCTGATTAGGTATATTAAGTCGTTGCGAACCTCTCTGAAAAGGTTATCAACAAAATCGTCCGATGTAATAACCTTTTTGGCAAGCTCTAAATCCTTGTTTACAAAGGCATCAATGCTGTCAGTTACCATTCTGACGGCGGCTTCAGCCATCTGGGGGATATGCTCCAGCTTCTTTATATACGGCTTATCGATGTAAAGAGCAATTTCAGCGATGTCCGCCGATTGGTCGCCGATTCGCTCCATATCCGTTATCATCTTTAAAACGCTTGATATGAGCCGCAAATCTCTTGCCACGGGCTGTTGCTGAAGCAGAAGCTTTAAGCATAGTGATTCTATATCCTTTTCCTTTTGGTTAATTTCATAGTCGAAAGCGACCGTTTTTTTAGCAAGCTCCGCATCCCTGTTCTTTAACGCGCTTACCGACATGGCTATAATGGTTTCAATCAGCGTACCCATTTCAATAAGCATATTGTCAAGCTGTGAAAGCTGCTCTTCAAATTTATTTCTCATTATCCAAACCTCCCGGTAATATAATCTTCGCAGCGTTTATCCTGCGGCATAGAGAAAATCTGCTCCGTGTCACCGTATTCGATTACCTCGCCTAACAGGAAGAACCCCGTTGCGTCGGAAATTCTTGTTGCCTGCTGCATATTGTGCGTTACAATTACAACCGTGTACTGCTTTTTCAGTTCCAGAACCAAATCTTCTATTTTTGACGTTGATATGGGGTCAAGCGCGCTTGTCGGCTCATCCATAAGCAAAACCTCGGGCGATACCGAAAGTGCGCGGGCGATGCAAAGGCGTTGCTGCTGCCCCCCCGAAAGGGACAGCGCGCTTTTTTTCAGCCTATCCTTTACCTCTTCCCATATTGCCGCGTCCTGAAGAGATTTTTCAACGATTTCATCAAGCTTATATCTTGACCTGATACCGTGGGTGCGCGGTCCGTAGGCGATATTGTCATATATGCTCATAGGGAAGGGGTTCGGCTTTTGGAAAACCATGCCAACGCGCTTTCTCAGCAGGTTAACATCAATGTTTTCGTATATATCCTCGCCGTCAAGCAAAAATTGCCCCGTAATTTTACAGCCCTCCACGAGGTCGTTCATACGGTTTAAGCTTTTTAAAAGCGTTGACTTTCCGCAGCCGGACGGACCGATAAAGGCGGTAATCCGATTCGCCTCTATATCCATTGAAATATTTTTCAGCGCGTGAAAATCGTTATAATGTAAATCAACCCCGCTTAGTTTGAATTTAATCATTTAACTCGTCCTTTCCGCTATGCCTCTCGGCTCATCTGTTTTTAACGATTTTTTTAGCTACCGCTCTGGACGCCGCGTTTATGCCTACAACCACTACAAGTAATACCACCGCCGTAGCGTAAGCCTGCCCTGTGTATAAGCCCTCGCTTGAAAGCGCGTAAAGGTGGATTGCCAAGGTTCTGCCCGAATTTGTCGGATTTACGGGGATTTGAGCTACCGTTCCCGCCGTATAAATCAGCGCGGCGGTTTCTCCTACGATTCTGCCTATGGCAAGGATAATCCCCGCTAATATTCCCGGAGCGGCGGAAGGCAGGACAATTCTGAACACGGTGCGAAGCCGACCCGCGCCCAGCCCGAAAGAGCCCTCACGGTAGGTTTCGGGTACTGCTTTAAGGCTTTCCTCCGTTGTCCGCATGATGAGCGGCAGAATCATGATTGAAAGGGTAAACGCGCCCGAGAGCAGTGAAATTCCCCAGCCCAGCCATATGACAAAAAACAATGAGCCGAAAAGCCCGTATATAATAGATGGTATGCCGGACAGGGTTTCCGCCGTCATGCGGACGATTTTCACCAGCTTATTTCCCTTGCTCGCATATTCAACCAGATAGATTGCCGAAAACACACCCAGCGGAACGGATATAGCCAACGAAAGCGCGACAGTCATAATCGTTGTGATAAGCGCGGGCAGGAGCGACACGTTAGTCGTGTTGTATGTAAACTCAAAGAGCGAGGGGCGTAAATTAGGCACTCCTCTTATTATAATATATGCAAGAATAAAAATCAAGACAAAAAAAGTAATTATCGCGCTGAGCCATGTCAGCAAGCAAAGAAAAGTATCAAAGGGCTTTTTTCTTTTTAATGCTTTTATCATTTATCTCCCCTCCCGTTTAAGATTGAAAAGAGCAGATTGATAATAAGGATAAATACGAAAAGGACAACCCCCGTTGCAATCAGCGCATCGCGGTGCAGTCCCTCAGCATAGCCCATCTCCATGACGACATTCGCCGTAAGGGTGCGGACACCTCTTAAAAATTCGTTAGGCATACGCATAATGGCTTGATTTCCCGCTACCATTTTTACCGCCATGGTTTCCCCGATAGCGCGCCCTATGCCGAGCACGACAGCCGCCATAATGCCGGACTTCGCGGCAGGCAGAATAACCCCGAAAATCGACCTTTCCCTGCTCGCACCCAGCGCGATTGAGCCCTCGTAAAGCTCACGGGGGACAGCTCTTATAGAGCTTTCGGTAATCCCGATTACAGTCGGAAGTATCATAATCCCCAGCAGGATAGAGGCAGTAAGCATACTCGAGCCGTTTCCGCCGAACCAATTCCTTACAAGCGGAACTAACACGACCATTCCGAAAAACCCGTAAACCACCGACGGAATCCCCGCCAGCAAATCGACGGCGGGCTTTAGGAAGCCGTAAATCGGCTTAGGGCAGATTTCAGCCATGAAAACCGCCGTAAAAATCCCAATCGGTACACCGATTATAATCGCACCCGCCGTTACATACAAGCTTCCCAAAATCATAGGCAGGATTCCGTAAGAGGGGGGGACATTGACGGGCGACCAATCCGTGCCGAGCAAAAATTCCCTCACCCCGATTTTCCCAATCCCCGGAAGCCCGCCCGCAAACAAGAACACGCAGATAAGCCCGACCGATAAAATCGCGGCAAGGGCGGATATTAGAAACACAATACGCATAAGCTGCTCAACAGAGCGCGGCGCGTAGGCGCGCACAGAGCCTTTTTCAAATTCGGGTGCGTTACTCACTTAAAACAATCCTTTCATCTTCTCATCTTCACGAATCGGCAACAGCCGATTGATTTACTGCTTTAACGACACAAGAGCCATTAAAGGTATAATAACACATAAATGTAAAATTGGGATACAGGTTTAGGTAAAATTTGTGTAAAATTTTAATGTTTTGTGTGCTGCTTCATCAAGCTGTTTAAAAACGCTCCCTCCGTCACCTGCGGGTGACACCTCCCTCAAAGAGGGAGGCAAGGAGTTTTTTGCCTCCCTCCCAGAGGGAGGTGCCGCCCGCAGGCGGCGGAGGGAGCGTTCATTCCCTCGACAAAAAGTTACACCCCTCACCCCAATCTGTAACCATTTTTACACATTTTACATTTTGCTGAGGGCTGAATTGTGGAAGTTGCACAATAACGTGG
>WRLG01000040.1 GCA_009777725.1 Oscillospiraceae bacterium | reverse complement strand
TTTTTAGGATTGCAAATCGGCTGTCCGCCCGCCCGTATGAGCCGTTACCGCTTTCAGCGGGGAAGCCGATAAAGGTTATGTCACCGCCGAAACGCGCCGTTTCAAATATTTTATGAATGACAAAGGAGGCGACATTTACCTGCATAAGCAACGGATTTCCGTTTCTGTACGCATCGGGGCTTAAAACCCTGTCCGGCTCGGCAGGGTAGCTGTCCGCCGCTTTCAAAAGCTCGATAAATCCCGCGCTCTCAAAAGAGCATGTCCCCGCTTTGAAATCCACAAATTCGCTCATGTTGGAATAAAGCATATATTCAAGAAAATTCTTGTTCGTGATGTAATCCCATTCATTTGCAATGGGGGTGATTCCTGTTGGTTGCTTTGCCAAAAGTGCGTTATATTCGTCCCAAGTCCAACCCTTGTTTTCGCCGACAATCTCGGTTTTGCCGATTAACGTGCTGATATAAAATGAGTTTGCACCGATAAACAGCTTGCCGTCCGTTTCAAGCCCCTTAAAGACGTTCGGGAGGTAATCATCTCTGTCAAAATCGGGGGTGTTGTCCATAAATTCATATAAATCGGCGAAAAGCCCTTTTGAGGCGTAGTTGTCCAAGGATATAAAGTTTTGACCTGCCAATACTATATCCGCCTCGTTGCCGGACGTGATATAGATGTTGAAATCCTTTATCGCTTCATTAATATCAGCATTTTCATATGCTTTAAGCTGTATTGCATATTCCGATGAATTTTTGTTGAAATCAGCAATTGCAGTCCTCATACTGTTATCGGGGAATAGGGCTGCGGCGGTAATCGTTTTCCTCTCGAACATCACTTGATTGTCGGCAGGTATTGCAAGTCTGACAAGGTTAAATTTGCCGTCTTGAAAAGTCTCACCGTTTTCACTTTGCTCAAATAAAAAGGAGTATACATGCCTATCGTCAACCAAAGCCGCGTATCTGTATGATTGGGTGGCAAAAATATCTATTCCGCGTTCCGCCCAATCAATTAGCTTAACGCTTTCCCCCGTTTCAATATTGTAGCTGTAAATGGCTTTCATTGATTTAATAAGAATGCTATGTGTTTCGTTCCCGTGGGTGTAAGTTGTTTCATTGTCAATATAATCAGCATTTAAATCCCATTTTTCACCATAGTCTTTCTTGCCTGTGTCTATTTCCAATAGTTCATATTTGGGGTAATCGCCTTGTCTTTCTCTGACCGCTGTAATCTGACCGCTGTTAAGCTTAACAATGCCTCTTATTCTGTTTTTTTGCTCACGGTACTCATTCATTTCCAAGATTTTATCACCATTTTGATTAAAAGCGAAGATATAATCCCTGCCTCCTCCAAACCAGCCTCCAAGGAACAAATAGAAATTTCCATCATCTCCGATTATTAAAGTTTTATTGGCAGAATTATAATATTGTTCAGTCCAATCATCAACTATATCTCCGAAAGCAATATTTATTGTCCTTAATACATTTCCGTCATCATCTATACAAGTCAAATAATTTTCAACAGCGTCGTCACGCGCACCATTTTCCGCCGCTGAATATGCTCGTGTAAAATTGAATTTCCTGTTTAACAACCAAACATTTCCATCGTAATCAATGGTCGCCGCGGTGTGGTCGATAAACGCACCTTCTTCCAATTCAGTATAATATTTAATTTCATTTAATTTCTCGCACTCCGAATCAAAGATTAGACCTGTTATTTCCCATTGGAATTTGTCCAGCGGAATCATAATACTCCCTAATTCATTCGGCATAAAATTGCTTTCGTCTGTAATGTTTTTTTGCCAAAAAATGATAACCTTATCTTTAGAGCTTGAAAAATTAAGGATATTAATATCGCTGTCAACTGCTGTCATTATCTCGTAGGGTACAAAAGTCTCAGGAACATTCTCTATGTTTGATTCCTCATTGTCAATATTTTTTTGACAACCGCCAAGAGATAATAACATTAATACTGCAAGCAAAACATTTATTATTTTTTTCACAATCGCAACTCCAACATTTAATTTATTTAAAGCACAAAAATATTCAAGCGGAGATGATAAAAACTAAACCGCTTGAAATAGCTTGATGCTTGAACATTTTAATACTCCTTAATAAAAATAAATATATTTTTATTTTAAACATCATGCCTATGACCGCTCGGCAAATATGTTAAAATAAAGGGGAAATTTCCCTCTGTATATAATTATACACCATTCGACACCCTTTGTCAATAAAAGGGCTACTTTGTAATATTTTGAACCACTTAAAAAATCAACAAAAACAGCCCTAATGAGCTCAATATGACAACGGCTATGCAGGTAAATTTAATTTTTTTAAAAATTTCGTTCTCATAATGAGATTTAATGAAATAAGCGGTTTTTATTTTTGACTTCAAAAAGCTGTGCAGGTAAGATGGTCGCAAATAAAAGCAGTAACTAATCAGTGAAATCGGCAAAAATACGACACTGTATATTCGCAATGCTTTGTATAACTCAATCGTTCGCAGATTAACAGCCAAAGAGTTAGTAAGCACATTATGATATTGTCTTAAGTAGTTGGCTTGCGTTGCGGCATCTGATTCATAGCCGTAAGCTTCATTCCCGCCCGAGCCGGAATGATAAGAGTTTGTTGAAATTCTGCTTTGAAATTCAACGCCGGAAACATGCAGGTTGTTAACTTCCAAAAACATTCCGCCTTCAAGCAAAGGCAGTTGTTCATTTTCAAGGTTGTCACTCCAAAAGAAGCGCGCATTGTAGGTTTTGCCTTTTGGATTTATGGGCTGTACAGAGCCAATTGATTCCGTATCGTTAAGCTTCATAATCTCAACAGTATATTTAAACACAAGGCTGTCAAATTCTACAGTTTCATCAGAGATGTTCACCTTTTTTCCGACATGCTCCAAACCGTCAATGATTGTAAGCTCATGCCCTCGCTCTTTAATTTGGAAAGTAAACCTGCCGCTTCGCGCATTTTCAATTTTAGCCGAAAAAATAAAGATGATAACTGCCGCCGCAAACGGCAACCATAATATTTTCAGAGTGTTATGCAACATTTTTTTCATAGTTGTGATTCGCACCTGCTTTCAATAAAGTTAATAGTCAAAAGAGGCTTGTCAAATAAAAACGAGCCTTCTATTCATTTATTTTAGTACTGCAAGCATAAAATATGCTCAACAATTTTTATGTAACGCGCCCCTAACAAATAACAAAGCGCGTTACACAAAAAAGCTTTAAACTAATCGCAATAGCTACGATATATCTCCCTTTGATGTACATTTAATGGTAAGCGAATCGCTATTTTTAAAAAGTCCGCATTTGTTAAGTTATTTTACTAAAGGATAGATAATTTTATTGCAATACTGACAATGATTTGAAACCAGCGGTCTCCAAAAAACACGCTTTCCGCAAGAAGAGCAGGTGCTTAACGTGTGAGCCAACAAAGGTGTGTTAATAAGATTTTGAAACGCTAAAATAATTATAAACAAATATCTTTGCTTAGGGGCACTAAAACATAGCATAAGTATAAAGTAAAATATGAATACCAATGTTGAAACCCGCCAGACTAACACACCCGCTTTGTGATTTTTTGCTGTTAACACCATAAGTATAGCCCAAATAATATATACCGAAATTTCAATATAGAAAATTAAATCCATGAAACAACCGCCTTTTGATTTAAATTAATATTACGCCAAATTATTTTGACGCAATATTTTTTGTCACACAATTTTTAATTATAACCGTAGCAAGTTAATAAAAAACCTCATTATAAGCAGATGTAAGAGATAGAATAAAGAATAACTATATGCAAAGGATAATAAATATAAAACAATTTTTTATACCCTTTGCCTTTTTTGCCGTTATAAAGCAACATAAAGGGCAGGGCGAAAATCATCATCCATTGAAAATTTACGTTAAATGCCGATTGAGCAAAATTCCCTGCCGACCTTAGTGTTTCGATACCTAAAAGTCCAAACGGAATTTCCGCTATTTGAATTAAACTTTTTACCCCCTCGTTCAAGCCGCTTTTCCTCAAATACCCAAAACCCCTTACAGCAAATTGCGGAACAAAAATCAGAAAGTACAGAACGCAGTAGATTAAATAATTCCGAGTTAGTTTTTTCTTATTATCCCGTGAGAAATAGAAAAGGATTATCATTCCGGTTAGAATCAAGCTCCCCTCCGTAAAAAAAACAGAGCCTAAAGCAATGACAAGAATATACTCCAAGCTGCCTAAGACAGGCAAACCATACATTAAACTGAAGAAACCCGAAAATTCAAGTGCAACCCATACTATTAATACCACAATTTGATACAATAAATAAAATCCGAAATACTTCTTTCTTTTCGGCTTATCTTCTTTTGTAATTTCAAAGAGATAAAGAATTAAAACTGCCTGAAAAATTGATGAAAAGATATTGTTAGCAATTATTCCGCCGTCAAATAGTATTTGGGGAATAAGAACGCAGATAAGGCTCATTAAAACACTCATTTTATACATTGTTACAACGTATTTCTTTTTATCCCGAGTATGAAAAAAGCCCTCCGCAACACAAAAGAAGAATAACGGTGCGGCAAGCCTGCCTATGTAACGAAGCCACATCGGCGTATTCGGAATAAATACGCCGATATGGTCAACCGTCATAAAAATTAAGGCAAGTATTTTTATAAATGTCGTAGTCATATAATTATGCTATATAACCAAAAAAATCACATGGTGAGGCAAAAGCTACATAATATTTAGAACCCTTGCTCAATCCCGATATTGATTTACTTCCGCCACTATCACCTTCAACACTAAAACTTGCTACTTTTGAATCAAGCAAAGTGCCGAGCCCATTGTCTTTGTATACTGTAACATTTAAGGTTGTGCTTCGTTGATTAATCAAGCTAATCGACATGCCGGTCACTCCTGTAAAAGTATACATTGTATAAAGTGTAGCTGTACCATTAGCTTTGCCATCAACATAATACGCCCCATCAGAATTTAAATTCCATGTAGAGTTGGGCTTATTGTTGTCAAACGGAACAAATATACCAGTCTCTTGTTCCGTTGGCGGAGTTGTTGAAAGACCAGTCAAGTTTTCGGCAGTATCAGCAGAAACTTCCTCTTCATAATTGTAAACCTCTATCCCTTCCTGCGCCGTAGTTGTTGTTCCTAACATTGCAATCGCCATAGATAAAGCCAAAACCCCGCTAATTAATTTTTGAATTTTCATAGTAAAATTCCTCCATTTTTTAAATTTAATTTTTTTATTCCAACACCCCAACCTATAATCACTCGGCAGGTTTGTCAAAATAAAGGGGAAGTTTTTCCCTCTGTATATAATCATACACCATTCGACAACCCCTTGTCAACAAAAAGGGCTACTTTGTATCAAAACGAGAGCTACTTTGTAGTTTTTTCTGATTTTTTTACAAAGTAGCACTCGTTTTTTACAAAGTGGCACTCGCTTTTTACAATTTAACCCTGTTTTATCTAAAAATAACCATTCGAGATTTTTCTTTTAACTCCCGTATTTTGACATTTTATGTTAACTTTAAGCATTATATACAATTATATTGCTTATTGTAATTATGGTTGTAACTATTTTGCAACATCTAACAAAGAGCGGCTTCTTAAAAAAACAACCGAGCCGCTTGGTTAATTAACCCCCCCGTCAGTAACGCTAAAGCAATCGTAGTTACCGCGATTATCGCGGCGACCTTTAGCTTAAATTCCTTTACAAGGATTCCGAAAACCGACAGGCATGGTAAATACATAAGCGATACCGCACCGCCTACAAAAGCTTGCAAAGGGGTTAAATCCAAAGCAAGCAAGGGGGCTACGGACATTTCACGGCGTATTATCCCCAAAATTAATCCGGCAACAGCCTCGGGCGGCAAGCCCAGCCACCTGCTCACCAGCGGCTGAGCATAGACAGCTATCGCTTCAAGCAAGCCGGTTTCCTTCAGCAGCGCGGCTATAATAATCGCGATTAGCATGGGGGCTTCCGCTTCTAATAAAAAATGCTTCATGCGAATTGCCAGCTTCCGCGCGTATGCTTTCGGCTCGGGGATTAAAAGGTTGGGAATCTCCAACAGGAGGGGGTCTACCTTTCCCTTGACAAGTTTTCCGGCTGTTAAAGCCGCCGCCGAAAACAATAAAAATGCGAGAGCCGCCATAGCGGGGAGCATCCACCATTCATACGCGCTCAAAAGCGCGATTAAAGCCCCCGTTTGGGATATACACGGGACGGCAAAGCAGATTGCCGTGCTGACAACAATGCGCTCCTTGCGGGATGTAGCGGCGCGGCTTCCGATTATAGCGGGAACGGCACAGCCGAAGCCCATCATGATATGTATAAGACTGCCGCCCTGAACGCCCAGCTTCCTCATCACGTTATCAAACAGGACGCTGATTCGCGGCAGATAACCCGAGTCTTCAAGAAATGAAAATGTAACGTAAAACATAAGGACATAAGGGAAAATCAATGCCAAAATCCATTCAAAGCTAATGACAAAAATCCCGTATTCGCCGACTAAAATATTCAAAAAAACCCCTTCCGGCAGAAAGGACGTAAAAACAGCGCGGAAAAACGGCACGATAACGAAATCCACAATAGGAAGAAGAATCAGCTCTTCTAATGCTTTTCCGCCCCCCACGACCACCCCGATGAGCAGTGCCATAACCAATATTGCTATCGGTATGCCCGGCATGGGCTTCATCATATTTTCGCCCAGCTTATCTATAAGGCTCAGGTGTGAAGCGTCTTTTCTGCTTACGCGGCGATTAATTTCCTTTGCCGTCGTCCATACGTCCCCGTTTTCGGGCTGACTGCTGTAGTGAGATGAGGGAGATGAGGGACAAGAGGGGCAACCGTGGCAGAGCGCGCAGTTGTTTTCCTTTTTTTCGCTCAGCGCGTATTCCAGCTTTTCTATAAGCTCGGCAATGCCTTGTTTTTTTACCGCTACCGCCGGTATGACGGGCGCGCCTAGTTCCTGCTCCAATAATTTTACGTTTATATTGATTCCGAAGCGTTCCGCTACGTCCGTGAGGTTCAGCGCGTATACCAAGGGGATGCCGTACCTCCGCAATTCCAAAGCGAGGCGCAGGTTGCGCTCCAGATTAGAGGCGTCCAATACGCATATCACCGCCCTTGCGCCGCTTTCCATAAAATCGGCGGCAACCTCTTCCGCTTCCGAGGTATGTTTCAGCGAATAAGTACCGGGCACATCGATTAAGGTATATTCCTTTTCGCCGATGGTAAGACTGCCCTCCATAAAGCTTACAGTAGTTCCCGCATAATTGGAGCTTACGGCGCGAACGCCCGTAAGCTCCGTAAAAAATATACTTTTTCCGACATTGGGGTTTCCCATAAGCAGAATTTTATTGCGGTGATTCAGCGCGGCTGTGCCGTCCGGCAGGCTTTGGCTTGAATTCATACAGCCACCTCCCTCGAACGCGTCCCTAAGATTTTCTCAGACGATTCAATCGGGGCTGACGCGGAAAGCGTTTCCCCCTTATCCTTTGAACCCTTTATTACGCTGATTTGCTTGGCAAGGTCTTTTCCGAGGGCGATTGAGTACGCATCCTCCACCCTAAGCAACACAGGACCGCCGAAGGCATAGCGGTTTTGCACCGTTACCTGCGTTCCGGCGCGAACGCCCATATTTTCGAGCAATTTTACATTAGGAACGGAGGATACGAAAAGCCTCCCTCTTTTTTTGGCTTCGTATAAATTTATCGCTTTAGCACTGTTCATGTTTATATACTCTCCTATCAAATTTCAAAGGTTAGATGAAACTAACTATATATAGGTTAGCACAAACTAACTCACTTGTCAATAGCATTTTTTAAAAAAATAATATTTTAGTAAAACTATTGAAAAGAAGCTCTATTCGTGGTATACTTTGTACAAAGGGTGTGAATAGATGAATACGCATGAATCGGCGGAGGATTATCTGGAGACAATTTTAATTTTAGGCAACAGCGGGAAAAGGGTGCGTTCAATTGATATTGTCAACGAGCTTGACTATACCAAGCCAAGTGTCAGCGTAGCTATGAAAAAGCTCAGAGAAAGCGGTTGTATCGTTATGGACGGCGACGGTTATATAACCTTAACCGAAAGCGGGAGGAAAATAGCCGAGTCGATATACGAGCGGCATACTCTTTTATTTGATTGGCTGACCTCCTTAGGTGTCGATAAAGAAACAGCCCTAAAGGACGCTTGCAGAATGGAGCACTGCGTCAGCGAGAAAAGCTTCACGGCTATAAAAAAGCATATATATTTATTGAAAAATTTATATTTAGGAGAATGAGCATGGGAGTTGCCGATAAGCAATAAATATACTAGAAACAGGTATTGACATATACCTGCTTTTAGTATATTATTAGTAGTATAGTTTAAGAAAGGGGCGGAAGGAATGGCTAAGTTTGCCGTTTTGGGAATGGGTGGCTTCGGGATTGCGCTTTCGGTGATGCTGAATAAGTTCGGGCATGACATTGTTATATGGAGTCCGTTTGAGGATGAGTTAAATGCCGTAAAAAAAGACGGGGAGAATAAACACAAGCTCCCCGGCGTAAAATTAGATAAAAAAATTAAGCTGACCTCTGATGTAACCTGCGTTAGCGGGTGCGAAATCGCGCTTTTAGGTATCCCTACCGAATTTATGAGAAGCACCGTAAGGCTAATCGCGCCCTACCTGTCCGATAAGGCGGTTGTTTTGAGCACGTCTAAGGGCTTGGAGGTCGGCAGTAACAAAAGGATGAGCGAGGTGATAAAGGAAGAATTGCCTTCCGTGCCTGCCGTTATATTAAGCGGTCCTTCCCACGCCGAGGAGGTGGGGATTGGGATGCCTACGACCGTTGCGGTTTCGTCCGCCGATATGCGCCGCGCCGAATATATTCAAAAGGTTTTCGGGAACAGCGATTTCAGAGTATATGTTAACGACGACCTTATCGGGTGCGAATTAGGCGGCTCTCTTAAAAATGTCATTGCCCTGTGCGCCGGAATTTGCAGCGGCATGGGCTACGGCGATAACACCATAGCCGCTCTGATGACAAGGGGCGTAACCGAAATAGCCCGCTTAGGCGTAGCTCTTGGCGGCAGGCTCGAAACCTTTGCCGGATTAACAGGCATCGGCGACTTGATTGTAACCTGCACCAGTCTTCACAGCCGAAACAGGCGCGCGGGGGTTCTTATCGGTCAAGGCTTGTCGCCTGATGAAGCGGTAAAGCAGGTCGGCACGGTAGAGGGGTATTCCTGCGCGAAAGCCGCCTATGAGCTGTCAAAGGAGCACAATGTTGTCATGCCGATTACAGAGCAGTGCTATAACGTCATCGTTAACGGGCTTGACCCTAAAGCGGCATTGAAAAACCTCATGCGCCGCCCTAACGCCAACGAGGTTGAGAGGATATGGACTAACTGAGCGCGGTAATTTCTTCCACCGTAAGGGTAGGCTGGGTCGCTTTGTTGATTGAAAAGGCTAAAAGCCTCCCCGTCCGCTCGACAAGCTTGTCAATATCGCGGGGCGTGACCATCATATTCGGCAGATGCTTATCCGGCGCGGCTCCCGTGATGTTCTCTACTATGGTGTGCATGTCCACAACGGTCGGCACGCCGATGGCAACGACGGGAACGCCCAAGGTAGCCTCTGTAAGCTCCTTGCGCCTGTTCTGAACCCCTGAGCCGGGGGATATGCCCGTGTCCGTAAGCTGAATGGTCGTCCCGAGCCTTGATATATCGGAACACGCCAGCGCGTCAATCACGTACACTTGGCTTGGCTGCGCGCGGTCGCATACCGCCTTTACGATTTCGGCGGCTTCAATGCCCGTCTGCCCCAAAACGCCCGGCGAAAGCGCACAGACACTGCCCAGCCGCGCCAGCTCATGCTCGGCGGGGAGCTCGTCCTTTAAGTGACGGGTTGCGATTACCTGCGAAATGACAAGCGGACCTAATGCGTCCGGCGTTATATCGGAATTGCCCAGCCCTACTACGAGGGTGCTGTCCTTTTCGCCGCTTAGCCCTACCAGTTCCTCTGCAATATTGGAAATCTGCTCTTCAAAATCCGAGGGGCTTGCCGAGAGGCGGTCGGTTTCGATTGTAATATAACGCCCCTTAGGCTTGCCGATTTTTTGACCCGCTTGGTCTGTCGTCACGATGATTTCGGTTATCGTGCAGGCGGAGCTTTTGCGGATTTTTCTTTTTATACCTTGCGGAAGCGATTTTGCATCCTCGTCAATCATTTCTACGGTAAGGTCGGTTCTTGAAGCCATTTTTTCACTCCTGATTGTTAAATTTAAAAATAATTTTCCCTTATTTTGCGGGAATATACGCTATTGTCACGAAAAAAAACGCATCATTTCACTATTAAAGGGACAGGCAAGCCTGTCCCCTACATAACCCCATCGCACAGTTGGCAATATTTTGTTTTACCATACTTCCCTGCCCTCCGGCTCAATGTGTTCCCAGCCGTCATTAGGGGTTTCGTAATCTTGAAGATACCAGTCAATATCGCGTTGCTTTGAAATCATAAAATCACCCCTTACATAAATTATAACACATTGTATTACACTTGTCAATAAAAAAAAACCACCCGTTGCGCTTGACTGTTACAATATTGCACAAATTTTTCGTAGGGGCGACCGCCTCGGTCGCCCGAATACACCGCCCGCCGCCACTCCCTCCGCCGTCTTAGCTCCCTCCGCCGCCTGCGGGCGGCACCTCCCTCACAGAGGGAGGCAA
>WRLG01000039.1 GCA_009777725.1 Oscillospiraceae bacterium | reverse complement strand
ACCACAAAACGGGGGAATATAAGCTTTGGCAGGAAAAAATAGACCGAATGTATGTCGATTGTGAAGGCGAGTTTACACCTAGTCAACTCTCATTCGTCAACGAGTGCTTTGACCTTATGACCTGCGTGTATAACAGGGAAACAGAATATGCGTTTAAAAGAGCCTTTAGTTACAGCATTTTTTTATTAAAACAAGCGGGGGCTTTATAAACATACAATCACAAAGCATTTGCAAGGCGTTACACCCCTACCTATCCCTCAACCCCGCAACCACCGATTTAAGCGCGATTAAAAACTTCGGGGTTTGGGAGGCTATCGCGGCGTGGTCGCGCTCCTTTCCGATTAGCTCCAGCTTAAGCGCGAACGCGGAAAGCTCCTTTTCACCCACATAGGAAAGCACACTTTTCATTCCGTGTACGGTGACGACATAAAGCTGTATGTCAGCCTCGTCCAGCGGGGAGGGTTTCGCCAGAAGCTCCTCCAGCGTTTTCACCGTGTTCTCGGAATCGCTTATGAAAAACCCTATTATCTCCTCGTCATAGGATAAGTCAAGCTCGGATAGCTCGTTATCATCATCAGTTTGAGAACCCGGCGCGCCGCCCTCTTCGCCCGGCTTTTGCTCCCTAAGCAAGCCTTTAATTAAAGCATTCAATTCGCGGGAATCAATCGGCTTTGAGATAAAGCCGTCAAAACCGTTTTGTAAAAACATCTCCGCCTGCCCTTTTACCGCATTAGCCGTCAGCGCGACTATCGGGCGCGAATAGCCCATTTCGCGGAGCTTTTGGGTCGCTTCCATGCCGTCCATCACGGGCATCATGTGGTCCATGAACAGTACGTCATACTCCTCGCCGCTTCCAATCTTTTCAATGGCTTCAAGCCCGCTCATCACCGTTTCGACCTGCAAACCATAGGGCTTCAGCATCCCAACCGCAACGTAGAGGTTTGATTCCACATCGTCTACGACCAGAGCCCTGCCTTGCGGCATTTTTTGATGCTGCATTTGAAGCTTTTGCTGTCTGGTCGCGGTATGGAAATCAAAATCCTTTATTTTTTTTGCAAGCCCCGCGCCGCAAACCTCCTTGCCGCTCCGTTTTTGCGGCAGGCGCACGGTAAACAAAGAGCCCTTACCCTGCTCGCTTTTAACCAAAATCTCGCCGCCCATCTTATTCACAAGGTGCTTGGTAATGCTCATCCCCAGCCCGACACCTTCAATGGTTCGGTTTACATCAAGGTTAAAGCGCGTATATTCGTCAAAAAGGACATCAATTTGGCTTCGGCTCATACCCTGCCCCGTATCGCTGACATGGAAAACAAGAGTTGCCGCGTCATTTAAGCCGCTCTCGGGGGCAATGCCGACAGAGAGCTTTACTTCGCCCTTTTCGGTATATTTAAAGGCGTTGGAAAGGAGATTGTTTAAAACTTGCTTTATCAGAAGCTCATCGCCGATAAGCTCTTGCGGCGTGTTTTCATCTATTTCAATAGCAAAATCAATCGGCTTGCCATCGTAGCGCAGACGGTTAAGCTGAACCGCGCCGTTAATTAAATCGGGGACATCGTATCTCACGGGGATACATTCAAGCTTTCCCGCCTCAATTTTGGAAAAATCAAGAATGTTGTTAATAATATTAATAAGCAGACTGCCCGCGTCGTATATCTTTGTGAAAGCCTTTTCTGTATCCTCCGAAAGCGTTTCCGAGAGCTTAATCTCGGCGATTCCCAGAATGGCATTCATCGGCGTTCGTATTTCATGGCTCATATTGGCAAGGAAGATACTCTTAGAGCGGTTTCCCTGCTCGGCAAGCTCCTTTGCCTTGATTAACTGCTCCTCCATTATTTTTCTTTGAAAAACCCCCGTTAAAACATCGGAGACAAATGCCGCCATATTAATTTCATCGCGGCTCCAGCGGCTGCCGTCATCTTCCCGCGAATAATCCAAAACGGCGTAGGGCAACCCCTCGCAGTATATGGTGGTGGTAAGAAAATTTTGAAAATTCACCCTGTAGGATTTCAGCAAAGCCTGCATATCGGGCTCGTTTGAGGATATAAAAAAATTCTCCCTGCCATTGAGCTCTTTGAAAGCATTGAACAAGGTAAGAGGAATATTAAAAACGCCTCCCACGCGGGTCGGCAGGTCGTGTCTTTGGTCCTTCCATTCGTTTACGCAGGTAAATTCATAATTATCGTTTGTTTTTTTATAAAGGAGAATCTGCGCTACCCGCATAAATTTCCCTGTCATACGAAGCACGTTGGTGATAAGCGAATCCAAATCCTCCCCCGATAAAAAGCTTTGCGATATGTAGGTCATAAGGGTCTGCCGCTCAACCTGCTTGTCAAACGCCTCCGTAACATTTTTCATTTCGGTTATGTCACACGTTTCATTCAGCTCGTTTAAGATATTTTCTGATTGATTAAGCGCGTCTTTCATTTTATCCGCTTCAATGATTTCATTAATCATTCTTTTTGCATGATGCTCCGCGTCCGCAATGATGAGAAAGGAAGCGGAGGCGGCAATGAAGAGCTTTATAATCAAGGGCACGTTTATAATCCCCGCCAGCAGGCAGATTACAGCCAGCGCAAGCATGGAAATCAAAATGCGAAGCTTTACGTTCATGTTAACCTTACTCCTTCGGGGCAGTTCTCAGAGCCTTTCGGAAGCTCGTTTTCGGTAAATTTTCTTTGTACCTTAAAATTATAACATATGATTTAAAGCATGTCAATTTAATTTTAAAAATATAGTAGACAAATCGTTAAAAATGATATATAATAGAGTTATGCTGTATAAGAGCTTGTTCGGACTATAAGGAGCTGTAAGGAGCGATATAAAAATTGTCATACGCAAAATTTTCAGCCGAAATGAAAAAAACACATACAATATTAGCCCCCGACATGCTTCCGATTCATTTTGAGCTTATCATGGGAATTTTCCGCCAAGCCGGATATAATGTAAAACTGCTTACGCCTAACGGTAAAAATGTAATATCGGAGGGATTAAGGAGCGTTCATAACGATACATGCTACCCCGCCTTGATTGTTATCGGTCAGTTTATTGAAGCTTTAAAGAGCGGGGAATACGACCCCGACAAAACCGCCCTGTTGCTCTCGCAGACCGGCGGAGGCTGCCGCGCCTCGAATTATATTCACCTGCTCCGCAAAGCCTTAGAGGCGGAGTTTCCGCAAGTCCCCGTCTTGTCAATCAATGCAAGCGGGCTTGAAAAAGGCGGCGGCTTTAAACTTAAGGGCAGTGACTGGATTAAGATGCTTTTCGCCGTTCTTTACGGCGACCTGCTGATGTCGTTATACAACCAATGCCGCCCTTACGAGGTTAAAAAAGGCGATTCCTGCGCTGTCTTGAAAAAATGGGAGCGGCTTATTTCGGAATCCTTTTCAGACGGGACTTATTCGAAAACAAAGCATTTCTACCGCCGTATTTTAGACGATTTCTCTAAAATTGAAAAAAGCTCCGAGAAAAAAATACGGGTCGGAATCGTGGGCGAAATCTATGTAAAATATTCTCCCCTTGCCAATAACAATCTGGAAGAATTTTTAATTAGTGAGGGTTGCGAGCCGGTTATACCCGCATTTTTGGATTTTGTGCTTTACTGCGCCGTAAATAACGTCAACGATGGCATTTTTTATGGCTTTAAAAACAAGACGACCCGCTTATTTAAAATAGGTTATCATATAATCTACCGAAAACAGAGAGAAATGATTAATATTATAAAAAGCCACGGGCAATTTGAGCCGCCGCATGATTTTGAGGAGCTTCGCTCTTATGCCGACCGATTCATTCATCAAGGCGTCAAGATGGGTGAGGGCTGGCTGATTCCTGCCGAGATGGCGGCTTTGGCGCACGGGGGTGTTATGAATATTATATGCGCGCAGCCTTTCGGATGCCTGCCGAATCATATCGTTGCGAAAGGCATGTCAAGGGTTATCAAGAAAGCGTACCCCGGCGCGAACATAGTCGCTGTAGATTACGACCCGGGTGCTACCAAGGTAAACCAAGAAAACCGCATTAAGCTTATGTTGGCTAATGCGGCAGGTTAATTTAATTAAAAAAGGGAGGATTCATTATGGAAGTCAATGAAATGAAAGTCAATGAACGAATCAAGAAAGTCCGGCAAACACTCAAGCTTACGCAGGTAAAATTTGCGGAGCGAATCGCTATCTCGCCGACCTATCTCTCTGACATGGAGTTCAGCGGAAAGCCTGTCAGCGACCGCGTAATCCGGCTTGTCAGCTTGGAGTACAGTGTCAGCGAGCATTGGATTCGCACGGGAGAGGGCGATATGTTCAACGAGGCAGAGGAGCTTGATGTCATCAAGGCTAAAAGTCTGTTTAAGTCATTGAACCCGTCATTTCGGGCGTGTGCGCTGGAGCAACTCAACCTGCTTTCTAATTTGAACATAAAAACGCGAGCGGAAAAATATTAATTATGCGCGTTTATGCGCGTTCGGGGCGGCATCCCCTAAGGCGCATCTGTCGAAAAGAGCATATTTCGGCAAGCTTTATTGTTCATTATACAATGGATAATAAAGCTTGTCAAGCACTTTGTGGAATTCGGTCGTATTTTGGGGAATTCGGTAAATTTTTAATCTCCCCGCTGTATAGTGTAATTAATAGTATATAGGACGTGTTTGAGTTGGAATTTAAAATTAAGCATATCATTTCGGCGTTATTGGCGGCGATTATGATTTCTGTTCCGGCGGGGCTTATGATTCGTGATGGAACAGCCGAGGTGTCCGGCGAAACAACCGCCTCAGATTCGGAGCAGAGAACGGCTATTGTAAGCCAAGCCGCCAGACCGTATAAAGACGATGCCGTATACATAGACATAAGGACTATTTTTCAGCTTCCCGAGCTTCCCACGGGCTGTGAGGCTACCGCGCTCACTATGGCGTTGAATTTTTACGGCTTCAACGCCGATAAGACCGACATAGCGAAAAATTACCTGCCTCAAAGCGCGTTTATGCAGTTAAAGGACGATAAGGTTTATATTAATAATTTTAACAATATTTTTTTCGGCGACCCGTTCGGCAGGGGGTGGGGGTGCTTTTCAAACGCCATTGTTTATACGGCGCAAAGCTACATAGCCCAAAACAGCGAGCTTGTCGGTCTTGACCGCGGTGACTTCCGCGTTCGCAACATATCGGGTTCAAGCCCCGAGGAGCTTTATGAATACCTTAAAGCCGGAGTGCCCGTTATCTGCTGGGGTACTTTAGAGATGGCAGAGCCGGTTTACAATTTTACATATTACGATATATTGACAGGCGAGCCGCTTGTTTGGTACTCCAAGGAGCATTGCTTTGTGCTGACGGGCTTCGACAACAGCGACAGCACCGTGATTATAAATGACCCGCAGTTCGGCGTTGTTTCGCATGATAAGGAGTTGTTTGAGCTTAGATACAGCCAGATGCGAAGCCAAGCCGTCATCATAGAAAAAAGACCCGAGAGACCTGTAAGACCCGAAAGACCCGAAAGAGAGGAACGCCCCGGAACAACGACCGCAAGAACCTCCGCGACCGCCGCGGAAAGAACCTCAGAAAGAGCTTCAGAAAGAACCTCCGATTCTTCAAACCCCGAAAGTCAAGAACACTCCGATATAACAACAGCCTTGATTGCTGAAACATCGGCTTCCGAGAGTGTTTCGTCTGTTCCTGTGAATGCACGGTGAAGTCCGCAATAACATCTTTCAAAAACCCCTGCCGCTCCATTCGCGGCAGGGGTTTTAAATTTCCTAAAGAGGCTTGGGCAACACACAAACGCTAACCCTCATAAACCAACTCCCCGACAACCTCAAACCTACTTATTCTGGCGGAAACTATTTTTTCCTGCCCTATGGCGTAGATATAATCCCCGATGTAAACGCCCCGCTCAAAGCCTATAGAGCCGGATTGCCTTTCGCTTTCAATTTCTCCCAACGGTCTGAAACCCGTCTTTGAATCATAGGCGAATAGGGCATATTTGGTAACATATTTAGAATCATCGCTGCCTTCTTCATAATAAGAATAAGAGAACGGAAAAGCAATCAAATTCCTGCTTTGTGATACAATGACAGAGCGGTGTTCATCTTCAATCGGACTGCGAATGTTCCCGCGTGCCCCTAACTCCTCTAAATCAATCGTGTAAACATGCCGCTCTGAAAGATTCTCGTTATCCTTAGTGTCAAACATGGAAAGCTTTACGCCTGTTTTCCGCCCCCAATCGTTTGCACTAAAGCCTACGCCTAAGAGTGATTCGTTATCCCAGCTGTGCATATAAGAGGAATAACCCGGAATCTTCAATTCGTCAAGGATTTTAGGGTTGCGCGGGTCACTTAAATCGAAAGAGTAGAGCGGGTCGGTCATCATGAAAGTGACAATATAGGCTATATCTCCCATAAAACGCGAGCTTCGCATCTTCTCCGTTTCGCCGATTCCCGTTATTGTTGAAACGGTGTTCATGTTCAGGTCTAAAATAGTGAGGTTGGCTTCAAGGCTGGGTTTTCTGTTTCTATCGTCTATTTGGCTTGCAACACGCAAGTATCCCTTATGCTCGTCCATATTCATTTGATTTAAAACCCAACCGTGAACGCGCCCCGCCGAGTGAAATTTAATCAGCCCCCGCCCGTAATTAAATTTCGCAATATCGGTAAATCTGGTGTAAGAATTGCGAACCGTTGAAATTCCTGCTACGTAGATATTTTCCTTAGAAACATAGGTAATGTCCGCTTTGCCCAAAACTAACTGATTTGAAACAAACAGGCTAGGGCTGTTTACATCAAGCCCGCCTACTATAGTATAACGAATAACATCAATGTTTTTCGGGATAATAATGTCTGCCGCCTTTACCAATTGCGTTTTTCCGTTTACGGTGTAAGACGGAATATATTTGTCAGTATCCTCTGCTGTAAAAAAATTCGGCAAATCGGGAGCATGAGTTGTAGTTAAGTAAATATTGCTCCCTACCATGCGGGAAGAAATGTAGTTTCCCTTTTGCGAATAAGAAGCCTTGATTTCTTTAAGGTTTTTTGTTTCATATACCTCTGCAATCGTTTCATGTTGATAATCCCGCCCATAGTTGCCGACATATGCCCGATTTTCCCGCTCACCTGTATAACCCATTGAATATTCTTTTGAAAATATCCCTGTGTGCACAACGTGTCTTTCTTCCCCTCTCTCCTTCCAAATCACGATTAACTTCCCATCGTAAAGAAGAAGCTCGGCGGGCTTTGCGTTTTCTCTTTTATATGTATGAATAATTTCCATTTTGCCGTTATCAGTTCCGATAACGTAAACTGCAGAATTTTCCTCAGATGCGACATAGATATTATTTCCGTCTGTTTTTACTATATCGCCCTCTTCAATCCCCTCAACTTGAACATTTGTTTCAGAAATGTTATCAGCGTAATCGTCATTATCTGGTGCGCTTGCCTCAACGGTTTCTCCATACCACAGTACATAGTATTTAGTATTAATTGATGAATGAATGGTCTTGCCTTTGCAATCTTCGCAAGAAATGAAGCCCGTTATCTGACTAATTTTCTGGCTACCGCTGTAGGTGAGATATATTTTAGTTGCACTGAATTTTTGAAGCTCGTAAATATTCTTCAAACAAAATTGACATTTTGTGAGAACCTCACAAGGACCGCACTTTTCGCAGGTGTAAACATTATTTCTGACATAATGCTTCTCGTCCGACCAAATCGGAGTGTGGCATTTAGCGCAAGGAGCAATTGCGGAGGATGTCATGCGTTCATAAATCTCACCGTAGCTTTTAGCGGCGGCAAATTCGCCCGCAAGCCTTTCATGCGTTATTGAAGCCTCCGCTGAGGCAGGGAAAGAAAGCATAGTCAAAGCCATAATGCTTGCTAAAAAAGCAGATGTTATTTTCTTTTTCAATTTAATCATTCCTTTCATTTAGCTCCTCATAAACCAACTCGCCAACAACCTCAAACCTGCTTATTCTGGCGGAAACTATTTTTTCCTGCCCTATGGCGTAGATATAATCCCCGATGTAAACGCCCCGCTCAAAGCCTATAGAGCCGGATTGCCTTTCGCTTTCAATTTCTCCCAACGGTCTGAAACCCGTCTTTGAATCATAGGCGAATAGGGCATATTTGGTAACATATTTAGAATCATCGCTGCCTTCTTCATAATAAGAATAAGAGAACGGAAAAGCAATCAAATTCCTGCTTTGTGATACAATGACAGAGCGGTGTTCATCTTCAATCGGACTGCGAATGTTCCCGCGTGCCCCTAACTCCTCTAAATCAATCGTGTAAACATGCCGCTCTGAAAGATTCTCGTTATCCTTAGTGTCAAACATGGAAAGCTTTACGCCTGTTTTCCGCCCCCAATCGTTTGCACTAAAGCCTACGCCTAAGAGTGATTCGTTATCCCAGCTGTGCATATAAGAGGAATAACCCGGAATCTTCAATTCGTCAAGGATTTTAGGGTTGCGCGGGTCACTTAAATCGAAAGAGTAGAGCGGGTCGGTCATCATGAAAGTGACAATATAGGCTATATCTCCCATAAAACGCGAGCTTCGCATCTTCTCCGTTTCGCCGATTCCCGTTATTGTTGAAACGGTGTTCATGTTCAGGTCTAAAATAGTGAGGTTGGCTTCAAGGCTGGGTTTTCTGTTTCTATCGTCTATTTGGCTTGCAACACGCAAGTATCCCTTATGCTCGTCCATATTCATTTGATTTAAAACCCAACCGTGAACGCGCCCCGCCGAGTGAAATTTAATCAGCCCCCGCCCGTAATTAAATTTCGCAATATCGGTAAATCTGGTGTAAGAATTGCGAACCGTTGAAATTCCTGCTACGTAGATATTTTCCTTAGAAACATAGGTAATGTCCGCTTTGCCCAAAACTAACTGATTTGAAACAAACAGGCTAGGGCTGTTTACATCAAGCCCGCCTACTATAGTATAACGAATAACATCAATGTTTTTCGGGATAATAATGTCTGCCGCCTTTACCAATTGCGTTTTTCCGTTTACGGTGTAAGACGGAATATATTTGTCCGTATCCTCTGCTGTAAAAAAATTCGGCAAATCGGGAGCATAGTTTGTAGTTAAATAGATATTGCTCCCTACCATGCGGGAAGAAATGAATTCACCTTTTTGCGAATAAGAAGCCTTGATTTCTTTAAGATTTTTTGTTTCATATATATCTGCAATGGTTTCACGCTGATAATCCCAACCATATACGTTGTCGTAATATTTCGGGTTTTCCCTCTGCCCGGTATAACCCATTGAATATTCTTTTGAAAACATTTCAGTATATACAGTTCGTCTTTCATCCCCCCTCTCTTCCCAAATCACGATTAACTTCCCATCGTAAAGAAGAAGCTCGGCGGGCTTTGCGTTTTCTCTTTTATATGTATGGATAACCTCCGTCTTGCCGTTATCCGCTTTGATAACGTAGACGGCAGAATTTTTCTCAGACGCGACATAGATATTTTTCCCGTCTGTTTTTACTATATCGCCCTCTTCAATCCCCTCAACTTGAACATTCGTTTCAGAAGATTCACCAGCATCTTCATCTCCCACTGGTGCTATTAACTCAACTCTATCTATGTTCGGTATATAATATTTAGTGTCAATTGATGAATGAATGGTCTTGCCTTTGCAATCTTCGCAAGAAACGAAGCCCCTTATCTGCCTTATCTTCCAACTGCCCGTTATATATATTTGAGACGCGCTGAATTTTTCAAGCTCGTAAATATTCTTCAAGCAAAATTGGCATTTTGTGAGAACCTCGCAAGGACCGCACTTTTCGCAGGTGTAAATATGACCTCTGACATAATGCTTCTCGCCCTGCAAAATCGGGGTTCGGCATTTAGCGCAGGGAGCAATTGAAGTCATACGTTCATAAATCTCGCCGTAGCTTTTAGCGGCGGCAAATTCGCCCGCAAGCCTTTCATGTGTTATTGAAGCCTCCGCTGAGGCAGGGAAAATAAGTACCGTCAAAGCCATAACGCTTGCTAAAAAAGCAGATGTTATTTTCTTTTTCAATTTAACCATTCCTTTCATAATCCCGAATCAAGTAATATCATCATTATAACATAATTTTTAAAAATATGCAAGTAAGTTAAGGGATTGTTTCAATTCAGCTTTTTTATAAAAAAAACAAAAAAATATTACAATTCAGTACACCCCTTGACACCCCCGCCAAAATTCGCTATAATAAGCCACAAGGAGTTAACGTGTCTTAAATTTGTTTCGGCTTGCATGTCACCGATGATTTTCGTGGGATTACGGGAGGGGAGTCCCTCCGCTGCCTTAATCCTATGAGAGGAGGTGTACATACATGGAATGGTTTTTCATTAATTTTCTTTTAGGCGTAACGACAAACATTGCAGGTGGGCTTATAGTGCTTGCAATCAGAGATGCCCTCGCCAAAAGAAAAGAAAAACGATGCCCCCCGAACAAGGATAAGCATCGTTAAGCCCCAGAATGGAGAGGGTCGCACCTCTCCATTCGATTTATTATAATTATTATACCACACCCAACCCCCATTGTCAATACTTTTTTTCAAAAAACCACAACAAAATTTTTCCACCTGTGGGTCGTAGGGGACAGGCTTGCCTGTCCCGCAAGAACGCAGTATGTGATTCACCTGCGGAACGGGCGTTGTGCGCGGGACGGGCAAGCCCGCCCCCTACAGATTAATGCCGTAGGGGCGACCGCCCCGGTCGCCCGAATACCTCCGCTATTTATTCTTTCGCCTATCCTTTCGGGCGACCGAGGCGGTCG
>WRLG01000038.1 GCA_009777725.1 Oscillospiraceae bacterium | reverse complement strand
AAAACAAAATGCCTCTCAAAGAGGCTATGGAAAAAGCGGTTCGAGATTGTATTAACCGAAATGTTTTAGCTAATTTTTTGAGAAAAAACGCCTCGGAGGTGATTAATATGTTGTTTAATGAGTTTAATATGGAGGATTGTTTGAGGGTGCGACATGAAGAGGGGGCTTTGGAGAAAGCGTTTGACATTGCCCGTAATATGCTTACGAAAAAAATGTCATTTGAAACTATTGTTGAGCTTACAGGCTTGTCAATTAGAGAAGTTGAAAGTTTACAAGTGGCACGGTAGAGGTGTACAATATGTTGTTTAATGAGTTTAACATGGAGGGTTGTTTAAAGGTGCGACATGAAGAGGGTATATTTTTCATTGCCATCGTCATTCTTCCGATAAATGCCTGCTCTCGCTTAGGAAAAGAGTATACTGCCCGTTCCATCTCAAATTAATTGTCCCTGTTTCGCCGTGCCTGTTTTTGGAGACGATACATTCTGCCATAAGCGGGTCGGGCGATTCGGGGTTATAGTAGCCGTCACGGTATAAAAACATGACAATGTCCGCATCTTGCTCAATTGAGCCGGAATCTCTAAGGTCAGATAAAACGGGGTGCTTGTCCGAACGCGATTCAACCGAACGGGATAACTGCGACAAAGTCAGCACGGGGATATTAAGCTCCTTAGCCATTAGTTTAAGCTGGCGGGTAATCTCCGAAATTTCGGCTACGCGGTTTTCCGTCCTGCGCCCCGCAAGCGACATAAGCTGAAGATAGTCTATAATAACAAGAGCTACGTTTTTAAGGCGGCGAAGCTTCGCTTTCATCTGAGGCGCGGAAACGCCCGCCGTGTCGTCTAAATAGATGTTCATCTGCGAGAGCCGCTGCGCGCCCTCTGCAAGTTTGCTCCAATCGTCCGCTTTAAGGCTGCCTTTCATAAGCTTGTCGCTGTTTACCTTGCTCTCAGATGAGAGCATACGGGTAACAAGCTGTTCCTTTGACATTTCAAGAGAGAATATGACGACCTCTTTATCGCTGTTGCGGCAGATATTAGCCGCCATATTAAGGGCAAATGCCGTCTTACCCATAGCGGGTCGGGCGGCTAAAACAATTAGGTCCGACTTATTAAGCCCCGAGGTGATATGGTCAAGGTCGGAGAAGCCCGATTTCGCGCTCGCGTAAAGCTCCTTATCGGGTCCCGCCTTGCGCTCCAGCTCATCGTATGCTTCTATAATGACCTCATCGATTTTAGTAAGACCGTCAACGTCCTTACCTTGGCGTATATCGTATATTTTCTGCTCGGCAAAATCCAAAAGCGTTGAGGCAGGCTCTGAGCCGTCCGCGCACATATCTATAATATCGCGCGCGGCGGTAATAAGCTGGCGCAAACAGTACTTTTCCTCGACGATTTTACAGTAGCTTTCGATATTTTTTGTTGTGGGGACTGTTTGCGCGAGAGCCGCCAGATACTCCTTGCCGGAAGCCGAGCTTTCAAATATATCCTCTCTTACCGCTTCATTTAAAACGGTGATGACATCGGTATCCGTTCCCAACGCGAATTGCCGCAGGATAATTGCAAATAAATCGCGGTGCTTCGCAACATAAAAGCTCTCCGGCTTAACATGAGTAATCACCGTGCTCAAAACCTCGGGGTCTATCAGCACGGCTCCTATAACGGTCTGCTCCGCCTCCAAGCTGTAGGGAGGATTGCCTGCGGGTATACCTAAGCTGTTAAATTCCATATTTATCAACCATTTCCTAATCATACGGGCTCTAAATTAATTTCTCAAATTCCTCTGCGGGTATGGGCTTGTAGTAGTGATAGCCTTGCGCGAAGTCGCACTCCTCAGAGCGCAGAAATTCCACCTGCTCCGGCGTTTCGATTCCCTCTGATACGATTTTAAGGTGGAGCTTTTTGGAAAGATGGATAATTGAGGATATAACCGCCTTGTTTTTTTCGTCAAGCTTTGAGCGCATAAAAAAGCTTCCGTCTATCTTTAATATGTCTATGGGAAGCGATTTCATCAAGGACAGCGTAGAGTAGCCCGTGCCGAAATCGTCCATGGAAATGACGAAGCCGCTGCTTTGGAGCTTGGAAATCACTTCAATCAAACGCTCGGTATTGTCAAAAAACACGCTTTCCGTTATTTCAATTTCAAGCAGATTTCGGGGAACGCCGTATTTTTCCGACAGACCGATTAAAAAGCTCGGAAACTCCTCGTCAAAGAGATGAAGCCGCGATACGTTCATCGAAATAAGGGGGACATTTTTCCCATCGTCCAGCCATTTACGCATATACTTAAAGGTTTCCTTATAAACATATTCGTCAAGACGGATGATAAACCCGTTGCGCTCAAATAGGGGGATAAACTTAAAATTAGGGATAAACTTGCCATCGGGCGCGACCCAGCGAACCAAGGCTTCCGCGCCGCTGATTTTTTCGGTTTTAACGCTGACCTTAGGCTGAAAATAAACCTTAAACTGCTTTTCTTTCAGCGCGGTCGTCATCATATGCTCTAATTCCTTTTCCTCTAAGACGCGGCTTTCGGTTTCGCCGCTGTATACCTCCAGCGTATGCGTTTCGGAGGAGGAGAATTCACCCGCCTTGCGCCGCGCCATATTTGCCTTATCCACCAAGGCGGTAACGGAATAGTCGCCCTCTCTAACGTGGTAAACACCGCCGAAATAGCGGATATTCAGAGAGGGATATTTCCCGCGCAGAAGCACCTCCAGCGAGCGGCAAGCTGTTTTTAACCTGCAAACGACCGAGTCACATTCGCTGTCACTGTCGTAGCTCTTTAAATAAAGCACAAAGTCATCGCCTTTAATGCGGCAAAGCAACTCGCCGCTTTGCAGGAGGTTTCCGAAAACCTCGGCGGTCTGCTTTAAAATCACATCTCCCACTTCATAGCCGAATTGCTCATTTATGTTGCTGAAATGGCGAATCCCCATGATTGCCACATCGAACCCGAGCCCCTGCTCGGTTATTTTTTTCATCACGACTGCCTTGAAGATTTCAAATGATAATACACCTGTCAACTGGTCCTTTGCTTTTACGCGCTCCAGAAAAGCGGTAACATCCGTCCAGCAAAGCAGGTGCTCATCCTCGCCCTCTTTGCCGCGCGCGACCAGAGAAGCTGTGGTGGTAAACCACGCATCATATTTATCGCTGTAGATTTCCAGTGAATATTGCAGCTTATTCTCCGCCGGATTAAGCTCTGCGGCGGGGCACATGGCGCAGGGTGCGGTTCGTCCGAAAACGGTTTTATAGCACTTTTCCCCCGCCTTAATATCCGGGAAAAGCGTTTTTGCGTAACGGCTCAGATATTTAATGATATGGGTTTTCGGATTAATTACGTAATAGGTAAGCTTCTGCGTGTCGAGCGCGCTGCCCGTGTAGACGATTTCGTCCTCCAGTTCCAGCTTGCTCCGCATCCTGAGCATTCCTGCCGAAACGATTTTGGTGATGCCGGAAAGGGTGGCAACCTCCGCTTCGGTCCAATCGTGCTCCTTAGTCCTGTCCTCAAAATTAAAAATGCCTGCAAGCTCAACGCCGTCTACGATAGGAAATTGCAGGATAGACTTGACATTCATCTCCTTAAATTCCTTCGTGCCGCTGATAACCGATTTGTTATTGCTTTCATCTTCCGCATTGCTGTGATATATAAAATACTGCTTTCCGTCGGAATAGCGTTCAAGGAGCTCGTCCCATCCTTGATACAGTCTGTTTAAAAAACCCTCGGGATAGTTATACCTTTTATTGCTGAACCATGCTTTAAGCATATTCATTTCATTTGTGCGGTAATTTTTTTCAATCAGTGATATGCCGTCGATGCCGAAATATTTCCCGACCTCGGAGAAAACATCATCAAGAGAATCAACAAAGCTTTCGCTGTTGCTTACGGCATCAAACGCAAAATCAAATATCTTCTTTTCAATATTATCCAGCCTGTTTATGCGTATTTTTTTCGCCGCCGGGGGCGTTCTTTTATTGAATTCCTTAATTTCCGCAGAACCATGAGCATTAAAGCTGCTGTACAGCACGTAGGGATTTTGGGCAGAGCGTTTCGCTTGATAAAGGGCGATGTCGGCGCATTTGTACAGTTCATCATAGGTTGTCCCATGCTTAGGAAACAGCGAAACGCCCACATTGACCGCGAGCGGCGAATTATCCTTTAAAATAAACCCTCCGATACTGTCTACAAGGCGGTTGGCTATGGTATGCAGGGCGATGTCGGGGGCTTTTATGTTGGGGCAGAAAATGATAAATTCATCTCCGCCCGAACGCCCTATAATATCCGAAACGGAAAAAGAGCCCGTGATTTTTTCGGCAATGGATTCCAAAACATAATCGCCGTATAAATGCCCCCACTTTTTATTTATTTTACCGAATTTGCTAATATCAAGCAAAAACAGCATATGGCTTATGCTTTTATCCAAAGCTTTAAGCGAATTTTCCACAAGAGCCTTTACGCCCGCTCGGTCCGGCAGGTGAGTAATCGGGTCGATGTCAGCTTTTTTCACCGTTTCTGCGGCAATGTTTTTTTCATCGGATATATCCAGCGTTTTGCCTACAATTTTACAAGGCTTCCCATTTGAGCCGCAAACCTTAACGCCCGTATACCGAAGCCATACAAAGTTATAGCTGTCGGCAATGGAGCGAAGCTCGTATGTAAAATTATCCTCGCCGTTATCCATACTGTCGCAGTAGGCATCGAAAACATGCACGTCCTCGGGGTGGATAATCCCTCGGCTTTTAATAGCCTCGCGGTAATTTTCAATCACAAGCTCTTCCTTATTATATTTGCCGTCAAGCTTGCGGAATTGCTCCAGCCTTTTAGAGGCAATGTCATAAACCCAAAGCCCGAAATTTAACTCATCGGAAATAAGTTTGTTTTTCTCACGTTCAATTTTAAATGAAAGTTCAAGCGCGGCATTTTTATTCAAAGCCGCCACCAATTCAGCCGAGTTGTTAGCACCGTTTAAAGACATCATGTACTGAGCCTCCTTTTTAGAGCTTTCTTTTACAGGTTAGTTTTGCGGTTTATAATGAAAAACTCCATAGCATTAGTTTGACTGTAAGTTTTCAAAATGGGATAAGAGTAATTTGAAAATGTGAATAATTTTTTCTTGTGCGGTCGGCGGTTGGAGTTGCGGTGTGTATATAAACTTTCCGTCATTTTTTCTGATATTATTTTGTATGATATTTATTGAACGCTGTATTTCGGCATTATCCAAATCAAGGTTATTGTGATTTAATTTCACAAAATCCAAGTCATTTAAATTTTCAAGTGATGATATGCTTGTAAGCAGATTGAAGTCGGCTTGTAGGCTTGTCAAATTAATATTATTTGAAACATCGAGGTTTTTGAGTCGATTGGAGTCGGCTCTTAAGATTGTCAAATCAATATTGTTTGAAACATTGAGGTTTGTGAGCCGATTGGAGTCGGCTCTTAAATCTGTCAAAGCAGTATTGTTTGAAATATCAAGATTTGTGAGTTGATTGTACCCAACGTCTAATATTGTCAAAGCAGTACTGTTTGAAACATCAAGGTTTACCAGATGATTGAACCTAACATGTAAGACTGTCAAAGTAGTACTGCTTGAAATATCAAGGTTTGTTAGTTTCGTGTTGCCTTGGACATCTAATCTTGTCAAGGCAGTATTGTTTGAAAAATCAAGGCTTGTGAATGAATTGAAATTTAGGAATGCCGATTTCAAGGCAATATTGTTTGAAGTGTCAAGGTTCGAGAGTTGATTTTGGGATAGCTGTAAGTATTCCAAAGCAGTATAATTTGAAATGTCAAGGTTGCCCGTTAAGTTGAGTGAACGCAACTCAATTCTGGCTACCCTTTTTTCGGCTTCATCATTCCAAGTAATGCCTTCCCAATTTTGGGGTTCTTCAAAATTCCAACCCAACTTTGAAAGATTATCGTCTTGTAAAGCAAAATCAACCAGCTTTTGGTAATCATTATCACTAAAACCGGGCGGGGTTGGGTAAGTTTTGGGGGGTTCTGAAAAGGTTGTCTGCCCAATGGGTAGGAGTGTAAGGACGAAAATTACTGTTAACAATGCAGAAATAATGCGGATATGGCTTTTCTTAAAATTGAGCATGGTTTAAACCTCCGTAGCATTTAGTTTGACTGTAAGTTTGTATCTATTCAGTCGCTCTGCTTGATTTTGTTCATAATGAGCAATCTTTTTGTAGGGGCGAACGCCTCGTTCGCCCGAAATGACTGACAAGTCTCATTCGCCTGAAAGGACAGGCGAAAGAATAAATAACGGAGTTATTCGGGCGACCGAGGCGGTCGCCCCTACGAAAAATTTGTGCAATACTTCAGCGACTAAGCGGGGAGTTTTGCAGGTTCAGCTTTGCCGCTCATAATAAAAACGCCCGCTGTTTTTGTCAATCGTTTTCTGTATTTTGGCTATTGAAGATTTTACATCATCGCTTTCTAAGTCAAGGTTATTGTATCTTACGTCTAACCACTTCAAATCATCTAAATTTTCAAACGATGATATGCTTGTGAGTTGGTTGTAGTGAGCCTCTAATTGTATCAAAACAGTATTGTTTGAAACGTCAAGATTCGTGAGTTGATTTTCATAGACTTTTAAATATTTTAAGTCAGCATTGTTTGAAACATCAAGACTTGTGAGGTTGTTATTACTTACGCCCAAGTATGTCAAAGCAGTATTTCTTGACACATCAAGGCTTGTGAGGTTATTATTTTCTGCGTATAAGCTTGTCAAAGCAATGTTGTTTGACACATCAAGGTTTGTTAGCCAATTGCCTGCAACATTTAAGTCTGTCAATGCAGTATTGTTTGAAGTGTCAAGGCTTGCTAGGCGAGCACTACGGACATTTAAGTATGTCAAAGCAGTATTATTTGAAACATCAAGACTTGTTAACAAATGCCAATCATTTTTATTTTCCGCGACATTTAAGTATTCCAAAACAGTATTACTTGACACATTAAGGCTTGTAAGCCGATTGTTCTCGACATTTAAGCGTTTCAGAGCAGTATTATTTGAAACGTCAAGGCTTGTGAGTTTATTGTGCATGACATACAAGTCTGTCAAAGCAGTGCTATTTGAAACATCAAGACTTGTGAGCTCATTGTAATCTGCATATAAGGATTTTAATGCAATGTTGCTTGAAGCATCAAGGCTTGTGAATTGATTGTACCTAACATTTAAGTAATCCAAAGCAGTATTACTTGACAAATCAAGTCTTGTGAGGCGGTTACTATCGGTATTTAGGTATGTCAAGTTAGTATTGCTTGACACGTCAAGCCTTGTAAACCTATTGAAGCCGACATTTAAGTGCTCCAAGGCGGTATTACTTGACAAATCAAGTCTTGTGAGCCGATTGCTCCAGATACCCAAGTATTTCAAGTCGGTATTGTTTGACAAATCAAGGCTTGTAAGCTTATTGAACCTAGCGGTTAAGTGTTCCAAAGCAGTATTGTTTGACACGTCAAGATTTGTGAGTTGATTGCCGGCAACATTTAAATATGTCAAAGAAGTATTGCTTGAAATGTCAAAGCTTGTGAGCTTATTGCCGTCAAAAAATTTGTTGTTACCAATATGCAGGGTTTTCAAAGCGGTGTTATTTGACACGTCAAGACTTGTGAGCTGATTGTAACCTGCATATAAGGTTTTCAAAGCGATGTTGCTTGAAACGTCAAGGTTTGCAAGGGTACTGCTCCATACATCTAAATATGTCAAGGCAATATTATTCGACACATCAAGACTTTCAAGCCGATTGTTATTTACCGCTAATATTGTCAAAGCGGGGTTGTTTGAAACATCAAGCTTGCCTGTTAAACCAAAGAAACCGATATATATTGCAGTAACTCTTTTAGGTGAAGCATGATTCCAATTAACACCCCGCCAACTTTCGGGGGCTTCCAAATCCCACTCCAGCGCGTCAAGATTTTTATTCTGCAAAGCAAAATCAACCAGCTTTTGGTAATCATTATCACTAAAGCCGGGCGGGGTTGGGTAATTTTTGGGGGGTTCTGAAAAGGTTGTCTGCCCGATGGGTAGGAGCGTAAGGGCGAAAATTAATGTTAACAATGCAGAAATAATGCGGATATGCAGAGCTTTGGCATTTGAGCTTGGTTTTAAATTTAACATGGTTAAATACTCCTTTTTACATCAGAATTTTATCCTGTAGGGGACGGGCTTGCCCGTCCCGTATGTCCCACACACAAAAAACGCATCATTTCGCTATTGGCGGGACAGGCAAGCCTGTCCCCTACATAACCCTATTGCACAGGTGGAAAATTTTTATAAGCTCACCTTACCCAAACACCAAATTAGGCAAAAACAAAATTAAATCCTCAAAAAATACACATATGCACACTACCACAAGCGTTGCTATAATAAACGGCACGGACTCTCGGGTCGTTTCTTCGGGACTGCATTTCATCAAGCTTGATGTTGTAAACAAAGCGATTCCCATCGGGGGTGTCATGATTCCCATAGTGACAACCGTCATCATAATCAGCCCGAAATGAACAGGGTCGATGCCTACCGATGTAACTACAGGGATTAGAATCGGCGTCATTAAAAGGGCAACTACTGTCGTTTCAATGCAAGTTCCGGCGAGGGTAAGCATAAGCATAACTATGAAAAACAGTAAGTATTTATTATCGGTAATTCCTGTTAAGAAAGCGGCTAATGCTTGCGGCACTCGGTCGTATACTATGCCGTAACCGAATATTCCCGAGAGTGATACGAGAATCATGATAATTCCTATATCTCCGGCGGTATTTTTAAGCGTTTCTTTGAATTTTTCTATCGTCAGCTCTTTATAAACAAACATACCGATTACAATAGCGTAAACGCAGGCGAACGCACCCGATTCGGAGGGGGTGAAAATCCCGAAGCGAATACCGACAATCAGTATAACAGGGAATAAAAGTGCCCATATGCTGTCAAGAGCCGCTTTGCCGATTTCGCCGATTGGTGCTCTTTCTGTACGCTCAGGCGCGTAGCCTCTGGCTTTTGCGGTTTGACGGATTGTAAACATATAAGCGATTCCTAATAATATAGCAGGGACAAAGCCGCCCATAAACAGCCGCCCGATTGAAACCTCGCCGACAGAGCCGTAGATAATCAGCCCCATGCTGGGCGGAATCGTCGCTACAATCAATGAAGTGTAGCCGTTTACCGCCGCACCGTAACCCATAGAATAGCCTTTTTCCTGCATAGCAGGGCGGAATATGCGGCATTGCATGGCGGCATCTGCATTGGCAGAGCCGGAAACGCCGCCCATAAGGACAGAGAGCAGGCAGGAGGTTTGCGCCAGATTGCCGTGCATACGACCCGTTAAGACGTTGGCAAGCTTAATCAGACGATTGGTAATACCCGTATTATTCATAAGATTACCCGCAAAAACAAACAGCGGGACAGCAAGCATATTAAAACTCTGTGTCGGTGCTAATACCCTTTGCACGGTAATGGCAAGGGGCAAGTCCGGCGTTACAAAAAAGAAAAACGCGCCGGATATTCCTATGGCGAACGCCGCAGGCATACCTAATAAAAGCAATAACAAGAATAAAATAAAAACTAAACCCATTTTAAATCGCCTCCCCGGATTCTTCGGATTTTTCTTCTTGAGTTCCCGTCCCTTTATAACGTGAAATAAGCTTGATGACTATAGTAATAATCATCAGTGCGCTTCCGATAGGGACGCTCATGGTCGCCCACGAATAGCTGATTCCCATTGATTGGAATGGTCTTTTAGTATTTTCAAGTGCGAGCGGAAAGCCATATACAACCAATATGCAGAGAAATAGAATTGCCAATATGTACCATAAATAGTAGAGAAATTCCTGCAATTTTTTCGGGAATCTGTTCATTAAAATGTCAACCCGCAAAAAATCGGAACGGCGAAGCGCGACATCTGCCCCTAAAAACACAACCCAAGCAAACAGCAAAAGTGACATATCCTGCGCCCAGTTAATTGGGTGGCTTATAGTCCTCATAACCGCGGATATGAATACAAGCAGGGTAATCGCAACAATAAACAGCGCGACCGCCGCCTCCTCAGCCTTGCAAAACCATCGGTAAAATTTTTTGAGTGCTTCCAAAATATTAACCTCCTTCAGCATTTATTTCTTCATAACGTCTGGCTTCAGCGTTTATTTCCTCATAAAGTCGGTCGTGAAGCTCGGAGAACTCTAGCAATTCACCAACAGTCTCATCGTCTTTTTGAATTTCTTCATAAAGCCGGGTGCGAAGCTCGGAGAATCCCAGCCTTTCATATGCCTTTTCGGAAGCCAGACGAAAAGCCTCCATGTCAACCTCAATCACCTCCATGCCGTTGTCAATCAGCCTTTGCTCATAATCATCCGATACGCCCTCGACGTATCTTGCGTTTTCGGCGGCGGCGGCGATACATTCATCGACAAGTATACCTTGGTATTCCTCTGGCAGGTTTTTAAACCACTTTTCACCCACGACAACGCCGTTGATTAAGTGGAAATGAGAGGTTTTGTTTATGTATTTCACAACCTCAAACATACGCGCTCCGTAGCTTGCGGTGTTCTGCGCCTCAACACCCTCAATCGCGCCTGTCTGCAAGGCGTTATATGAATCACCCCAGCCCATGGAAATCGGCGTTGCTCCTAATGCTTCAACCGACATTGTCCAAACGGGCGAGCCCGGCGTGCGAATCCGTAAGCCTTTCAGCTCGTCCGGGTTTGTTGCGGGCTTGTTGGTTAAAAAGTGGCGCGCGCCGTCGTACCAGTTAAAGCTTAAAATCCGAAGTCCGTCCTCGTCCGCCAACTGCCTTTCCCATTCGGCAAAGGTTTCGGTTTGGGTTATCTTCAATGCTTCATCGTAGCTGTCGGCAATATAAGCCATGCCTATAATTCCTATTTCATGTACGTAGTTTGACATGCGTCCGCCATCGGATAATACGCCGACATTCGCGCCTAAAATAGCCTGCTCGATAACATCCTCATCGTAGCCGAACTGCCCCGAGGGGAAGACCTCAATCATCAAGCCGCCGTTTGTTTTTTCCTCTACATTCTCCGCCCATTGCCTCAAACCCTCCATCAGAGGGTGAGTTTCATTAAGCTGGGTGGACATTTTCAGCGTATATACCCGAGCGTGAGAAGAGCCTGCCCCGCAAGCTGTCAGGGATAATAACAAAAGCATCGGAATCATTGCGGCAATTACTTTTTTCATCGGACTTTCCCCTTACGTATATTTAATTAATATTATAACCCATTTGGTTCAGTATTGTCAATTGATTTAACCCTCACCATACGGCTCAATCGTCTCAATAGTCCCGTCTTGGTTATATTTAAGCTCGGTATACATCACGCATCTTAAATGAGTAACCCCGCCCGACAATGAACTGTCGTGATAAAACAAGTACCACTTACCCTTGAATTCGACTATGGAGTGATGGGTAGTCCAGCCGACAACGGGCTCTAAGATTCTGCCCTTATATGTAAACGGACCTAACGGGCTGTCGCCTACGGCATAGACAAGATAGTGCGTGTCACCCGTTGAATAGGAAAAATAATATTTCCCGTTATATTTGTGCATCCAAGGACCTTCAAAATATCTCCTGTCTGTATCGCCCGCGGTTAAAGGCTCGCCGTTTTCGTCAAGAATTTGTATTTTTTGCGGCTTTGCTTTAAAGGAAAGCATATCATCGTTTAGTTCAGCCACGTAAGGGCTGAGCGCGGGTTCATTCCCCGAGGGACCGTCCGAGCCCGGGAAAGCGTTCTCATCTCCCAGCACAAATTCGCCGCTTTGCCATTTTTCAAGCTGACCACCCCACATCCCGCCGAAATACATATAAGCTCTGCCGTCGTCATCGACCAAAACGGCGGGGTCAATGCTGAAGCTGTCTTTTATGTAATCGGGCTCGGCTTTGAAAGGACCTGCGGGACTGTCACCCACCGCCGCGCCGATTCGGAATATGCCGTTCTTATCCTTTGCGGGGAAATAGAAATAGTATTTGCCGTTTTTATAAGCGGCATCGGGTGCCCACATCTGCGTATCCGCCCAAGGCACATCATTTATGTGAAGAGCTTCACCATGGTCGGTGCAGGGCGCGTCCATATCATCCAGTGAAAGAACATGGTAATCCTCCATTTTAAAATGGTCGCCCTTACCATCGTCAAGTCCTTTGTTTTCAAGGTCGTGAGAGGGATAGATATAGATTTTATCCTCAAACACGTGCGCTGAGGGGTCAGCCGTATAGATGTGAGTTACAAGCGGGGTTTTGGGTTTAGAACCGTTAAACATAGTATTGCACTCCTTTTAAATTAATTTTTCGGCGGAAGCCAATTTAACGCAGATACAGAAAAGCTCCATTGCGGGCTTTAGCTCTTCAAGCGGGGGAAGCGTCGGGGCAATTCGGATGTTGCGGTCGCAGGGGTCTTTCCCGTAAGGAAACGTAGCCCCCGCCGGGGTCATAACAACGCCCGCTTCATTGCAAAGCTGAATAACCCGCGCCGCACAGCCGTTCAGCGTATTCACCGAAACAAAATAACCGCCGTCCGGCTTGTTCCATTCAAGAACGCCGTATTCCGAAAGCTCGTGCTCCAGCATATCAAGGACAAGCTTAAACTTCGGAGCTAAAACGGCTTTCAGCTTTTCCATATGCTCCTTTACTCCCGCGTAATTTTTAAAATACCGAACATGGCGAAGCTGATTTATTTTATCGTAGCCGATAGTCTGAACACCTAAAAGAGAGGAAATTTGCTTTATATTGTTTTCTGACGCGCCTAAAGCGGATACCCCCGCGCCCGGCAGAGATATTTTAGAGGTTGAAACATACATCAGCGGCATATCGGGCTTCCCGCTTTTTTTACATTCATCTAAAAGATTGAGTATGGTATGCGGTTCGCCGATGTGGTGGGTGAAATAGGCGTTATCCCAGAAGATACGAAAATCCGAAGCTTTCGGCGAGAGGTTCGCGAAGCGTTTTACCGTATCATCAGAGTAGACAATCCCGTCCGGATTCGAGTAAAGCGGAACGCACCATATCCCCTTTATTTCCTCATCCTCCGAAACCAGCCTTTCGACAAGCTCCATATCAGGACCATCGGATTTTAAGGGGATTGTGAGCATCTCAATGCCGAAGTATTCGCAGATTGCGAAGTGCCTGTCATATCCGGGAGAGGGGCATAAAAATTTGACCTTACGGCATTGGCTCCACGGCTGACCGCCGCCATAAACCCCGCGGACATAAGCTCTCATAACAGAATCGAACATTAAGCAAAGGCTTGAATTCCCGCCTACTATAACCTCATTAAAAGAAACCCCCAAAAGCTCTGCGAATAATTCTTTAGCTTCGGCGATTCCTGTCAACATTCCGTAATTGCGGCAATCCGTTCCGTCCTTTGAAACGGCGGGTTCTTTAAGCTCCCCCAAAATACCCGCGCAAACATCAAGGCAATCCGCGCCGGGCTTACCCCTTGACATGTCAAGTTTAAGCCCTCTCGCCTTAATCGCGGCATATTCCTTTTCACATTCCTCTTTAAATATCTGAAGCTCGCGTCTGTCCATTTCTTTGAGCAGCATGAGTGACTCCCTTTCTTTGCTTTGTTCTTATAATTATAACACGGTTATTTTAAATTGTCAATAAAAAATGATTTTTGTTCCATGGTATTTTAAAATAAAATGCACACTAAAAAACCTTTGCTCCTCGTCTAATCCGTAGGGGCAGAAATTCATTTTCCCTTCGGCATCAATATATTCCATGATAACAACCTCCGAAATGTTATAATAGGCAGTCCGTTATAATAATAACATGAATTATAGTGTATAGTCAATAGTAAAACATAACAAATGTTATAATGAAATTAAGGTGAATATTATGTTTTATTACAAAAGATTGCGCGATTTGCGCGAAGATAATGATTTAACGCAGAGCGATGTAGCGAAAATATTGGAAACAACCCAGCAGGTTTACAGCGAGTATGAGCTTGGGGTGAGAGAAATACCTCTTTTTAAAATAATACGCCTTGCAAAGCATTATAAGGTTAGCTTAGATTACATTACAGGTCTATCCGATACCAAATAATGCCGTTGCTTATGAATATTTAACAGCCGCCAACGCTTTGAGAAATCAAGGCGTTATTTTTTGTGTCCGCGTTAATAAACATTTCCTCGGTTTGAGACTGCACAGCTTTTAATTTTATAAGCTCCGATTCGAGAACTTTGATAGAATCGGTGATTTGATTGAAAAGCTTTAGGTACATGGTTTGATATTCTGACATTGTTTTCACCTCCTAAATATATATTATAAGACTATTAGTCCTATTTGTCAATAGGACATATTGTACTAATATATAATATATTTTAGTACAATCTTTTAATGAAAGGAATTTCTAAATGGAATTGGGCGTAATGAAATTAAGAATTAGGGACTTGCGCGACGATAACAATTTAACGCAAAAGCAAATTTCAAGCCTTTTTAAATGTGACCAGTCACTATATTCAAAATATGAGCGCGGCGAACGCGAATTGCCGCTTGACCTTGCTATGAAACTAGCGGTTTATTATAATGTCAGCGTTGATTATATAGTAAAATTAACCGATGAAAAGAAACCGTATCCGCGAAATAGTTAACGCAAATATTACAATATTTAACAGCCGATAACGCTTTGAGAAATCAAGGCGTTATTTTTTTGTCGGCTTCGCTGAAAAGACATTGACACTCATGCCAAAATCTGCTATAATAAAAATCACACCAACAAAACCAAGGAGTATTAAAAATGGTAGCAAACAGGAATACGCAAATTAGCAAAGCTGTAGTCAAGCTCCGCGAAATGTCGGCGGACGAAAAAGCGCGGGATATGTATGAACGTCAAGAAAAAGCAAGGCGAGACCATGAGTGGGCTATGGATTATGCTCGGGAAGTGGGTATTGAGGAGGGTAGGCAAAAAGGTATCAAGGAGCTTATCGAAAGCACGAAGTTATCCGGCATGTCCGAAGCTGAAATTGAGAGAATCCTTAGCTTTAAGTGCGGAGGTTAAATCAATGAATCACTTCGTAATACATTTCTTCATCAAAGGGTGATTGCTGAACGATTGTGTCAATTACGGCTACAAAAGAATAATTTGATTTATTTAAAAATAAATATTGCATAATCTTTTATTATATGGTAAAATGTATGGTAAGGAAATCCTAAGGGGACTGCAGACTATAATAAAAGGAGGTGTTTTCCATGTTTACAGGCGAAGAAAGAAGGGCTTATGTACGCGACCCGGATTTTTATAAGGAAGCCTACGTAAGCACGGATGGAGAAGATTGGACGGATATAGTATTGACCGACCTTTCTGCGGGGGGGTTTAAATTCAATACAGAGCTTGAATTTAAAGTTCACGAAATTTTATGGTTTCGCGCTATGGTGTACGCTTTGGGAGGCGGAGGCGAAGAGGTAAAAGGAAGAGGGGTCATCATGTGGCGCAGGCAGGAAAAAGGAACGGAGGGCGTTGAATACGGAGTTAAGTTTTACAACATTAAGCCCGAAGCAATCATACGCATCGATGAAATTGTTAAGCATAATAACAGATTTGCAAACAGCGGCTTGGGCGATAAGGATTAAGCCTGTTCCCGAAAATTGCCGATACGCCGTTTCGGCTGTGCCGCTTTGCACGCCGGGCGAAACGGCGTAAAAATAAGCTAAAACCAAAATTCTTAAAAAGTTTACAAAAAATACACACAAAAACCTATTGACATAGCGTTCACAACATGATATAATGATAAAGTTGTCGGAAAACGGCATACACGATTTAGAACCTTGAAAATTGAACAATGCACAAGAACTTGAGAAGAAAAGAACCCTTGAAATTCTTGAAAGATTTTTGCCTGTTTTTGGGATTGAAAAAAACAGGAAGTCAGAGTAATATCTGAGTCGATTT
>WRLG01000037.1 GCA_009777725.1 Oscillospiraceae bacterium | reverse complement strand
GCCGATGCCGGAATGGGGGAAGTTCCCCCAAACTTTGTAATGCACTCAGAAATCGAATTATTTGGCACAGTTTGTGCTTTTTCTGATGGCGTAGAAACACCTGTTTCAAGCGAACATCATTGCTTTACGATAGTTCTCGATACAGACGAAGAAGTTAAAAAGGTATGGGACAAGTTAATTGATGGCGGTACAATAGTTGACCGGCTGGAGCCTCAATTTTGGACAAGTTTGTATGGGTATGTTAAAGATAAGTTTGGCGTTAATTGGAGTGTAAATGCTCGTGCGTAACGAATAATCATAATGGACAGAGCTACTAAAATTGAGGAGGTTTGAGTATGTCGGATTATATGCCTTATATGGATAGTGCTGTTCAGGAGAATTTGAGGTTGATAAAAGAGAGCGTTCTTAAAGTAATACCCGATACCGAAGCGATTTATCTTTTCGGCTCATTTGTCAACGGCACGCCGCATAAGGACAGCGACCTTGATATTTGTGTGATTGCACCGGACAATGTTGGCAAAATAATTGATTTGCAGGTAGATGTAAGACGAGGATTGAGACATACGTCATTTGATATGCCTATGGATTTGATAATTAAGAGGTCAACCAAATTTCATCAGAGAAAACAAGTAGCAACATTTGATAAAGTAATTGCGAGAGAGGGAGTTGTTATATATGGACAATGAACATAATCTACATTGGTTTGAGTTTGCCGAAAGGGATTTAAAAACCGCCGTCTATTTGCTCACAATGAGACCTATTCCTGTTGAAACAGTTTGTTTTCTTTGTCAGCAATCCGCTGAAAAATTTCTTAAAGGCTATTTGATATATAATGGAATATTAGAGCCGCCTAAAATTCACGATTTGCATACTCTTCGCAAAATGTGTTTAAAATTTGACAATTCATTTGAAATGATTGTAAATCAATGTGAATTGCTTACACATTTTGGCGTTCTTCCTCGTTACCCTGATGAACTTGAAATTGATGATGAAACGATGAAAAGGGCTGTTCGATATGCGGAGGAAGTTAAGGATTTTGAGCCTTTGGTTGAAGTGTTTGGGGAGTTGAAAGGGATTTTGGGAGTTGAGGGTTGATATGAATAAAGAGCCTAAAGCTCCAGCGCAAAGCACCATACTCGAAAAGGATGTGCGTTGGGGGGAATTCAAATTAGAAGATGTACTAAATTGGCAAGAGCAAAAAGAAATAAATCCTTTACATTTGAAAAGACTGAGCATTTCAAGCGAAGAAAAATATCCGTTTTACGGGCAAGCGATAGCTAACAACGGCATAATAACATACTGTGAATTATCACAAGAGGTTTTAAACAATAAAAATGGGAAACCTACTATTTTAATTCACTCTAACAATCAAAATATCGTTTACTTGGAAACTCCGTTTTATTTAAAAGACGGTCACGGTGCAACAAGTGTTTTGCAAGCAGAAACTCTAAATAGGCTAACCGCTTTATATATCATGACAGCTATAAAAAAGGTAATATCGGAGAGATTCTCCTACAACGCAAAGGCAACCAAAATAGGTTTAAAAAAGACTGCTATCCAACTCCCTATAACCGCTGACAACACCCCCGACTTTAATTATATGGAAGATTACATAACCCACATACAAAATGAGTATGTCATTGATTTGGAACGCAAGCGTAATTTGCACTTAAATGCCTATCTTAAAGTGACAGGATTTGCTAACTATGAACTTGATAATGCCGACATAGAAGCTTTAGAGCGTGATGTGAAATGGGGGGAATTTAGGGTTGGGGATTTGTTTGAAAATATTCAACAAGGCTCACGTTTGAAAAAATTAGACCAGATTGACGGCGATTTACCTTTTATAATGGCAGGCACAACAAATACAGGGCTTGTCAACTATGTTGGGAATACATTAGTACGCCGCTTCCCGAAAAATTCGCTCACAATTGATATATTCGGCAATGTGTTTTACCGCAATTATGAGTATGCCGCAGGCGATGATACAGGGGTTTATTGGAATGAAAAAAAGCATTTGTCACGAGAAGTGATGCTGTATTATTGCACGGCACTTGAAGTTGCTTTAAGAGGAAAATTTAGTTACGGAAAGAAATTGCGTTCCTCGCAAAGTCACGACATACTTGTTTGCCTCCCCGCAACTAACGGCAATACCCCCGACTTTGATTATATGGAAGCATATATCAAGGCACAGCAAAAGCTTGTTACAGCAAATGCAATCCGCAACCTTGATTTGGAAATATCTGCTACTAAATATGTTATTAAAAGAGAGCTAAAATTAGGAGGAGTTTAATATGGTGCGGTTTCAAGATGAAAGAGATGTTGACCGTTATGTTGAGGGCAAATTAACAAGTATAGGTCTGAAATTAAAAAAAGATTTCAATGACCAACGTAATATGAGCGATTATTTAAAAGCCTCTCTCAAAGGTTCATCAAAGACTGAAAGCAAAGCGGGAACGGGAGTACCTGATTTTACGGTTGAAAAATACGGCGTTCCCGTAATCATCGAAAACAAGGTTGGATTGAAAAAGTTGCAAAAGCTGACTAAAGACGGCATAAGTAAAAATGACAGAGATGTGCAGGACTTTGCTGTGAACGGTGCTGTTTCTTATGCTCGTCATATGATTCATTCGGGTAGGTATGACAGCGTTATAGCGGTGGGTATAGCGGGCGATACAAGTGATGATTTAACGGTTACGGTTAATTATGTTTTTGGTTACGAGGGCGAACCTAAGCTGATGACTGATTATACTGCTCTTGATTTTCTTGAAAATCATTCTGCTTTCAATACTTTTATTGCCGACGCAACACTAACTGAGGAAGAAAAGCACGAAATTTTAATAAAATCACAAGAGGACTTGCATTTACACGCAAACAAATTAAATAAGCTGATGAATGACCATTCTATCGGTGTGGCTGAGCGTGTAATATATGTATCGGGTATGTTGCTTTCTATGCAGGATATTATTGACGGCAACGGGGAAATGCTCTTAGAAGGGCTTGCACCTAAGGTATTAAACGGAACACAAACGGAAAAGCACCGGGACGGCGTGAAGATATTATCGCAGATTGATGAATATTTGACAAACAAAGGCGTTCCCGATAATAAAAAGAAGCTGATGCTTTCATCGTTTGACAGGATTTCAATTGATTCTGACAGAGATAAATACACGGAGGTTTCCCCGCTTGTTTCCAAAAATATTAAAGGCAACGCTTCTATAACAAGGCAGGTGTTTCAATATGTGTATGATAACGTATTTACAAGGATAACGGGGACGGCGGGGCATCTTGACATTATAGGTGAGATGTATTCAATATTTTTGAAATATGCGTTGGGCGATGGGAAAGAAATAGGAATTGTCTTAACTCCGCCGTACATCACAAAGCTTATGGCGCAGATGCTCGGAATCGACAAAGACTCACGGGTGCTTGACGTTGCTACAGGCTCGGCGGGATTCTTGATTTCCTGCATGGAGCTGATGACCTTGGAAGTAAACGAAAAATACGGCAAAGGGACAACAAAAGCTAATAATAAAATTGAGAAAATAAAGAACTCACAGCTTATGGGGATTGAGCGGGATTCGCAAATGTATACTCTTGCCGCTACAAATATGATAATGCGGGGCGATGGGAGCGCGAAAATAGAAAAAGGCTCGTCATTTGACCAGCCGGAAGAGCTTTATAAGGATTTTAACGCAACGGCTTTGCTGCTTAATCCGCCGTTTACTTACAGCGAAAATGGTATGCCGTTTTTGGCTTTTGGTTTAAAGCATATGAAAAAAGGCGGCAGAGCGGCTATCATTATACAGGATTCGGCAGGGAGCGGTAAGGCAGTAAAAAGCAATAAAGAAATACTGCTGAAAAATCGGCTTTTGGCGAGTATAAAAATGCCTGTTGACCTCTTTTTGCCGTATGCGGGTGTGCAGACAAGTATTTATGTTATTGAGGCGGGAACTCCTCATAAATTCAAGACAGATATAGTCAAATTCATTGATTTTCGGCAAGATGGATATAAGCGGACAAAAAGAGGGATTAACGAAATTGACAAACCCAAAGAGCGATATGCGGATATTCCGATTATCTTTAATATGGGTTTAAACTCCGATAAGCACCCTGAATTTCACAATGAGCTTTGGGAATTGCCGGAAATTTATGTTGAAGACACGATAACCGACAGCGGGGCGGATTGGAACTTCGAGCAGCACAAAAAAATAAATGCCAAACCGCAAAAAAGCGACTTTGAAAAAACTGTAGGCGATTATTTGGCTTGGGAAGTCACGCAACGAATCAAAAGCGGATTTACAGGAAACGAGATGGCGGAACGCCTAAAAAAAGCATAACCCCAACGCAAAGCCGCATACTCGAAAAGGATGTGCGTTGGGGGGAATTTAGAGTTGGGGATTTGTTTGAAAATATTCAACAAGGCTCACGGCTCAAAAAATTAGACCAGATTGACGGCAACTTACCTTTTATAATGGCAGGCACAACAAATACAGGGCTTGTCAACTATGTGGGGAATAAATCAGTACGCCGCTTCCCGAAAAATTCGCTCACAATCGATATATTCGGCAATGTATTTTACCGCAATTATGAGTATGCCGCAGGCGATGATACAGGGGTTTATTGGAATGAAAAAAAGCATTTGTCACGAGAAGTGATGCTGTATTATTGCACGGCACTTGAAGTTGCTTTAAGAGGAAAATTTAGTTACGGAAAGAAATTACGTTCCTCGCAAAGTCACGACATACTGACTTCTCTCCCCGCAACCAACGACAATACTCCCAACTTCGATTATATGGAAGATTACATAATATATATACAAAATGAATATGTCATTGATTTGGAGCGCAAGCGTAATTTGCACTTAAATGCCTATCTGGAAGTGACGGGGTTTGACAATTATGAGCTTGATGATGGCGACATAGAAGCTTTGGCGCGTGAGGTGGAGTGGGGCGAGTTTAGAATCGGGGATTTGTTTGATACAATAAAAAGAGGAAAACGTATAAAATCGCTTGATAGAATGTTTGGTGATTTACCCTTTATCACAGCCGGAGCTGTTGGTCGCGGCTTTTCAAGTTATATAGGTAATCCCAGTGCTGAAGTGTTTCCCCCGAACAGTCTTACTATTGATATGTTTGGGACGGTGTTCTACCGCGGGCATAAGTATGGTGCTGACGACCATGTAGCGATACTGTTCAATCAAAAGCATGAGTACAGCAAGTACTTTTTACTGTACGTAGGGACGTGCATTGAAAAAACCATTAAAGGGAAATTTAGTTACTCAAGAAATTTTTACGCTTCCGATGCCCATGATGTGATTATTTCCCTCCCCGCAACTAACGGCAATACTCCCGACTTTGATTATATGGAAGCATATATCAAGGCGCATCAAAAGCTTGCTACAGCAAATGCAATTCGTAACCTTGATTTGGAAATATCTGCCTCTAAGTGCATTGTTAAGGGAGTTGAAAGTTGAGCGTGTATGAAAAAATAGATAAATATAAAGCCGTTATCGATAAGCTCAGACCCTTTGAGGGTGAATTGCTCAAACAGCTTCGGGACTATTATCGAATCGGGCTTACGTGGTCAAGCAATGCTTTAGAGGGAAATTCACTTACTGAAATTGAAACTAAGATATTGCTTGAAGACGGGCTGACTATCGGCGGCAAGCCGCTTAGAGATACCCTTGAAGCCATAGGACACGCAGAGGCTTATGAGCATATGTTTACTCTTTTGAGGGAGAGGAAAATTTCTCTTTCGGATATAAAGGCTTTCCATGAAATTTTTTATCGGCAGATTGATAGGGAGAATGCAGGCGTTTGGCGCAAGAAGAAAATCTTTGTCACGGGGACGGATTATGTTTTCCCCGCCCCTAATGACCTCGAGAATCTTATGCTCCGGCTTGAAGCTTGGATTAAATCAGAGCGGGCTCAAATGCACCCTGTAGAATTTGCCGCAATGCTACACCTCAAATTTGTCACTATACACCCGTATATTGACGGTAACGGGCGGGTTGCAAGGCTTTTGATGAATACCGCTTTAATTCAGGACGGTTATATGCTGGCAATCATTCCGCCGATTTCGCGCTCCGATTACCTAGGCTCTATTCGTCAATATCAACAAAAAGAGCAGGAAGAAGACTTCTGCAATTTTATTGCAGAGCGAGTGTTTGAAACTGAAAAAGAGGTAATGAGATTACTTCATTTAAAAACTTAACTTAAATTGTTAATTGACTAATCATAATTGTTCATTGTTAATTGTTCATTGTTAATTTGAAAGGATTTGATTCATATGGCTAAAATTGCTGTGCTGGGATTTGGCGTAGTCGGCTCGGGGACGGTTGAGCTTATTTATAAGAATAGGGGGGCAATCCTAAAAAAAACCGGCGTTGATTTGGATATTAAATATATTCTTGAAATAGCCGACATGTCCGGCACGCCTTATGCCGATAAGCAAACGAAAGATATAAATGATATTCTGAATGACGATGAGGTTATAACTGTTGCCGAAGTTATGGGCGGGATTACTCACGCTTATGAGTTTACCAAGGAGTGCTTAAAGCGAGGCAAAAGCGTGGTCACCTCCAATAAAGAGCTTGTCGCTCATAAGGGCGCGGAGCTTTTGAAATTGGCGAATGAGAATAACTGCCGCTATCTGTTTGAAGCCTCCGTAGGCGGCGCGATTCCGATTATAAGACCAATCAAAAGCTGCCTTGCCGCAAATGAAATCAACGGGCTGGCAGGAATTTTAAACGGAACGACCAATTTTATTTTAACTAAAATGCTCAAAGAGGGGATGGATTTTTCAGATGCCCTGGCATTGGCAAGCAAGCTGGGCTACGCCGAAAAAGACCCCACCGATGATGTCGAGGGGTACGATGCGAGCAGGAAAATCTGCATTTTATCGTCGCTTATTTTCGGCAGGCATGTTTACCCCGAGAGCGTTTATTGCGAGGGTATCACTAAAATCACCGCTGAGGATGCGGCTTATGCCGAGAATTGGGGCGGCGCGGTTAAGCTTATCGGCTCTGTCAAAGAATTGGAAAACGGCAAAATACTGCCTATGGTTCGACCCTCCTTTGTTTGCGGCGGCAATCCCTTTTCGCATATAAGCGATGTTTTCAACGGCATTGCAGTATATGGGGACGCAGTGGGAGAGGTTATGTTTTACGGCAGAGGAGCAGGTAAAATGCCGACTGCCAGCGCGGTTACAGCCGATATAATAAACGCCGTTCAGACTAGGGGCGAAAGCTTCCCGCTGGAATGGGAGGAATGCAGCGCGGCTTCGAGCAAAGACTATATTGCCGATTATCAAGACGGGGACGGAGCTTTCTATGTCAGAGTTCAGTCTATGACGGAAAAACAAATTACAGAGCTGTTCGGCGCGGTTGAATTTTTAACGCGGGCTTCAAAGCCCGAGGATGAATCGGCGTTTATAACCCCGTCCATGACAGAGCGCGTATTTAACGAAAAAATAGCCCAAATTAAGCTTAATCTATTAAACAAAATCAAGGTTTTTGAGGAATAATTATAATTATGGATATAGAGTATTTTTCCGAAACGCGCTTTGCTCCCGACCCGGTTGACCTTTACAAGTCTTTGAATTGGTACGGCTCAAAGGGTTATACGATAGCTGATATAGAAAAAGCCGCCGATGAAAGCTTTTATTCGGTTTATGCCTACGATGGTTTTATCCCCATCGGCTTAGGGCGTGTGAAATCGGACGGGCAGACGGCGGCGGTGATTAGCGGCGTATGCGTGCGGGAGGATTATCGCGGGCGCGGAATCGGCAGGCAAATCGTAGCAAGGCTGGTTCATTACTGCCAATCCGATAAATATGAAATGGATGTTTCGCTTGTTTGCGAGGATAAATTAAAGCCTTGGTATGCTAATCTGGGATTTTCCGAAAGCAAATCGGGTATGCTTAAAGCTTACGCGGGCGAGCGTTCCATAGTAAAAGTAATGCTTTCTGCGGAGGAAACGGAAGCCTTTGCAGAGAAGCTGGGAAAAGGCTTGCGCGGCGGGGAAATCATTGCCTTTAAAGGAGACTTGGGCGCGGGGAAAACTACCTTTACGCGAGGACTTGCAAAAGGCATGGGCTTAGAGGATTTTGTTTTTTCGCCGACCTTCGCGCTTGTTAACGAATATAGCGGCGGCGAGCTTATATTGTATCATTTTGATATGTATCGCGTTACAAACATGGTGGATTTGGAAACAACGGGCTTTTTCGATTATCTGTCAGATGATTGCGTGATAGCCATAGAATGGTCGGAGAATATTGCAGACGTGTTGGAGGAGCTTTCGGATGTTATTACAATCACGCTTGAAAATACGGACAAGGAGAACGAGCGGAAGCTGACTATATCAACAAAGGGGGGTTTGAAGCTTGATTTTATTAGGGATTGAAACCTCGGGGAAAACCGCCTCCGCGGCTGTTTGCAACCAAGACGGCATTATTTCGCAAACCTCCGTATTGGCGAACCGAACCCATTCGCAGATAATCATGCCAATCGTAAAGGACGTTTTGAGGAATGCGGGCTTAACCCTTGACGCTCTTGACGGCTTCACCGTATCCGTCGGTCCGGGCTCATATACGGGGCTGAGAATCGGGATTGCGGCGGTTAAGGCGTTTGGATATGCTTTGGAAAAAAAATGCGCGGGCATATCAACCTTGGAATCCCTTGCCTATAATTTAGCGGGTGTTACGGGCTATATCCGCCCTGTTATGAAAGCAAGGGGCGAGCTTGCTTATACCGCTTTATTTGAAAGCGACGGCAAAAAAATTCTCCGTATTTCCAATGACGAAATCCGCCCCCTGACCGACATTGCAGAGGAAACAGCGGCTTTAGACGGAAGCGTAATGATAAACGGCGATGGCGCAGAGCTATTCGCAGAGTACGCCGAGGTGCTGACCGCTCCTCCGCAGCTGCGCTTACAGCTTGCTTCAAGCCTTTGCTACGCTTGCTTTGCAAAGGGAGATGCGGCATTTGCAGAGCCATGCTGTTTAAACGCAGATTATATGGAAGCAACTAAAGCGGAAAAGGAGCTTGCACAATAGAGCGGTTAATAAGAGCCGCGCCTGTCTAACCGATGGAGGTGAACCGTTAATGTTTGGATATATCAGACCCGTCAGACCGCAGATGAAGGTATGCTGCTATGAAGACTATAAAATGATTTTTGAGGAATTGCAAAAAACCGTAAAAAAGCAATACGGTTTAATCAATAAAGTACTGCTGAATTACGATTTCGCACTTTTGGCAATGCTTGAATCGGCATACAGCTCTGCACCTGCCGATTCTGAGGTTCAAGATAAATATGATTTAACAGCCGCAGTTGCCGTCATACTTATGCGCGTTAACGTAGGAAGCAAGAATAAATTTACCAATCGTTTAATTGGTGCTGTTATAAACAAGGGGTATAAAAAAGCGAGGATGAAGTATCCCGAGCTTGCTAAATATATCATAAGAAAATTGAAAAAGCAGGCTAAGCTGGCTGATTTGGGGTGCAAATCTATTGACAGAGCCTCCGAGCCTTTTGCGGATATTGTGGGCGAAATTTTAGCGCGTTTATCTGATAAGCCGCAGGAAAAAGAGCCTTTGCGCCGGGTGGGGTTTCTTCTGGGCAGGTATGTGTTTATCATGAATGCCTTTGACAATGTAATTGAGGATTATGAAAACGGCGGGGTTAACCCGCTTGTAATAGGCAATGTTCTGATTAACGAATTCGATTTTGACGATGTGAAGAAAAAAACGGAGCATAGCGTAAACTTTACAATCGGCGCGCTTGCTTCCGCCTATTTGCAGCTTGATTTTACGCTTCATCGCCAAATCATTGACAATATTGTTTATATGGGCTTAAAGCAGACCTTTTACGATATGGCGGAGATGAAAAAACTGACGATTGATGCTCATGATACGGAATGATATACAGGAGGGGGCGGCTGTTATGAAGGTAAGCTATAAGGTTGCTTTTGGCGGAGTCGTATCCTCGCTTTGTTTGCTGTTGATGTTTTTGACGGCGGTTTTTCCTGTATTGGCTTTAGCACTACCGATTTTTTCGGGGATGCTGATTGCTATGGTCGCTATAGAAATCAATGTGCCGTGGGGTTTTGTGACCTATGCCGCCGTTGCGGTATTATCAATATTTGTCACGCCGGATAAGCAGGCGGCAATATTCTTTATATTTTTTTTCGGCTATTATCCCGTGCTTAAACTGGAGCTTGAAAAGCGTCTTAAAAAGCTTCGGGTAATTCGGTGGGTTTTAAAATTCGCCGCGTTTAACGCCGCAATTGTAAGCTCTTATTACTTGATTATAAATATATTCGGTGCTATGGATTTTTTCGCGGAATTCGGTTTTACGGGGAAGTATTTAATAGCGGGGCTTTTAGGCTTCGGCAATATTGTATTTATACTATACGATTCAACGCTGAGCCTTATGATTATAACCTATATAAAATGGTTTCGCCCGACTTTTTTAAAGAAAATAAAGTAGGACAGGCTTTTATAGTTAAACGGCTATATAAGTCATGAACACAGCATGTCGCTGAGTTAAACTTTAATTTTGGAAAAATTAACAATTTATTAACATTCGGCAAAAGCGAGTATGATATAATAATATAATGATGCAATAGAATGAATATAAACGGGAGAGTACCCAAGTGGCCAAAGGGAGCAGACTGTAAATCTGTCGTCTTCGACTTCGGTGGTTCGAATCCGCCCTCTCCCACCAAACCGGGAATTCGTTCGCCTATGCCGCCGATGTTAATTGGCGGCGTTTTTGTTTTTTAGGAGTTGATTAAGCGCGCATCTTTTTTGTAAAATCGTTATTCGCCCTCGAGATTTTCTTCGTCAATGTCATACTCATATTGAAAACCGGGGAATAGCTTATTTATGTAATTTTGCTTGCTATGGAAAACATTAACAATATTAACTATGTCGGTATCTTCGTTCACCTCATAAAAGATAAGGTATTGCTCTCTTACAAGAATACGATACGAGGTATCAATACCGTATTTTCCTTTAGCCGAAAAACCTTTGTAAGGCGATAACCCAAGAGATTTTGCCGACTTAATGATTTTCGCGGCGGCTCTTTTAGCCGCGGTCGGATTATCAAACTCCTCTTTGATATAAGTTTCAATATTCTTAATATCCTGACGAGCGGGAGGCGTGACTTGAACTTTCATATAAGCCCGTACTCCCTTTCTAACTCCTCAATCGGAATCCAACCCTGCTCATCGGCTATCCGCCTTGATTCGGCAAGCGTATCCAAAAGCCACTTTTCCGCCTCTTCTCGTTCCGCCCGCAGGCACTTGCTCTGCTCCGTCATAGTCATAACGACAGGCGATGCTGTGTCAATCCCCTTAATCCTAGCAGTATTCAATGGTGATTCAACGAAGTTATAATTCAAATTCTGCATAATATTACCTCCCTAAAGTCAGCATTATTTTTATGCTTTAATTCTATTGTATCACATCTAAACCGCAAAATCAATATTTTTTTAAAGGGGGCTTTAAGCTATGGGTGTATTAATCGTAATTCTGATAATCGCCGTTGGTATAGCGCATGTAAAAATTAAGCTGTTAAATAACGACTACTCTTATCTTTACGATAAATTAGAAAAAGCCTTAACTAAAATCGAGCGGCATAAAAATGAAATAGCCGAGCTTGAAAAGAGGATTAAGGACTTAGGAGCGAGGACTGAGGAGAACGAACCGCCTCAGCCCACGATTGTAAAGCCCCAACCCTCACCCCTGCAAGCTGCTCCCCAACCCTCAATCCCCAAACCTCAACCCTCGCAGGCAGAACGGTCAGTCACGGAACTCCCCTATAAAACAATACCAATTCTGCCGAAGCCACCCGTGGAAGCAAAGCAGTCAAGCGAGTTAAAGCCCATATCGGCGGAGGCAAAACTCGACCGCGAGGGAAAAGTCCGGCGGTTTACAGACGAATTAAACCCTATACCAACGGAAACTAAACCCATAACTCCCGAAGCCAAGATAACCCCCGAACCCAAAACTTCAACCACCGCCGAAACTTGGCTTGGGCAGAAATTATTCGGCATAATAGCCGCTGTCTTAATCTTTATCGGCTTAATCTTCTTGGGAACGCTTATCTATGAGCGCATAGACGATAACGGAAAAATCGCTTTAATGTATGTTATCAGCTTTGCTTTAACTCTGGGCGGTGCCGCTCTTATGAAAAAGCACCGCAACTATTTTACGCTGGCACTCACAGGGTGCGGTTGCGGCGCGCTGTTTATCTCAACCCTTATGGCGCATGTCTGGTTCGGGAAATTCCCCGATTACGTTGCATTTTCTATATTGCTTGTATGGACAGCGGCAACGCTCTATATGTCCAAGCTGATAAGGACAAGCCTTTTCAGCATAATAGCCCATATCGGCATGGCGATTTCGCTTTGCTTCGCGTTTTCGAGCGGCTTATCTTATGAAAAACTAGGACTTCTGCTTGTTTACCAATGGGTGGGAATCGCCGTTATTGTAGCAGGGAATTTCTTCTTTTGCAAGAAAACTTTTCTGCCGGGGCTATTATCCTCGTTTGTGCTTACAATTATTGCAAGCGCGTTTATGACAAGTGCGTTTATTCCAAACATTGACGGTTTAATATTGTTCGGCTTTATAGGGCAATTTATCTGCGCTTCGTTTTTATCGTATTTCTTGACGCTCTATGCTAAGAAATCGGAATTGCCGGATGCTGCCGTTTTGGTGCATGTTTCAAACAAACTTTTATGGCTTGCTTCATTGGGGTTAAATGTACTTAACGTGACTTTTCACTATATTTTCTATATCAACTCGTGGAATTACACGCTGTCGAAGTTTGTTATTCACCGCCAAGGCATTTACTACTTAACAGTCGTTGGCTTAATCGTTATTTTCGCGCATATTGTCATTACGCTTATTATGGCAAGGAAATTTAACCTCAGCAAAACGCTTGAAACCATATCCGTTTCATTTTTAAGCACGGCTTCAGCCGTTCTGTTAATCTATAATTTCTATAGCTCCATGGAATACACAAGCCTGCTGTTCGCGCTTGCTGTGTTTATGTTTTTGCTTTACAAATTACAGAAAAGCAAAGTCTATCTGATTTTTGCAAACATATGGATATGCGCGGATGTTTTCTGCATGATTTCAAATGGATACGATGAGCTGGAATCCCTCTCTTCTGCCGCGCCGCTGCTATACCTGCTGATGCTCCTTATTTTAATGACGGGGCAATGGTTTTTCCTTAATAAAAACGAAAAAGAAAACGCCATCGTTTACAGAAGGCGAACAAACTGCGTTAAAATCATCTCTTATATATTAACTCACATATCTCTGGTCCGTTTCATTGATGAGTATAGTGATTTGTTTAACGATATTTGGCTTACTTTCCTGTTCGTCATGTTTTCTTTGAATATAATACTGTATCTCTTTAAATTCGAGCGAAGCTCAAAGGCACTTCATGTTATTATGAAAACAGCGGAGAGCTTGCTTATTGTTACTGCCGCCGTTTATTTCAGCAATGAAGGTAATCTTATTGTACCCTTGTTGGTATTCGGGCTCGCGCTTACAAGAAGCTTTGCGGATTACAAAAAAGAGAGCTTGCAATCTGCCGTCATGGGGGTTGCAGAATGGGCTTTCCTCATAGGGGCGGCTGTTTATATAAATATTGAAGACAGCGCGCTTTTGGTGGTCCTTACTCTTTTAATAAGCCTTGTCTTTTTGCTTGTTAAGGGATTTTTGGAGATGAGGGGCAAAAAAGGCTACGTTTCATCAATTACCGATATAGGCGGGATTATACTATTTATAGGTGCGGCAATCGGTATAATCGGAGAGTTCTATTCTCCTTGGCTATCTATTGCCGTAATTGCATTAAGCTTGACATTCGTGCTTGTCAGAAGCTTTGCGGATTATAAAAACGAAACTTCGCAATCTGCGGTTATGGCTATTGCCGAGTGGCTCGTTATTGCGGCGGTAAGTATTTATATAGTGATTATCGGCGGGAAAGAAGCTTTGATGGTCATTATTCCCCTTTTGTTAAGCTTTGCTTTTTTAACCGCCAAAGGGGTTATGGAAATCAAAGGCAATAAAGGTTATGTTTCGGTAATTACCGATATAAGCGGGACTATACTATTTACAGGAGCGGCAATCGGTATAATCGGCGAGTTCTATTCCCCTTGGCTAACCGTTGGCGTAATAATTTTAAGCTTAATATTCGCGCTTGTCAGAAGCTTTGCGGATTATAAAAACGGAACTTCGCAATCTGCAGTTATGGCTATTGCCGAGTGGCTCATTATTGCGGCGGTAAGTGTTTATGTAGTGTTTGCAGGCAGGAAAGAAGCTTTTATGTTCATTATTCCCCTTTTGGGCAGTCTTGCCTTTTTAGCCTTAAAGGGCGTTATGGAAATAAAAGGCAAAAAAGGTTGTATATCGGTACTTACCGATATAAGCGGCACTATACTGTTTATAGGTGCGGCAATCTGTATAATAGGCGGGTTCTATTCCCCGGCGGTCACTATTGGCGCAATCACTTTAAGCTTAATGTTCGTGCTTATCAGAAGCTTTGCGGACTATAAAGGCGGGAGGATGCAATCCGCTTTTATGGAAATTTCCGGGCTGATTATTATTTTAGCTTGTTCAATTTATATAAACAGCAATATCCCCGTTTATTGGCGACATTCATCATTTTCGGACACTCAGATTGAAGCTGTAGTCTCCGTGATTGCATTTATAACCTGCGCGTATGCGTTTGCGGTAAGGCTTATAAGCGTTAAAGACAGCGGCGCGCCTTCTCTGATGTCGCGGGTAAACGAGCTTGTGCTTTTGACGGCGTTTGGGATTCACATAGCAAGCTACGGCAGACCGTTCGTTGTAATCGCGGCTTACGCGCTTGCCCTCGTTGGTGCGTACAGGGATATAAGGGAGGAAAGCCACCCGTTTTTGCAAATCTATTCGGGGCTGAAGCTTACCGTGTTAACGCTATGCACCGTTCACGGCTTTACCTCTTGGCTTCAAAACGGATACGCCGTCAGCATTATTATTATGATTACGGGGCTTGCCAGCGTGCTTGCGGGCTTTAGGTTTAAGGCGAAAATTCTGCGCGTTTACGGGCTTGTAATTACCATGCTGTGCGTGATTAAGCTTGTCACGGCGGACGTTTCGGGGCTTAGTACACCGATGAGAGTAGTCGCGCTGATTAGCGGCGGGTTGATTTGCTTCGGAATAAACGCCGCTTATAATTATGCGGTTAAAGTAGTGAGTAGTGAGTAGTGAAACCATAATGAGCCGTAATAATGTATTGAATACCCTCCAATACCGCCAGTTTTTTTATGCTTTCCGCTTGGATTTCGTTTGAGTTATTATAAAAAGAATTAAATAACGCTACATGGTTGTCACGCAGGCTTAGATTGTCACCAGCAAACAGATATTTACCGTCTGCTACATAGCTTACGGAATTTTTCATATGCCCCGGCGTAAAAATACATTGGATTGAAGCGTTCAATATATTTACCGTTTCACCGTCCGACATGGTTGCATATGCTGTATTGCGTAATGTTGTACCCTCCCCAACGTAAACAGCGGCATGGGTAAACAAGGATAATGCGGTGATGTGGTCGCCATGTGTATGTGTGAGAAACACGGCGATTATATCATCGGGCGATATACCTAAGTTTTGCATTTCATTTTTTGTTTTAGTGTTATTGTTCCCTGCGTCAATGGCTATGTATTTTCCATTGCTCTCAATAAGAAAGAAGTTTACAAAGTTATTGTTAACGGCAAACACGCCGGAAATTATCTCTTGTGTTTTTAAAGGGCGCATTTTTGACTGTTCGTATTGTATTTTTGCAAAAACCCCAATACCGGCGACAAGTAATACCCCGACAACAATTAGAATGATTACCATAGGTTTTTTTCTTTTTCCTCCTTTAAGCATTTTTATTGAACTCCTTTTTTTCGCTAATATTTATTTCAAATACTGCGTTGTCGGAATCAAATAGCTTCACCATTAAAGCTGATAAATTTGATAATACCGTTAAGGCATTTTTATTGTTTGATGTTCGCCCTACATTATACATGACAGAGCAACGCTCTGTCAATAGGGTAAACGGCTTTTTTACAAAAAATTCACAAAAAGCCTTATCTACTGCCTTTTTACGGTTTCACCGCACACAAGCGAAAAAATACTACCCGCCCCTTGACAACGTGTTTGTAATGGGATATAATCATAATAGGGAATTACGCGTGAAAGGATAAGCCTTGTATGGATAAGTTGAAAATTTATTTGGATAACTGCTGTTACGGCAGACCGTTTGATAATCAAAACGATATAGACATTTTTAACGACACGCAAGCTAAAATGACTATTCAATCCCTTGTAAAGTATAAAGCGATTGAACTTGTGTACTCGTCTGTTTCAATTGAGGAAATTACCGTCTACCCGATAGAAGCTAACCGAAATTCTATTATTAAATTCATAGAAAATAATGCGAGTTATTACATCAGTAAAGACAATGACAACACCGCAATTGCTCTGACAGATGAAATAATGAAAACAGGAATAAAACGAAAAGACGCTTCGCATACAGCCTGTGCAATTATAGCCAAATGTGACTATCTGATAACTACCGATAAACGGTTATTAAAGTATCAAGATAATCGCATAAAAATAGTAGACCCGATTAACTTTTTGAAGATTTGGAGGAATTTATAATGTATAGTGATGTTCAGACTTCTGCAATTATGAGTGCGGGAATGAAAGCGTTAAGTGATACGCTTGGCGCAATTGAAACGGAAATATTTATTACCACCATTGGCAGGAACACTTTTGACTACACAAAATGGCGCGAAAACTTGTGGGAAGATTTAACCACACAAGAGTTGTTTGAACGTGCAGGGAAAGGTTACAAACCGCCGGATAGGGTTCAAATAATATAGCTTGAAACTAAACCGCCTATGCGAAATGTAGGCGGTGGTTTTGGGTATGAATTTGTATTGGGGGAATTTGTTATGGCACGAATGGGAATAACGGCATACAAAAAAATATCGGCAGTATTAATTACAGGTGTAAGTTATAAAAATCCTTTTAGTGTTAAAATAATTAAATGTAGCGGATACTTAAAAAAGGCTTTTTATATTAACGCAAATGAAAAGTGTGTACTCCATTTTGATTCGGAAATGACAGATGGAAATGTAACAGTTGAAATAGTTGATTCAGAAAAGAATATCATTTCCATTTTAAGTAATGATAACAAAAATGCCGTACTCAAAAGTGACAAAAAAGCGAAGTATTATTTGGTTTTCAAATTTAACAAAGCTACAGGTAAGTTTTCTTTTGGGTGGGAATAAGTATTAGGCGCATTGATTGATTTTCGCAGGGTTGCGAATAAAATTTATATAACGCGAGGGAGAGAATAATATGATATTTCAAGATGTAAAAGCAAAACTGTTGTCTTTGTTTGCCCCCCAAAAATTAGACGGAAAAATGGGTGTTGAATGGGGGTTTCATAACGAGGCTGACAAGGAGGTTAGAAAAATAGGATATGCAACTAATCTGACGCCCGAAACGATTAGCGAGGCAATAAAAAATAATATTGACTTGATTATTACACA
>WRLG01000036.1 GCA_009777725.1 Oscillospiraceae bacterium | reverse complement strand
CTTCAAGCGGCGGTGGCGGCTGCGGCGGCAGTGTCGTAGCTGATATGATAGCAGGCGGCGGAATCGGCGGCGGCGGCGGTGGTACGAATAACACCGAAAGCGGCGGCGGCGGCAAAGAAGTCAAAGTCATTGCCGACAGCGCGGAAGCTAAGCTTGCAGTAGGCAACGCAACACGCGGAACGGTAACATTAAGCCCCGATATGGGCGCGACCTCCGATGTATTAGAAGCCTTGACCACCGTAGGAGCGAATGTAAAAGTTTGGATTCCCCACGGAACTCACGGCGTAGCAATCAAAGGCTCTGACCTTGGCGAGGGCGAACTCAAAGACCTCAGCTTCAAGGGCGGCGCGGTTGCAGTCCCCGAAAGCATTAAGTCAAGCTTCCCCGAAGCGAAGTCGATTACAGGCATGGGATTTGTTGAAAGCGGCGATTTCGGCGGCGTAGACCAAGTTATGCTTTCCGTAAAATTAGACCTCGACCCCAAACTTTGGGGCAGCCCAATCACAGTTTACTCTGTTGGTGAGGACGGAAGCTTAACCAAACTCGAAGCAAGCAGAATCGTCAGCGGCAACGGCATGGTTAATGTCACCATTACTAATTATAATTCGCTTATATTCGTTGTTTGAAACCGTAACACCGAATAGTTAATAAGCTGAATTACTTCTCTAACAAGAACAACGCATTTGTACACGTGCGTTGTTTTTGTTTTTTTGCCAACCCTGTAGGGCGCGCCGATGACCTTAAAAAGCATATGTATATTCCCCCCAAAACAGGCAACAATAATAAAAAACAAAAGGGTGAAAATGTTATGCTTAAAAATAAAAAATTTCAAGCGGTGTTAATCGCTTGCGCGGTGATTTCTGCGGGGGTTTTGCTTTATCTTCCGAAAGCCGTAATGAAATCAATCCCCGCGGCAAGCCCCGTAAAGGTGCAAAAGCTTGAATTTAATGACAGCGCGGATGTCACGGGCAGTATCGTTAAAAATATCGGAACGGGCGAGTATTTAATCCAGACCTTTGTGGGGGAAAAAGAAATAAGTGCGGTTAAAATCGGTCAAGCCGCCGAAATAACGGGCGATGCTTTTCCCGAAAGGCTGTATAACGGCGAGGTTAAAGCAATAGCCGATACCGCCTCAAAAATCCAATTCGGCAATACAACGAGGACGATGGTCGAGGTAACCGTGCTCATTACCGATGCCGATGATTTTTTAAAGCCGGGCTACACCGCCAACGTCAGCATTAAAACCTCCGAGCCTGCGGTCTTGACAATATTGCCCTATGAAGCGGTCGCTCAGGACAACGGCGGCGAATATGTATATATATTGCAAGACGGGGTTGCTTTGAAAAGATATATTGAAACAGGGCGCGAGCTAAGCCAAGGGGTTGAGGTTGTAAGCGGCATAACCGCCTTTGATTCCGTAATAACCGTAAGCAAGCCGGATATAGACGGTAAGACGGTGATTTTGAGCGATTAGCCGATGACTTGAAAGTAGTCCGAAATTAGAAATTAGGAGCTGGGGCGGTATGGTGATGAACATTAGGAAGAGTATGCGCGGCATGTTCAGAAACAGGCTTCGCACAACGCTTACCGTTTCGGGGATTGCGGTGGGGGTTATGGCGGTGGTGATTGTTTCGTCAATCGGTGAGCTTGGCAAAACCGCAATCAGTGCCGAACTTTCGGGCATGGGGCTGGATAGCCTTGTCGTGTCGGCGCAGGAGGGCGGCAGAAGCGTTCTTGCCGATGAGGATTTAACCCTTATAAGAAATGTTAAAAATGTGAATAACGCGATGCCGCTCATCAATACCGTTACCGAGGGCAGGCTGAAAAATGAAGCTTTCACCTGCATGGCATGGGGCGTTAACGAGGATGCGGATAATGTAATAGACTTAAATGTTTTACACGGCAGGTTGCTGAATAAGGGCGATATAGCGCAGGGCAGCTTGGTTTGCGTTATAGACGAAACCATAGCTCTCAGCATATATAAGCGGAGCAATATAACAGGGAAAACGCTGACCGTAGCTCTGGGAGGTGCTTCCTATGATTTTGAAATCATAGGCGTGGTAAAAAACGGGGTGAACACCCTGCAAAATATGATGGGCGGATTCCTCCCCGATTTTGTTTATATCCCCTACACCGTAATGCAGGAAGCGTTAAACACCTCGCGCATAGACCAAATTACCGTGCGCGTAAACGAATCGGACGGCGACAGTGAGGCTATAGCGGCTTCAATTAAGAACATACTTTCAATTGAGAAAAAAAACGCCTCTGTTTCCGTAGAAAATCTGCAAAAGCAAAAGGATAAAATGAACAATGTAATGGGGATAGCATCAAACGCGCTTTCGGCGGTTGCGGGAATCAGCCTGATTGTTTCGGGGCTTTCGATTATGACGGTGATGCTTACCTCGGTAAGCGAGCGAACCCGTGAAATCGGCATAAAAAAGTCAATCGGCGCGGCTAAATCTTCCATTATGTTGGAATTTTTGCTTGAATCGGCATTGCTGACCTTTACGGGTGCAGTCATGGGGTTCGCTCTGGGTACGGCTGTTTCAGCCGCAATTTACGCCGCAATGGGCTTCCCCGCCCAAATTAACGCAACGCTTTTCTTCGCGCTTATATTCGTTTCGGGTTTTATAGGGGTCATATTCGGAGTTTACCCCGCCTACAAAGCCGCTTCACTCAATCCTGTGGAGGCGTTGAGGGTTAATCATTAATATTTATCCAACTACGATATATCCGCCATTTCCATATACTTGTACCCATATTCGGCGATAAAATCCTTGCGCCCCTGCAGGTTGTCGCCTAAGAGCAGGTCGAATGAGGCGGCGGTTTCATCGGCTTTGCTTGGGGTAACCTTTATAAGGCGGCGGGTACTGGGGTTCATTGTGGTGAGTGACATCATCTCCGGCTCGTTCTCTCCCAGCCCTTTTGAGCGGTCAAGCTTATATTTTTGTCCGTCCAGCTTTTTTAAAAGAGCTGTCTTTTCCTTTTCGGTATAAGCAAAGTAAGTCATATCCTTCGTGTTGATTTCAAACAAAGGCGACTCGGCGATATAAACATAACCCTCCTCAATCAGCGTGGGCGTAAGGCGATAGAGCATTGTCAAAATAAGTGTGCGAATCTGAAAGCCGTCAACGTCCGCATCTGTGCAGATGATTACCTTATTCCAGCGGAGCCCGTCTAAATTAAAGGAGGAAAGCTCTTTATTTGACTTTGTTTTAACCTCCACGCCGCACCCTAAAACCTTGATGATGTCCGTAATAATTTCATTCTTAAAAATTTTGTCATAATCAGCTTTAAGGCAGTTCAAAATTTTTCCGCGGACGGGGATAATCGCTTGAAACTCCGCATTCCGCGCCGTCTTACACGCGCCTAAAGCCGAATCGCCCTCCACAATATAAATTTCGCGCATTGATAAATCCTTAGAGCGGCAATCAACAAATTTTTGCACCATATTGGTCACATCTATCGTGCCCGCAAGCTTCTTTTTCAGATTAAGCCGCGTCTTTTCCGCGCTCTCGCGGCTTCGCTTATTGAGCATAACCTGCTCCGCGATTCTTCCCGCCTCAATCGGGTTTTCGATTAAATATATTTCAAGCTGCTGTTTTAAAAAATCTGTCATAGCTTCGTAGATAAATTTATTGTTGATTGCTTTTTTAGTTTGATTTTCATAAGAGGTCTGTGTTGAAAACGATGATGAGATGAGCACTAAGCAGTCCTCAATATCGGCGTATGCAATTTTACTTTCGTTTTTGAGATACTTGCCGTTATTTTTCAAATACGCGTCAAGCTGTGACACAAAAGCCTGCCGCACAGCCCTTTCCGGCGAGCCTCCATGCTCCAAAAAGCTTGAATTGTGGTAATATTCCTGCAGCTTCACCTTATTTGAAAAGGTCAGCGCGCAGGATAGCTTTACCTTGTATTCGTCCTTGTCCTCGCGGTCCTTGCCCTTGCGCTCCGTCTGCCAGAATTGATGTGAGGAGAGCGAAGCCTCGCCTGCCGTTTCGCCCAAATACCCGATGATGCCGTCTTTATATAAAAAAGTGCTTTCTTCAAACTTACCGTCCTCGCGCTGAAAACGAAACACAAAGCTGATGCCTTTGTTGACAATTGCCTGCTTCTTTAATATGTCCTCAAAATATTCCCGCTCAACTGCAATATCGGTGAAAACGTCCAAATCGGGAAGCCACCTTGTGCGCGTACCCGTTTTTTTTCGGCTGGTTTCTTCTTTTTTCAGCCCTCCTACATTCTCACCGCGCTCAAAGCGCAGGTTATATTTATGCCCGTCGCGGTAAATCTCAACGTCCATATATGCGGAGGAATATTGCGTAGCACACGCGCCCAAGCCGTTTAGCCCCAATGAAAATTCATAGTCGCCTCCGCTGTTGTTGTTATACTTGCCGCCTGCATACAGTTCACAGTAGACAAGCTCCCAATTAAACCTATCCTCTGCGGCATTATAATCAACCGGGCAGCCGCGACCGAAATCCTCTACCTCCACCGAGTTATCGTTATAAGACGTAACGATGATTTTTTCGCCGTGACCGTCCCGCGCTTCGTCGATGGAGTTTGAGATAATTTCAAAAAAAGAGTGTTTGCACCCCTCCAGCCCGTCCGAGCCGAATATGACGGCGGGACGTTTGCGTACCCTGTCCGCGCCTTTTAAAGATGTGATGCTTTCATTTCCGTATTCCTTTTTCTTAGGCATTGCTACGACTCCTTAACGGCTAATTTTTATGCCGATTTTATCTTTATTGATATAGTAAGCAATATTGCCAAAATATCAATAGGATTTTTTGGCAATATTGTAAATTGACAAAGTGCCGCGTTTCGTGTATTATAATAATTAAAGATGTTATTGTGCATTTTTTACATTAAGCTTAGTAGGTTAGGCAGACATGCGAAAGGGGTTGACTTTTATATGAAAAGTAAAGCAAAAGGATTTACCTTAATAGAGTTAATCGTAGTTATCGGCATTATAGGCGTTTTAGCGGCTATTTTAGTACCCTCCATGCTGGGCTATCTCAGGAGCGCGAGAATAGCCAAATACAACGCAAACGCCAAGCTAATCCACACCTCGGCATCCATGTTCGTAGTCGATTTGTACAGAGATGGCAAGCCCGTAGGGCAGGATACGGTTTTTTTAAGCAGTACAGCCGGCGTTCCCATTGCCGTGGCTAACGGCGTAACCATTGACCTAACAGAAAATATAGGAAAAGCCTACGGCGGCTACTTCGGCTTTTTGACGGACAGCTTGGGGCTATCGGTCGTATGCGCCGTTTGGAGCGATTTTGCCGTTACGGCGGATATGGTTGAGATTAAAACTGCCGATGAGGTCGCGGCTTCCTTTGCCCAAGGCAAGCCCGTTGGGGTTCACCCGCTTAGGGTCGGCAGTTAGAAATCAACCCGCTGTTATTAATTGCCGAAACCAGTGCGAAAATTGCCGCTTCGATAATATCCTCGTGAATACCCACGCCCCAAAAAATCTCGCTTGATGCTTCAATAGCAACATAAGCCACCGCTTTGGAGGTAGAGCCTTTTTCAAGAGAATGTTCTTTATAATCCAATATGGAATATTCGATATTCAAAGCCTTTTTAAAAGCGTTAAAGGCGGCATCAAGGCGACCGTTGCCGGAGGATTTGCCGATTATTACAGTATTTTCAAGTTTCATAAAAACAGTCGCAATTTTGCCTTTTTGAGCATAACTTACAGATTCAAATTTTAACGGGTAGAATTTTACGTAATTGTCCAAAAATTCTATATAGACTTCTTGCGGTGAAAGCTCCTTATGCTCCCTGTCCGATATTCCTTTTATAAAATACCCTACATTTTCGCGCATCTTCGCGGGGAGGATGAAGCCGAATTTTTGCTCCATAAGGTAGCCTATGCCGCCCTTGCCGGATTGGCTGTTTATGCGTATTACATCGCCGTCGTATTCCCTGCCTATATCAAGCGGGTCGATTGCCAAATAGGGGACATTCCAGTGCGCGGGGTTCTTTTCCTCGCGCCATTTCATGCCCTTGGCTATAGCATCTTGATGTGAGCCGGAGAAGGCGGCGAATACAAGCTCACCGCTGTAAGGCTGGCGTTCGTAGACGCGCATACCCGTAATGCGCTCGTAGGCGGCGGTTATAGCACTTATATCCGAGAAATCAAGCCCGGGGTTGATTCCGTGTGAGTAAAGATTCATGGCAAGGGTGATTAAATCGACATTGCCGGTGCGTTCGCCGTTACCGAAAAGAGTGCCCTCCACCCTGTCCGCGCCCGCAAGCAAGCCCAGCTCGGCATCGGCTACGGCACAGCCTCTGTCGTTATGAGGGTGCAGGGATATGATAAGGTTTTCGCGCCTGTTCAAATTTTTGCACATATATTCTATCTGCGAAGCGTAAACATGAGGCATACTTACCTCAACTGTGCCGGGGAGGTTAATAATCACCTTGCTGTCAGCCGTTGGCTTCCATACATCTATGACGGCATTGCAAACGTCAAGCGCGAATTCCGGCTCTGTCCCCGTGAAGCTCTCGGGGGAATATTCAAAGCGGAAATTGCCCTCGGTTTTTTCGCGGCATTCGGCGCAGATTTCCGCGCCTAAAACAGCTATATCGATAATTTCCTGCTTGGATTTGCGGAAAACCTGCTCCCTTTGAGCGGCTGACGTGGAGTTATAAAGATGCACAACCGCGTTTTTACAGCCGCGCAGCGCGTCAAAGGTTTTTTCTATTATATGCTTGCGCGATTGCGTTAACACTTGGATTGAAACATCATCCGGAATCAAGCCGCCTTCTATAAGAGCGCGGCAGAATTCGTATTCGGTATCGGAAGCGGCGGGGAAACCTATTTCAATCTCCTTAAAGCCAGCCTTTACAAGCAGCTTCCAAAATTCAAGCTTTTCCTCCAGCGACATGGGTATGATTAATGCTTGGTTGCCATCGCGCAGGTCAACGGAGCACCAGAGTGGGGGGGCTTTGATATATTCCTTTTGAGTCCATTCTAAATAAGAGGCAGGGGGCATAAAATACCCCCGCGTGTATTTTTCGGCGTTTTTCATAGGAACGCTCCTTTCGTATATTTCATGGAAATTTGCCGTCTTTTAAAATTATAGCTTTTTATGGACGGTTTGTCAAGCCGAATATATAACCTCTCCTGTTTTAATTACATGCTCGACAAAGCCGCTGGGGTCATAATTTGGGTCTAACAGATGGGGTTCGATGTCGTCAAAATCATCTTTGTCCCAACGGATTTTTTGCAAAAGGTCGCAAATATCATACCTGTCCTCGTCCTCAATATTAGCAACTAATACGGCAATATCAATATCGCTCCATTCGTGAGGAATACCATTTACATAAGAGCCGAAAATGATTACAGAAACAGGGTGCATAACCTTTTTAACCTCATCGGAATATTTTAGGGCAATTTCCCTAACCTTTGCTTTATCCAACATAAAAACTCCTCCGTTTCCCCGGTAACATTCGCGACAACTGCCTTTAATGCCTTTTCTGTTATCTGGTGGCAGAAGAAAGCAGTATCCAAATAACGGTCGCCTTTTAATAACCATTTGGCACTAATCATGTTATCGTCACATAAATTCAGCCAGTATTCAACCTTATTATTCAATTTTATCTCACCCCCGATTTAAACTATGTTCATATTATATACCATCTTTCTCGTTATGTCAACGAGTTAAAATGCAAAGTTTGCGGTAAATATAAATCATACATAAAATATTAAATCCGATAATAACAGCAAGTGAACCCAATATCAAACAAAATAACCAATAAAACAGCCTACTGCTCTTGTTTTATTGGTTATTTTGTTAAAAATATAAAAATATCTAAAAAAGACTTGACAAATGGGTTATATAGTGTATAATATAGTTAGCACTCTTGATTGTCGAGTGCTAACAGAGCGGCTGTTTAAGTGCTAAGACATGTGACTTTGCCGACAAGGAGGTGTTTTAGCTTGCCGGAGCAGCGTAAGCTTAAAATATTAAAGGCGATTATTGATGAATATATCGTTACGGGAGAACCGGTCGGCTCTAAAGCTGTCGCTGCTTTGCCCGGAATTAATGTATCTGCGGCTACGATTCGCAATGATATGGCTATGCTTGAACAGCTTGGCTATCTGGAGCAGCCGCATACCTCGGCGGGCAGAGTTCCGACTTATAACGGATATAAGCTTTATATCGATGAGCTTATGCCCTCAAAAGCTTTAAGCGATGAGGATAAAAAAATACTCGATGAATTTATCGAAGCCGACCTTTCAACCGCGGATGCCGTTATTGAAAATGCTTCAAAGGCTCTTGCCGAGCTCACAAACTGCGCCGCGGTTGTCAAAAATATATCGCCGCAATTTTCGATTATCACTAAGGTTGAGGTGATTCCTACAGGCAAGCGGATGTATGTTCTTTTGCTTGTAACTTCTACCGGGAATATCAAGAATAAGGTTTGCAGGCTTGAATTTGATTTAACCCACGAGCAGCTTGAATTTTTCGCCCGGTATATGGCTGAAAACCTGCACGGCGTTGCTTTGGACAGTATTTCGGAAGAAACCCTTGAAAAGCTTATTGCCGCACTGGGGACTTACATGGTAACGCTGGCACCGCTTTTAAAGGGAGTTTGCGAATTGGCGGGGGGCTTTAAGGAAAACGGCGTTCAGGTTACGGGTGAGAAAAACCTGCTGGCAAGGCGCGATATTGATACAGCACAGCTGGTCCGCTTTCTGGAGCGTAAAAATGAAGTAGTTAAGCTTTTGGACGACAGCTTCGGGGATTTGCAGGTGATGTTCGGTGAGGGCGGAGATTTCGTTATTGAAAATGCAAGCATGATAATGTCCAAGATTAAAAAGGGCGGAGTGGTTGCAGGTTCGCTCGGCGTTTTAGGTCCTATGCGGCTTGATTATGCTAAAATTATACCCTATATAGAGTATCTGACGGACAGAATCAGTGACATAATTTCCAAGGAAGAAGACGAGTAATATAACGATAAGGAGAGAGGGAATATGGAGAACACAAGATATGTTTACCCGGCGGTGTTTAAGAAAAAAGGGGACGGGTATTTTGTTGATTTCCCGGACGTCAAATCCTGCTCAACGGCAGCTCCGAGTTTAAGGGAAGCTGTTATTATTGCGAAGGATGTTTTAGAGTACAGCATAAAAGGGTTGCTTGAAAAGGGCGATGCGCTCCCTGAGCCGTCTGATATTGATTCCTTGAACGGGGACAGGGTTATGCTGATTGTCGCCGAATATAAAGCCGATTCTGCTAAAGAGGAATATAACGAGGAGGCAGGCTTGGATGAAGAAACTGCCGAGGTTGAAATTTTGGACAGAGCGGAAACGCTCAAAAAAGACGGCGCAGACACGCTTGCCGATGAAAAAGAAAAATACCTGCGCTTAATGGCGGAGTATGATAACTTCAGAAAGCGTTCTTTTCAAGACAAGGAAAACGCGGCGGCGGATGCTGTTTCAAAAGTTGTAACGGAAATGCTTTCGGTTACCGATAATTTTGCAAGAGCTCTTTCGGCTGAGTGTTCCGACCCTAACTATAAAAAAGGCGTTGAAATGATTTATACTATGTTCAAAGAAAGCTTGGGGCGGATGGGGATTGAGGAAGTAGAAGCCTTAGGCAAGCCTTTTGACCCTAACTTTCATGAGGCTGTTACACAAATTCAAAATGAAAAATTCGGCGAAAACACGGTTTGCGAAGTTTTTCAGACGGGATATACTTTTGGCGGCAGACTGATACGATGCGCTATGGTAGCGGTAGCTAATCCTTAGAGGATTGAGGATTATAGGAATGAGGAGTTGATTTTAATGGGCATGACAGATTCGCAGTTTAAATTTGCGCTGAGAGGATTAAACAGGGACATTAAAGAAGTTCTTGAAGCCATCAGAAAAAAGCAATATCAAGAATCGTCTGAAAAGCTTGAAGAAATATTAAAAGACATTCAAGCTACTCTTGAAGATTAGGGGTATAAGGGGGCGGTTTTTTGGACGGGGTTTTTACGGTTGATGAGATTAGAACGCGGCTGAAGCCTGTTTTTGATGAATACGGAGTTAAACGAGCCGTTCTTTTCGGTTCATACGCTAACGGGACGGCAGGTAAAAAAAGCGATGTTGACATACTGGTTGACAGCGGGTTGAAGGGGCTGAGGTTTTTTGGCTTGCTTGAAATGGTTGTAACAGCTTTAGGCAAAGATGCGGATTTGATTGATGTTACTCATATTAATCAAAATTCCCCTATTGAGAAAGAAATTAACGAAACCGGGGTGTTGCTCTATTAAATCTGATATGCAAATAATTGAAAAAATTATGGTTCACGCAGGTAAAATCGTTGATTTTTGCGATGGTGAAGATAAAAATTCATTTTTATCAAATATAATGCTGCACGAAGCTTGCGTATTCAACATGATTCAAATGGGTGAGCTTATAGGCAAGCTAAGTGATGAATTTTTAATTAAAAATTCAGAATTGCCTTGGCGCGAAATTCGAGGGCTACGAAATCGTATTGTCCATGCTTACGGTGATATAAACTTAAACGCAATTTGGGATACAATAAAGATTGACTTGCCGGACTTAACTATAAAACTAAAAACAATAACAACCAACAACTAATAAACTAAATACTAAAAACCAGAAAGGAAGATTTAACATGGCAAAAATTATTGGAATTGACTTAGGGACTACAAACTCTTGCGTTGCGGTTATGGAGGGCGGAAACGCTGTTGTGATTGCGAATACGGAAGGCGGGAGGACTACCCCCTCAATTGTCGGGTTTACCAAAACAGGCGAGCGGCTTGTAGGGCAGGTTGCGAAAAGGCAGGCTGTTACTAACGCGGAGCGGACTATATCTTCAATTAAAAGACATATGGGCTCTGACCATAAGGTTGAGATTGACGGCAAAAAATATACCCCGCAGGAAATTTCGGCTATGGTTCTGCAAAAGCTTAAAGCCGATGCGGAGGCGTATCTGGGTGCGCCTGTTACCGAAGCGGTTATTACGACCCCCGCTTATTTCACCGACTCGCAAAGGCAAGCTACAAAGGATGCAGGGCAGATTGCCGGGCTTACCGTAAAAAGAATTATCAATGAGCCGACTGCGGCGGCATTATCCTACGGCATAGATAAGGAAGCCGACCAGAAAGTTATGGTTTATGACTTGGGCGGCGGTACGTTTGACGTTTCCATTATTGAGATGGGCGATGGCGTTCAGCAGGTTTTGGCTACTGCCGGAAACAACCTTTTGGGCGGCGATGACTTCGATGAGCGCGTTATTAACTGGATGGTTGAGGAATTCAAAAGGACGGACGGCATTGACCTCAGAAATGATAAAATGGCTATGCAAAGGCTTAAGGAAGCCGCTGAAAAAGCAAAAATCGAGCTTTCCTCAACGCCTAATACGAGCATTAACCTCCCTTACGTCACGGCGGATGCAAGCGGTCCTAAGCATTTGGAGCTTTCACTTTCACAGGTTAAATTCAACGAGCTGACAGCCGACCTTGTGCAAAAAACTATGGGACCCGTTAAACAAGCTTTAGACGACAGCGGGCTCAAACCCTCCGACCTTGACAAGGTGCTTATGGTGGGCGGTTCTTCGAGAATCCCTGCTGTTCAAGAGGCTGTTAAGAATTTCACGGGTAAAGAGCCATTCAAGGGTATTAACCCCGACGAGTGCGTAGCTTTGGGCGCGGCACTTCAAGCGGGTGTTTTGGGCGGCGATGTTACAGGGTTATTATTGCTTGACGTTACGCCTCTTTCACTCGGCATTGAAACGGCGGGCGGGGTTTGCACCAGAATGATTGAGCGCAACACCACTATCCCGACTAAAAAATCGCAGGTATATTCAACCTATGCGGATAACCAAACGGCAGTTGATATAAATGTATTGCAGGGCGAGCGCGAATTTGCGGCGGATAATAAACGCCTCGGCGTATTCCGTCTTGACGGGATTGCTCCCGCACCGCGCGGAATCCCGCAGATTGAGGTTACGTTTGATATTGATGCAAATGGTATAGTCAATGTTACCGCGAAGGATTTAGGCACAGGCAAACAGCAGAATATTTCTATTACAGCTTCCACCAATATGTCTAAAGACGACATTCAAAAAGCCGTTGACGAAGCGGAGAAATATGCCGATGAAGATAAAAAGCGCAGGGAGGCGGTTGACGCTAAAAATGCCGCCGAAAACCTAATCCTGCAATGCGAAAAATCACTTACCGATTTCGGCGATAAAGTCAGCGAAGGAGAAAAGGCGAATATTAACTCTAAACTTGATGCTTTGAAACAAGCTATGTCGTCCGATAATATTGACGATATTAAAGCAAAAACCGAAGAGCTTCAAAAATCATTCTATGAAATATCAAGCAAAATATACCAAGCGGCAGGAGCGGCGGCACAAGGCGGCGAGGGTGCTGAAAACCCCAGCGGTATGGGCTTTGAATCTGCACCTGCGGACGAAGCAAAGGCAGACGGAGATTTTGTTGAAGCAGAATTTACAGAGGCGGAATAGGCTAGAAGTTAGGAGTTAGGGACTGTCACGTGACAGTTCCTAACAATCTGCGATACAAGGAGTTGGCAATGTGTCTGAAAACACTACTATTAATCTTGAAGTAAATTCTGATATTAAAGAGCAGGCGGGCGACATTCTCGGAACTATGGGTCTAACATTAAACGATGCTTTTAATTTGATGCTATATCAAATCAAAATCCGGCGATGTTTACCGTTTAATTTGGTTTCTTACAGTTATACTCCGAAAAATGAAACTTACGAGCTGATTGAACGCATTGAAAACGGCGAGGAAGAACTTATAGGTCCGTTTGCATCTAAAGAAGATTTATGGAGGTCTTTAGATATATGAAATATACTCCATATTACACTAATCAAATAAAAAAACAAATAAAACTTCTAAAAAAACGCGGATATGATATGAGCTTATTTAAAGAGGTTGTCAATATGCTTCTTGACGGTGTTACGTTGCCTGTTGAATATCGAGACCACCCGTTAAAAGGAGATAAGCGTGGTTACAGAGATTGCCATATTCTAAACGATTGGGTACTGATTTATAAAATAGATAAAAAAGTTCTTACGCTAATTCTTTCTGAAACAGGCACTCATTCCGATATTTTAGAATAACGGAGGGGTTATAAATGCTTACGATAGATGCTATAAAAAAGGCTGTTATTCCGCTTGCTGAAAAATATAATGTTGTAAGAGTTGATTTGTTTGGCTCGTATGCAGAGGGGCGTGCTACAGAAAAATCCGATGCGGATTTTTTGGTTAAGTTTAATGTTGATATTCCAACGCTCTTTAAGGTCATGGGGTTTAGAGAGGAACTGCAAAATAAATTAGAAACCCCTGTAGACGTCATTACATTGCCGCTTGAACCACCGCAAGACAGATTGAGGATAGAAAAGGTGATAAGTATTTATGAGAGAGCGTGACAGGGACTATATTGCCCGAATTAAAGAGGAATTGCTGTTTATCGGAAAAATTACATCACATATTAACAGAGATAAATTTTTGTCAGATGAAACTATTCAACGTGCATCCTCCATGTCATTAATAACGCTTGGCGAGTGCGTTAATCATTTGTCTGATGAGTTTAGGGAAAGACATTCAGAAATTGAGTGGGCACAGATAATTGCAATTAGAAATATAGCGGCTCATGGATACTGGAGTTTAAACATGAAACAATTGTGGCAAACGATTGAGGAGGACGTTCCGATACTTGCAGAATTTTTTGATGCGTTTTGAATGAAGTTAAAAATTTAAGGACAAACCGTATTTTTTGCGGTTAATATTAAGGAGTTAAAAATGGTTTTGAAACTTAAACTTGGAAATACAGATACGGGATTTTCAATTGTTTCAGATAATAATCCTGAAATCAATAATATTGCAAATATACTTTACTATCTTTTTGCTGAATTTAAGAATATATTCGGATTAGAGGTAATGACGCATAAAAAATGTAGTATAGACAATTCTATACGAGATGATGCTCCGATTACATGCCCGCATGATGATTGTATTAAAATATATCTCATAACTGACTCGTGGGATTATTCCCGAATGTTTTATCAATTGGCTCATGAAATGATGCATTATGTATATTTTAAATATTTTCCACTTATTAATCAAGATAATTTTGAAGAAAAAGAATATTCAAGTTGGAATGAAGAGATAATTTGCGAAGCAATGGCATTATATATGTTGAAATCTGTCGCTAACTCCAAAGAATTTGCTAAATATAGCTCCTCATTTGATAATTATCTTAAAAAAACAATCATTAAGAAACAGTGTGACACCACGTCACCTTTAAAAATTGAAGGCGACCATGTTTTGGCAAGTGATTTTCATGCTAAATTTAACAAAACAGCACAGGAAGAAGAGCATAGAGCCGAGCATACCGCTGAAACAATGTATTTGTATGAATTGTTTAAAAAACATAAACCCGAGGTTATTGCGGAAATTTATGATATGTACAAATATTATAATAAGGACTATCATTGCATTAACTATGATTCTTGGCAAGAAAACCCTAATTTTATTGAAGAATTAAGCAAAATACAACCGATTCTTAAGTAGCCGGTTCTATTAGGTGTGTAGGAGGTTATAAAATAAATGGCTGACAAGAGAGATTATTACGAGGTCTTAGGCGTTGCCAAGGGTGCGTCTGAGGACGATATAAAGAAGGCTTACAGGGGGCTTGCAAAGCAATATCACCCCGATTTAAACCCCGATAATAAGGAAGCCGAAATTAAATTTAAAGAGGTCGGAGAGGCTTATGAGGTCTTATCCGATTCCGAAAAAAAGAGCCGCTATGACCAATTCGGTCACGCGGGAGTTGACCCGTCCTATGGCGGCGGAGGCGGGGGCTTCGGCGGCTTTGGGGGTTTCAGTGGGTTTGGCGGAATGGATTTCGGCGGGGATATAAACGATATATTTTCAAGCTTTTTCGGCGGCGGTTCTCGCTCTGCAAATCCAAACGCTCCGCGGCGGGGGCAGGACGTTGCCGCAAATGTCACCATAAGCTTTATGGAGGCTTGCTTCGGCAAAAAAGTTGACATTAATCTGCGCCGCATGGAGAAGTGCGCCGATTGCAATGGCAGCGGCGCAGAGCCGGGAGCTTCGGCGGATTCCTGCGCGGATTGCAGAGGCACGGGGCAGGTTAAGGTTACCCAGCGCACGCCGTTCGGCGTTATTTCAACGCAAAAATCCTGCACCCGCTGCGGGGGTAAGGGGAAAACAATCAGCAAACCCTGCGCGAAATGCGGCGGCGACGGCAGAACAAGCTCTTACAAGACCATCACGGTAGATATTCCCGCCGGAATTGACGATAGGCAGACCATTCAAGTTTCCGGGCAGGGGAACGGTGGCTTGAACGGCGGTCCGCCGGGGGATTTGCACCTTTCCGTGAGCGTTCGCCCTGACCCGATTTTCGAGCGGGATGGCTTTGACATTCATGCCGAAATGCCGATTACCTATACACAGGCTGTTTTGGGAGATGAGATTACCGTACCTACAATTGACGGCAAGGTGAAGTACATTGTTCCCGAGGGAACGCAGACGGGTGCTGTTTTTCGCTTTAAAGGCAAGGGAGTTAAAAAGCTTCGCCGCAACGACAGGGGCGACCAGTACGTACATGTTTTTATAGAAGTGCCTAAAAATCTTTCTAAAAAGCAAAAGGATTTGCTAAGAGAGTTTGAAGCTTCGATTTCGGATGACAATTACAATAAGAGAAAGACATTTTTTGAGAAGATTAAGAATGCTTTTGGGAGCTAGGGCACGATGTCAAGCGAACCGATTATTATGAGCTTCATTCCTTTCGGTAAATACCAATACAAAATTTGGGCAATTTTGTGCAATCCTACAAATCGTGTTTTTTTGCGAAATTACTGTTGACGTAAGCTCAAATATAGTTTATAATATAAATTGATGTTAGAGTTATCCGATTTGCTTAGATTTAACATCCGTTTTGTTATCTCCTTTCTTTTGTTCTACACATATCTATTATTTTCCTTATTTAAACACAGGGCTTATGCTCTGTTTTTTTTTTTTGCCTACTCGCGCAAACCCCCAACTTCACCCCTCACCCCTCGTCAACCTCCGATACAACTCACTGTTAATCATAAGCTCACTATGCGTGCCTATGGCTGTAATAACGCCGTTTTCCATTACCGCTACCCTGTCGGCGGCGGTGATTCCCAATGCCGTGCGGGAGGTTTTGATAATTGTGATTCCGTGATGCCCGTCGGGAGCAAGATTGCAGTCGTCCAGTATGATTATTTCGGGATTTTTGAGTAAAGCGCGGGCGATTAAAAGGCGGTCCCGCTGTTCCTCCGTCAGGTTAGCCCCGTCCTCTTCCACTGTATAGGAGAGCGCAAGCCCTGTCATAGCCGCTTCAGCCGCTTTTGAAACCTCTATTTCAGATGCGTCAGGGCGGCTTATTGCTATATTTTCATACACCGTTCCCTTGAATATCCCGCCGCGCTTTGGTGCTACAAGCCCTATTTTCTCGCGCAACTCGCCGATTTTATAATCCCCGACAGGTATTCCGTTTACCGCAACCACGCCCTCGGAGGGGTCAAAAAGCCTGTAGATTAAGCTAACTAAAGCAGTTTTCCCCGCGCCCTCCTCCCCTATTACCGCGAAATGCTCGCCTGCCTTGATTGTCAGCGAAATGCCGTTCAAAACAGGGTGCTCAGACTGAGGGCGGGTAAAGCCAACCCCCTCAAATGAAATATCCCCCCTGCGTAAAAGAGCCGCCTTATCGTTATCGCCGTCCGGCGGCTCGAAATGAAAGCTGAGCGTCTCTGCTGATTCCGAAAGTTTCCTGTATTCATTTAAAAACGGCGGGATTACCCTTACCGCTGTGTTCACAGCCTTTATTAAGAAAATAATATAAGCTGCCCACATGATGCTGATTCCGATTCCGATGGTGTTCCCCCATGCCGTGCTGAAGCCGCCGATAAAAATAATTACGGCGGTAGCGGTATAAATCAATGCCGCTGCCACCGGGCTTACAGAAGCCGCCTTAAACGCTAAAAGCCGCTCAACCCTTTCTGCAAATTCAAGGTATTGGTCGAAATCATTCCTATAGGGTCGAAAAACCGCCCTGTCATACGCCGTTTTACGTAAATCAGCGGCGATTTCTCCCTTTGTTTTCGCCCATAAGTACCGCGCTGCTACTGAAAAGCCCGCACCGAATAAAGCAACCAGCAATAACGCAACGCTCATCGCACCGACAACCCCGCCATCCCCCGCCACAACCCCGTAATCAATTAAACGAGCTAAAAAAGCAGGGATAAGCAAGTAAGCGGCAACACCCGCAAATGCCGAAGCGGCGGCAAATATAATATAAATACGGTATCTTTTAAAAATAACCAAATCCAACACCCTTAAATCAATTGACAATGTACAATGTACAATTGACAATGTCGGTGTTACGCCTTTGGCGTAACATTATAAATCAATCGTCATGTAGGGGACGGGCTTGCCCGTCCCGCACGCAAACTCCGTCTCTTCAACGGTAAAAGAATCTCTAACCACCGCAAGCCCGCTGAAATGAACGCTTAATTCATGTTCTCCTGCTTCAAGTGCGTCCAGATATTCGGGTAGGAGGGTGATGATTGTCGAGCCGCTTTTGACGGTGTAATGTGTACCCTTTGTCAGTCGGCGACCGTTTATGCGGACTTCTCTGAAGTCTGCAAAATTTTTGTCAATTATAAAGGTCAAAGCTTCTCCCGAGCCTTTTGTGAGGGTATCGCTTTGGTTTTCAAAGCTGCTACTTGGCTCTGCTTTTGTGTTTGCGCTACCTGCTCCCGAGCCGCCGCCTATGCCTGCGCCGCTGATGATTGCATCTCTTACGGAGCTTCCGCCGCGGTTGTTACTTTCGTTATCGTCATTATTGCTAAGGTCGAGGGGGTTAGGTTTAGGGCAAACGCAAGGGTTTTTGCCGCAAATTTCGCACATCTCTTTTATGGTGAAACTATTCAGTTGCTCAACTGCCTCATATGCCTCTTCTGCACCGTATGGGACATATATTGTTGCTAAATTATCTGTATATGCAAATACATTTACACCTAAAGTAGGTGGAATTTGTGAATTGAAAGTGATTGATTCAAGATTTGAACAGAGCTCAAAAGCAAAATTGTCTATACCCGTAACGCTTGCCGGAATGACAAGGGAAGTTAAGTTTGTGCAATTACCAAATGCTTCCATTCTTATGTTGGTAACGCCCTCAGGTATGGTTATGGTGGTTATGCTTGTAAAACTAAACGCCTGCACATTTATTTCCGTAACGTCGTTTCCGATTATAATGGTTGTTACATCGTTGAACAAAAAACGATCTTGCCTCTCGTCTCTCCACATACTTGTGCCTCTGTTCGATTCAACTGTTAGAGTTTTCGTCAAGGAATCAAATTCCCAGCCACCATCGCCGAAAAAAATTTCAGCCGAAACATTCAGCGCGGTGAAGATTGAGATAAAGATTGCCAGGGCGGTTAGGGCAGAGATAATCTTGCTTGCTTGCTTGCTTGCTTGCTTGCTTGCTTGCTTGCTTGCTTGCTTGCTTGCTTGCTTGCTTGCTTGCTTGCTTGCTTGCTTG
>WRLG01000035.1 GCA_009777725.1 Oscillospiraceae bacterium | reverse complement strand
AACAGTCACGCTAAGCCCCGATATGGGCGCGACTTCCGATGTTTTAGAAGCCTTGACCACCGTAGGAGCGAATGTAAAAGTTTGGATTCCCCACGGCACTCACGGCGTGGCAATCAAAGGCTCTGACTTAGGCGAGGGCGAATTAAAAGACCTCAGCTTCAAGGGCGGCGCGGTGGCAGTCCCCGAAAGCATTAAGTCGAGCTTCCCCGAAGCGAAATCGATTACGGGCATGGGCTTCGTTGAAAGCGGCGATTTCGGCGGCGTAGACCAAGTTATGCTTTCCGTAAGACTTGACCTTGACCCTAAACTCTGGGGCAGTGTCATCACAGTTTACTCTGTTGGCGAGGACGGAAGCTTAACCAAACTCGAAGCAAGCAGAATCGTCAGCGGAAACGGCATGGTTAATGTCACTATTACTAACTATAATTCGCTTATATTCGTTGTTTAAACCGTGACACCGAATAGTTAATAAGCTGAATTACTTCTCTAACAAGAACAACGCATTTGTACACGTGCGTTGTTTTTGTTTTTTTGCCAATTGTGTTAAAAAACCCTTGAATTTTTTTAGAAAAAGTATTATAATAGTAATATGGGTAAAATTTGTATACGGAGAGGAAATATTTTGAAGGAAAGAAAAAGAATCATCAGCGCGGATTTTAATATTAGGACGTATATGTATAACCGCGCCATTTATATATTTGCATTTTTCTTGCCCGTAATATTGCTTTATATTGCTTACAGCGTTTTCGGGGTATACCCTTTCGGCGATATGTCGGTGCTTGTTTTGGATTTGAACGGGCAATATGTATACTATTTTGAAAACCTGCGCGATGCTTTCTGGGGCAACGGCAGTTTGTTAAATTCATGGAGCAGAAATTTCACGGGCGAAATCATAGGGATATATGCCTACTATCTGGCAAGCCCGTTTACCTTGGTGGTGATGCTCCTGCCGCGCTGGATGATGACGGAAGCGTTACTGATTATGCAGCTTTTAAAGGTCGGGGCGGCGGGGGTGTCCTTTTGCTTTTATCTGAAAAATTCACGCAAAGCTTCACCCGATTCCGCGCTGATTTTTTCGGTTTTATATGCCTTGATGGGCTATATGGTCGTCCAGCTGATGAACCCGATGTGGCTGGATGGGCTTATTTATCTGCCGTTTATCTGTATCGGCATTGAAAAAACAATTGATTCAAAAAAATGGCTGAATTTTGTCATCCCGCTTGCGCTTATGTTTACGGCGCACTTTTACATCGGCTGGATGATTGCGATTTTCAGCGTGCTTTATTTTATCTTCTATTATTTCTTTTTATCGGATGTTGCCGTGCCCTTTAAAATAAAACGCTTCTTGGCGGCGGGGGTTCGGTTTGCCGTTGGCGGTTTGCTTGCGGCGGCTTGCGCGGCTTGGCTTTTATTGCCGCTGTATTATTCCCTAAGCCTCGGCAAGCTTGAATTTTCCGAGCCCAGCTATGCGATGAAAACGCAATTTGATTTCGCGGATTTTTTCATCACCCTCATGCCGAATGTATACGATACCTGCCGCCCCGAGGGTTCGCCGATTGTATACTGCGGGGTCATGACAATCATTTTGATACCGCTCTTTTTTATGAACCATGCCATCGCCCTGCGCCGCAAAATCGGCTATGGTCTGCTGGCACTTTGTATCGCGCTTTCGATGTATATGTCAACCGTTGATTTGGTTTGGCATGGCTTTCAAGTCCCCAACTGGTTGCCTTACAGGTATTCCTTTATATTCAGCTTTGTCATGCTGATTATGGCGGCTGAAGCCTTTGAGCGGATTGAGGGCATCAGCTTTAAGGAAATCGGCGCGATGTTCTTCATGCTTGCGGCTTACGCGCTTTATATTGACAAAAAGGGGCTTGAACATGTAACCCTGCTGGCTACGGTATGGTATTCCATAGCCTTTGCGGCGATTTACTGCCTGCTCCTTTATATGCGTAAAAAGCATTTCAAATCAAAGCCCGCCCCCGTTTTAATTCTTATCGTTATTTTTGTAATGGCTGAAATGACTATATCGGCGACCTATACCATGACGAGGATTAATTACGATGTCACCTATTCCAAACATTCCTCCTATAACCGTTATATCACGCTGGGCAGAAATACGGCGCAAAAGATTTACGCCATGGACGATGGCATATACCGTATAGAGAAAAACTTTGACCGCACGGTTAACGATGCGATGGCGTTCGGCACATACGGCGTTTCACATTCAAGCTCAACGCTCAATGCCGCGCCGATTGAGTTTCTGCGGAGCATGGGCTTTTCTTACGGAGGGCATTATATTAAATATTACGGCGCGACCTACGTTACAGATTCATTATTCGGAATCAAATATGTTATGGAGCAGGGCAGTAAGGCGAAGCCGCAAGAACAGCCTGCGGGTTTAGATTATGAGGACATTCTGCAAGATGAGCAAGCACCTGCCGTTGATATTGTAACCCCATCGAAGCATTATGAGAATATTGTGCTTGCGAACGGTGATAAAAGGGAAGTTTTTTATGTCTATGAAAACCCTTACGCGTTGCCCGTTGCTTTTATGGCGGACAATTCGATTTTGGATGCTTATGTGATAAGTGATAATCCGTTTGTAAACCAAAACAATTTGCTATCCGCGCTTATTTCGGAGGATTACACCGAATTTTTCAAGCAAATCCCGGTAGACGACATCATTCCCGAAAACGCCCGCGCGACTATTTACGGAAATCACACCCGGTATGCCCCCCGTGTTGAGGAAGAAAACTCTCATATAGAATTTTTTATAACCGCGCCCACAGATGATATGGTTTACCTTTACCTGCCCAGCAGTTATGAGCGCAGGATTAATCTGTGGTATGACCATGAGCTTAGCGACACTTGGGAAATATCCGATAAGCACACTTGGCTTGATTATTATTACGAGAGCGGCAAGATGGTCATCCAGCCGTTGGGGCGGTTTGAGCCCGATGAGAAAATTCAAGTGATAGCGACCATTACGGATAAAAAAGAGGTTTTTTTCAAAGAACCGAAAGAATATTTTTACTATCTTGACCAAGAGCTTTTCAGCGAGGCAATCAACACCCTGCGCGAACAGCCGCTTGAAATCACATCATTCAAAGAGCACCGCATCAAGGGAAAGGTGACGGCGAAAAAGGACGGTATTTTGTTCACCACGATTTCATGGGAACCGGGCTGGAGCGTCAAGGTGAACGGCGAAAAGGTAGCACCCGTCCCCTTGTTGGAAACAGGTGCTAAGCGGAATCCCAACGATTCCGCGCCCGCATTTGTCGGAGTGCCCTTACCCGAGGGAACGCACGAGATTGAAATAAGCTTTTTCCCCAAGGGCATGAGAATTGGCATAATCATATCGGCAATCGGCATAATAACTTTAATCCTCATCGGCATTTACGAGAGAAGTAAAACTAAAATATTGCTTGAAAGGCTTTATGATTTTTAACTGTCAACGCTTCTGTAACGCTCTAAAATATCCTCGGCTTCAACGCCTGTAGCGGCGGGCTCTTTTATGTCCATCTCGCTTTTAAGGCGCGCGATTACATCGCTTGCTCCGCCCGAGCCGGAATACTTGGCGGCAAGCGCGGAGGCTTCATCGCCGACCTCTGCATCCAGAGAAGCCATTGCGTTTGCGGCATCAAAGCGCGATTGTATTTTGCGCTCCATATCGTCAATCTTAGCCGCCATGCCGCCGCTTGTTTTACTTGCCATTTTGTTAACACTTTCCTGCGCCTTAGAAGCGGCGACAAGCCCCTTTAAGTTAGCGCGTTTACCTTCAAGCAATTGCACATCGGCTGAAAGCTTTTTAAACATAGCCCGCATATTGTCCGCGTTTTCGCGGCACATGGCATATACCTTTTCGGCTTGTGCCAGCTCTGCTTCTTCTTTTGCCACGCGCTCTGCAAGCTTCAGCGCGTCTGATTCGTTGCCTGCCGCAAGAGCCGCTTTGGTTGCTTTGGTATACTCCAAAACATCGGCGCGTTCTTTTTCAAGAGCGCGGAGAGCCGCCGTTTCCTGCGCGATTACATTCGCCGATTCCCTTTTTACATCTGCCAGATTTTTGCGCGCGTCTCGTAAAAGCTGGTCAATCATCTTCGCGGGGTCTTCGCACTTATCTAAAAGCGCGTTTATGTTGCTCGATAGAATGTCGCGTGTACGTGAAAGAATACCTGCCATAATTTTTTACCGCCTTTTTTATATTTTTTAAGGATTTCTGTACCTATCAAGCAAAGGGTCACGCGGGGGCGCGCCGTCAAGCCCGGCAATCGGGGTTGCAAGAAGTGCCGCGTCAGCCCTTGATTGTTCCGCCGCCGCCCTTTTTCGCTTTGCATTAGCATTCAGCGCGACGATTACTCCGATAAAGACTACGATAACAATCACCACAACGAAAATCCAAGGAACAATGACCTGTGCAGTTGTCGGTGTTACAGTCATGATTCGCTCTGCTGTATTTGAAAGGGCAAGCCCGAACATTTCGCTTTCATCGTATGCTTCGGGTTGCTGCCAGTAGCTGTCAAGATAGCCGTAGAAAATATTCATAGCTTCATTGTCGAAAACAGTCCTTGCGGAGCTTCCGATAATGTCCATAGCCGCGAAATCACCGTTGCCCGAATCTACCAGAACAACCAAAAGATGCCCGCCGCTGTTTGCAAACCAATCCTCATAAAGCCCGTCAGCAAATTCGTTTAATTCGGAACTGCCGGGGCGCGAATTGCCGTTAATTTCATCGGCTACATAAATGCCGAACTTAACACCCGTGAGCCTGTGCGCGGACTCCGCGCCGTTTTGCATGGCGCGCGTATTAAAAAACCAATCGCCGTCCCGCGTAGCATCTTCATAAGTGAGAATATCGCCGGACGCTACAGCCGCCCCTGTCAGCGCGGCGCGCGAAACCGTGCTCTGCGGAATATTTCCCGCGTTAGCTCCTTGCGACCGTGACGATGAGTTAATAACACTCGCGGCAATTACGATTAAAGTCACAATTGCCAATACATGGCTAATCCCGAAGCCACGCCGCCGCCTGTTATAGCCCCCGCCGTAGCTCCCGCGGGTGCTGTAACCGCTTCTCCTCCTGCCGCCCATTAATCTGCGCCCGATTTGACTGCCGACACTGAGCCCGATTCCTGTTTTCAAAGCTCTTGATAAGCTGTCATTGCTTTTATTATGCGAGTTGCCGCTTGAACTTGGCATACTGCTTCGCGAACCGGAACCGCTTGAACGCGATGAGCTGCTTCTTGAACTCGAACTGCTAAACCCGCCGCTGCTGCTTCGCCCGCTTCCGCCGCTGCTGCTCCGTCCGCCGCCCCCGCCGCTGCTTCTGCCTCCTCCGCCCCCGCTTCTGCCCATAGATAACAACCTACTTTCATATTTATACGTTGACCATTACAAGTATAATTTTACCACAATTATAAAGATATGTCAATAATTTTTTCGGATTTAGAGATTTTGTTTTAAAATAGCTAAAAAAGCCTTGACAAGTAAATGATACTATGATATAATAGTATAATCATTTCAAAAAGTTCAAGATTTTATTCAGCCGCTTCCGTAGCTCAAACGGCAGAGCGCGTCCTTGGTAAGGACGAGGTAACCGGTTCGATCCCGGTCGGAAGCTCCAGATTGTAACCGCTTTGATACGTTGTTTGAAAAAGATTCAAGCAACGTATTTTTTATTTGTCCGCTATGGCAGTGCGCTGTTAGCACGCCTAAAGCTACCGAAAGAAGCAGAAAGTTACGTAAAAGCGCGATAAGAAAAAATAACTTGACTTTCGACGGCAAACATAGTATAATTATGTTAAAATGAACTATTTGTGCTTCAAAAATTTTCTTTAATACTTTGGGGAGGAAAGCGCATGGGCGGTTTACATAAAACGAAAACAAGGTTTAGCATGGTTTTTTCTGTATTGGTTTTAACTACAGCATTATTTGCGGCTTGCTCAAAAAGCACGGAAGCAAATGTATTGGAATCAGATATTGAGAATGTTCCCTTTAAGATTAATGAGCGGTTTATTGAGGTTATACCGTTTGAGTATAGGGCGGTTGGGTCGTTTTCTGAAGGGTTGGCGGCTGTCAGTCCGTTTGGCGGTGATGCGGATAGTCTTAAGAATAAGTGGGGAGCTATAAATACGACAGGGAAGGTTATTATACCATTTGAATATGACTATATATGGTCATTTTCAGAAGGTTTAGCCACTGTTGAACTTAATGGTAAACGGGGATTTATAAATACGGCGGGACAATTGATTGTGCCACTTGAATATGACAGGATGGGGTGGTTTTCAGAAGGTTTAGCCACTGTTGAACTTAACGGTAAACAGGGAGCTATAAATACAGCGGGACAATTGATTGTGCCACTTGAATATGACAGGATAGGGTGGTTTTCAGAAGGTTTAGCCACTGTTGAACTTAATGGTAAACAAGGAGTTATAAATACGGCGGGACAATTGATTGTGCCGATTGAATACGATTCGATAGGGTGGTGGGGATTTTCAGAAAGTTTAGCCACTGTTAGACTTAACGGTAAACAGGGAGCTATAAATACGGCGGGGCAAGTTATTATACCATTTGAATATGACGATATATGGTCATTTTCAGAAGGTTTAGCTACTGTTGAACTTAACGGTAAAAGGGGGGTTATAAATACGGCGGGACAATTGATTGTGCCACTTGAATATGACAGGATAGGGTGGTTTTCAGAAGGTTTAGCCACTGTTGAACTTAACGGTAAACAGGGAGCTATAAATACGGCGGGACAATTGATTGTGTCGATTGAATATGATGAGGTAAGACATTTTTATGAAGGTTTAGCCACTGTTGAACTTAACGGTAAATGGGGAGCTATAAATACGGCGGGACAATTGATTGTGCCACTTGAATATGACAGGATAGGGAATTTTTCAGAAGGTTTAGCTACTGTTGGACTTAACCGTAAATATGGAGTTATAAATTCAATGGGACAAATGGTTGTACCGCTTGAATATGATGAGGTACGCAGTTCTCCCGAAGATTCTTTATACTGGGTTGAACTTAATGGTAAATGGGGAATTGTAAATGCGGCGGGGCAAATGGTTGTACCGCTTGAATATGACCAAATATATAAATTTTTCGAAGGTTTAGCTGCTGTTGAACTTAATGGTAAACAGGGAGTCATAAATACGGCGGGACAATTGATTGTGCCGATTGAATATGATTCGATAAGGGGATTTTCAGAAGGGTTAGCGGCTGTTGAATTGGGAGGCAAATGGGGATTTATATTAGATACTGAATCACCAATGGCTATAGAGGGAGTACCTATAGTAAGCAGTAGTGCGGATAATGAGGGTAATATTGAGCCGTCTGCTCAAAATTTTGTAAATGATTCAATAACTCATTTAATCATTATATTAGCCGAAATTGTTTTGTTTTTGATTCTGATTATTGTAAGGAAAAAAATAGCTCGTGTCTTATTTGAAGGACAACTTAAAACTAAACTGTTTAAAATCAAAGTCAAGTTGATGATTGACGGATTAATTAATGCCGGCGGCAAAAGCGGAGACCTCCCCGAAATAAGCGATGAAAGCTTTTTCGCACTTATAGAAAGAGACAAGGAGCGAATTATGCCGTAGTTATTGAGAATGACAAGCGGATAAAGCTGTCAAACTAGCTTATGAATCAGCTTGCTCAAAAAATTAAGAATTTATTCACAAAAACACTTGACAAAAACGAAAAGACGTGATATACTATCAATATTGAATCGGCTATAAGGGGATGTAAAGGTTTCGACGGGGATTTTGAACCATGATAAGCGAGTAGAGATGTGCACTCTCTTTAAACGGCATATTTGTTATAAATTAAATAACAACAATAAACTTGCAATGGCAGCCTAGTTGCTGCCCGTTCTGCTGAGAAGTACCGCGGTCTTAGTTTGAGCGTCGATTAGCGGTGAACGCTAAACGGGGAAGGCTGTACCCGTTTAATGTATTGCAGTCTACTGAGCTTTAAAGCGTGTTTGTTTGCTTTATCGTAAGGGAATGTTGATAACAAACTACACTCGTAGAAATTCATGCGGATAGGTTTTCGGACACGAGTTCGATTCTCGTCATCTCCACCAAGCTGCGGCTAACGCCGGCAAAGAAACTGTGCAAATTATTTTTGCACAGTTTCTTGGTTAAATCCGTAAAGGAGTAATATATACCGAAAGGAATGATAAATATGTCAAAAGCTTTATTAATCGGATGCGGAGGAGTGGGTGCGGTAATCGCCCATAAATGCTGTCAAAACCATGAGGTCTTCAGCGAATTAACCATTGCCTCGCGGACAAAGTCCAAATGTGATGAGCTAAAAGCAATTCTCGTTCAAAAATACGGCAAAACCAAGGTAGAAACAGCCGCAGTTGACGCCGATAACACGGCGGAGCTTGTGGAGCTTATGAAAAAAATCAAGCCCGACATCTGCATTAACGCCGCTCTGCCCTATCAAGATTTAACTATCATGGACGCTTGCTTGGAATACGGCGTTGACTATCTTGACACGGCTAATTATGAACATCCCGACACGGCTAAATTTGAATACAAATGGCAATGGGCATATCGCGAGAGGTTTGAAAAGGCGGGGCTGACCGCCGTTTTAGGGTGCGGCTTTGACCCGGGCGTTACAGGCGTTTTCTGCGCTTACGCTATGAAGCGTTACTTTGATGAAATTCATTATATCGACATTTTAGACTGCAACGGAGGCGACCACGGATACCCGTTTGCAACGAATTTTAACCCCGAAATAAATATCCGCGAGGTTTCGGCAAAGGGCTCTTATATCGAAAACGGCGAATGGGTTGAAACAGAGCCTATGGAAATCAAAAGGGTTTACAATTTTGACGGCGTAGGCGAAAAGGATATGTACCTTCTGCACCATGAGGAATTGGAATCGCTTGCCTTGAATATAAAGGGCATTAAAAGGATTCGGTTTTTTATGACATTCGGGCAGAGCTATCTTACCCATTTGAAATGCCTTGAAAATGTCGGCATGACTTCAATTAAGCCTATTGATTATCAGGGCATGAAAATTGTCCCCCTGCAATTTCTGAAAGCTGTCCTGCCCGACCCGGCTTCATTAGGCGCGCGCACGAAGGGCAAGACCAATATCGGCTGTATCATGCAGGGGACAAAGGACGGAAAGCCCGTCAATTATTACGTTTATAACATCTGCGACCATGAGGACTGCTATAAGGAAGTCGGCTCACAGGCAATATCCTATACAACGGGCGTTCCCGCTATGATTGGGGCGGCTTTGGTTTTAACAGGCGAATGGAAAAAAGCGGGCGTATATAATGTCGAAGAATTTAACCCCGAGCCGTTTATGGACGCGCTTAATAAATGGGGGCTTCCTTGGAAGGAATGTTTTGAGCCCGCTTTAGTGGAATAATTAGACAAAAACAAAAAAAACGTAAGGTGTTAAGCCTTACGTTTTTTTCGGTATTGAAATCGTATTAAAAAATATGGAACGACATAACCAGCCCCGCGAAAACAATTGATACCATAGCACTGAGTTTAAGCAGTATGTCAATTGACGGACCGCAAGTATCCTTTAGCGGGTCGCCGACTGTATCGCCTACAACAGCGGCTTTATGGTTATCCGAGCCCTTGCCCCCGTGATTGCCCGCTTCGATGTATTTCTTAGCGTTATCCCAAGCACCGCCGGAATTTGCCGTGAAAATCGCAAGCATGAATCCGCAAACGGTAGCCCCCATCAGATACCCTGCAACGCCGCTCGGACCGAGAAGGATTCCCGTGCCGATGGGCGCGGTAAGAGCTAAGATTGCAGGGAATACCATTTCTTTTAAAGAAGATTGCGTACATAAATCCACGCACGTTTCGTAATCCGCTTCAACACCGGGCTCGCCCGTAATCAAGCCCTTAATTTCACGAAACTGACGGCGAACCTCTTCAACTACCTTTTGAGCGGCGCGCCCTACCGAATCCATGAGCTTTGCGGTAAAGAAGAATGAAATCATAGAGCCAATCAGCAAGCCTACAAGCACGGTTGGGCTGTTAATGCTTAAATCTAATACAAAATCCGGGTCAATCAGATTGATTCTGTCTATGTAAGAAGCGATTAACGCAAGCGCGGTCAGCACGCCGCTTCCTATAGCAAAACCTTTGCCGACGGCGGCGGTGGTATTACCTAAAGAGTCAAGTGCGTCTGTGCGCTCGCGTACTATGGGGTCAAGCTTTGCCATTTCGGCAATGCCGCCCGCATTATCCGCAACAGGACCGTAGGCATCGTTTGCAAGAGTTAGCCCTAAGGTTGAAAGCATACCAACGGCGGAAAGCCCTATGCCGTATAAGCCCAAAGTCGGCTCGGCATAGCCGCCGGAAATGATGAAGGAAATCAAAATTGAAGCGCAGACAATCAAAACAGGAATTGCGGTAGACACCATTCCCAAGGAAAGCCCGCCAATCATCAAGGTAGCCGTACCTGTTTGGGTTGATTCGGCTAATTTTTTTGTCGGCTTATAGTTGTCGGAGGTATAATATTCCGTGATAAAGGCAATGCCTACCCCGGCGAACAATCCCGACAGAATCGCGCCGTAAACGCCTATATGTTCAACGCCCAGCATAAACCATACAAGCGGGAACGCGGCAATTGCAATGGCAACAGCCGAGAAATTTGTGCCGCGGCGCAAAGCCGACAACAAGTTTTTTTGGGTAGCACCCTCTTTTGTGCGTATGAGGAAAGAGCCGATGATTGAAGCAATAACGCCGATTCCCGCCATTGCCATGGGGATTGTAACTACTGCATCCCCCGTAATGCTACCGCCGTCTACCCCGCCTATAGCGGAAGCGGCGGCTACGCCCAAAGCGCAGGAGGCTACAATCGAGCCAACATAAGATTCAAATAAATCCGCGCCCATTCCGGCAACGTCACCCACGTTATCGCCTACGTTATCGGCTATAACGGCGGGGTTGCGGGGGTCGTCCTCGGGAATACCCGCTTCAACTTTACCAACCAAATCCGCGCCCACGTCTGCGGCTTTGGTGAAAATACCGCCGCCTACGCGTGCGAACAACGCAACGCAGGAAGAGCCCATGCCGAAAGTAATCATCGCGGCGGTAACGTCCTGCACGGGGAGCTTAAACGCATAGGTTAATAAGTAGTACCAAACCGAAATGTCAAGAAGTCCCAGACCGACTACGACAAAGCCCATAATCGAGCCCGCCGAAAAAGAAACGCGAAGCCCTTTATTAAGGCTGTCCTGGCAGGCGTTCGCCGTGCGCGAGTTGGCGGCTACCGCCGCTTTCATGCCGATAATACCGGCAAGCCCGGAGAAAAAACCGCCCGTAATAAAAGCAAACGGGACAAACCATGTCAAGAAACCGAACGCCGCCATTACACACAGAATAACAAACATCACGGCAAAAACACAGGCGATGATGGTATACTGGCGTTTCAAAAAGGCGTTTGCGCCCCTTCGGATTTTCGCGGAAATGCTGACCATTTCCGGCGTACCCTCAGGGTATTTCATCAGCTTGGAAAAGGTAAACGCAACGTAGCCCAACGCCAGCACGGCGCCTATAGGGGCAAGGACCAAAAGACTCATGGACTAAACACTCCTTATATTATAGTAAATACAGTACCCCCTCGGCAATATGGATTGACGAAGAATACCATAAACAAGTCTAACACAAAACCAAAAAAAAGTCAATAGCAGTATAAAAATTACGCAAAAAAATGTTTTTGCCGCATTATAGCTTGACATTTGTGAAAAAAAGTTGTAAAATATTAAATGGGTTCTGATAAGCATTTATATAATTTACAATTAATGTATCGGTTTTGCCGATGGGTTTAAATAAGTGGTTTAACAGTTATATACAAATTTTCTGAAAGGGCGGATGAAATATGAAGACTGCGCGGTTTTCGGTAAAGGATAATACGAATATTTACAAGCTTGAGGTCGCCCGCTCTCTTTTGTATTTTACCGAGTTTGACTTTACATATTTTTGGGAGCAGTGTATTGACGCGGGCAAGGAGGCGCGGAAAACCGGGCGTTTGCCGCAAGATGCGGTTAACAATGCAAGGAGCATCGCCGCGGGAGCGCACCCTTATATAGAAGCCTGCTCAACCGTATTTTCAGAGGTAGTCACCGACTGTATAATAGAATATATATGCCATTCCGAAAGAATTACGGCGGACGAGCTTTGGCTTCGCTGTATATCGGCAAAAAGCCAGTATGAAAAAACAGTTTTTAAGCGCGTTTCGGAATATAAAACCAATCGGGCAATAAATCAATGGGCAAATATCGTAAGGCTTCAAGAATATGCGCGCAATAAAATGGCTTTTATATACGCCCCCGATGAAAATAAGAACGCGGACTTTTCCGATGCGCTGATAAGAGCGCGCAGGGATTACTTCGACTTGGCTTGCAGTGTAGCCGCCAATGAAATCAATCTGCCCCGCAAGCAGTTACCCGCGACAAAGGTTTGCAACGCCGCTTCCCTGCCGGACGCCACCTTTATCAACGGCAGAGTTTCAAGAGCGTTATACAGGCGGCTGTCAGAAACACTTGGGCTTGCCGAGGATGCAGAACTGCCCGAAAGCAGAGATTATTCCTTAGTAAAGGACAAGCTTGCGCTTGACGCTTACGCTTACGTAAAGGACATGGGCAGACCCAACGATGCCGACATGCTCTCAGCCTCGGAAGCTTTACTTGCCATGCCGGACGAGGTATTCCTCCCCGACAGCTTCAAGGCGGCGATAGACCTTGAATTTGACCTTGCTTGTAAAGAAAAGCTGCGCTTTTGCAAGTGCCAAAACTGCGCGAGGTTTTTTGTAAGCACTTCGTCCGAAACCTTTTGCGACAGGGTAAACCGCACGGGAAAAACCTGCCGTGAAGAATATAACGCATTTTTTAATATACCGCAGGCGGAAATGCCGCGCGAAGATGAAATACCCGAAACTCCTGCCGAAGAACCGAAAATCGAGCAATCCCCGCCGGAACAGCCGCTCTTCAAGGAAGAACCGCCGAAAGTACAAGGCGAGTATCAAGAGCGCAGTCCTCGAACGGAAATAAAAATCCCGCCTTGGAGGTTGGTAAAGCCTCCTAATAAGGGCGTTCCCATTCCGCTTGAATTGGAAAAGCACGGGCAGAGGGTTTATAACGCACTTTATAAGCGTTTAGGCAAGGGTATGGACGAGAACGAGTTTAAGGAATGGTCGGTTTATCTCTCCAATATGAAGCGCAATGTTAAAAGCGGCGATTCTACGCTAGAGCAACTGAGGGAGTTCCTGATTTACTCCGATGAGCTTGTAGAGGAGGTTAAAACGGCAAGCCGCAATAAGTCGGCAAGGTCGCCGGGCTACGGCTCAAAGCAAGCCCAGCCGGAGAAGAACCGTGAAGCCGCTGTAAAAACAGAAGCCTTAACGCAGGAATATACAGAGGACAGAATCAAGCCCTTCAGCCCTCTGACTTTCAGCTCATTAGAAGATGCACAAAAAGCTCACCCCCCCGCCGCCAACTACGGCTACCCCAACAACAGCACCCACAGCGAAATCCCCAAAGAAGAAAAAGAAGCCAAACCTCCCGTCTGGAATCGCTTAACACGAGAGGAAGCATACGGTGAGAACAATTGACAGTTAACAATGAACAATTAACAATGTCGGAGTTACGCCCATGGCGTAACATTTTAAGCAGTTTATTTTAACTATTAAACCAAATGTCTAGCTAAACTACTATAAATCGTCGGCGAAGCCGACACCTTAATTGTTCACTGTTAATTGTTAATTGTTAATTGAAAAAGGGGGTTTTTTGTTTTGAATTTTATTAATGAGTCTAATGCGATTAACGGGCTTGCCGATACTATAGTTAAGGGCGGAGTCTGCCTTTATAACAGCGTTAAATATGTGTATTCGCTTGCTGAAAAGGATTTTTATAATATTGATGTTAAGGACGTTTTCAAGGTGATTTTAAACAATGTCACCGATTCGGACAGCCTTGCGGCTTTCGGCTTGCGGATTGACGGGGGTACTTGCAGGGAGATGCAGAGCGAAGAGTATAACCGTGTCCTGCCGCTCATTGTTTACAGCTTGGCGGTCAGAATCCCTACGCTTAAAAATGTCCGCGTTGACGACAGAAATATGACCGACGACCAGATTTACAGGCTGTACACAACGGTTATCCAAAAGGGCGCGGAAAATTATCACGATATTATCCCGGAAACCTTTTTGGAGGCTAAATATATGGTGAGAAAGGGAAAGGCGATGCCGCCCTTTACTGCGGAATGGTTTAAGTCTTATATCTGCAACCATGTCCCCGCGCTCAGCGATATTTCAAATAAAAATATTTTCCTTTTAGGTGCTGTTGATATGCTTTTCGCCATGTTTTATTCCTGCTTTGAGGGGGAATTGCGAAGCAAGCTTACGGAATACATATCCGGCGCGGGAATTACGGAGGCGACTGTATGAATATTTGGCTTTGCGGCTTTATGGGCTGCGGAAAGACAACGGTCGGAGGTATTTTGGCTGAGCGTTTAAACCGCCGCTTCATTGATACGGACGACTATATTACGCAAAAAACAGGCATGACGATTCCCTTGATTTTCTCATCAAAGGGAGAGGCTTTTTTCCGCGAAAGGGAATCGGCTTCAATCAAGGAGCTCGCAGAAGAGCGCGGCATGATAATAGCCTGCGGCGGCGGTGCTATGCTGAAAAAAGAAAACGCCGAGGCGGCTAAACAAAGCGGCGTTATAATCTATATAGATGCTGATTTTGAAGAGTGCTACTCGCGCATAGAAAACGATGAAAACAGACCGATTGTTACAAGCAACACCAAAGAGGCTCTGCATGAAATTTACCTGAGCCGTGTTTTGCTTTACCGCGAAAATTCATCGTTGACCGTCAGCGGGCAGGGCACTCCCGAGGATATTGCGGAAAGGATAAATTTGAATGAGCAGAATATTATCATTGGGGCTTGACGTTGGCTCTACCACCGTTAAAACCGTTATTTTAGATGAAAAAGGCGAGATGATTTACTCGAAATATCAGCGGCATTTTTCCAAGGTAAAGGAAATCACCGCCGAGCAGCTGGAGGATGCCGCAGAGGCTTTTCCGGGTGCGGAATTTAAGCTTTGCGTTACAGGCTCTGCAGGGCTCGGGCTTGCAAACGCTTCGGGTCTGCCTTTTGTGCAGGAGGTTTTCAGCGCGTTTATCGCCGTAAGCCATACCTACCCGGATGCGGACGCGGTTATAGAGCTGGGCGGCGAGGATGCCAAGATTATATTTTTAACCGGCGGCTTAGAGCAAAGGATGAACGGCTCTTGCGCCGGCGGTACGGGTGCGTTCATTGACCAGATGGCAACCCTGCTGGGGATTACAACCGATGAGCTTGACGAGCTTGCGGCTAAATCCCAAAAGCTGTACCCGATTGCGTCGCGGTGCGGGGTTTTCGCTAAAACCGACATCCAGCCGCTTTTGAATCAAGGCGCGAAGCGGGAGGATATAGCCGCCTCCATCTTTCAAGCGGTTGTTGACCAGACTGTTTCCGGCTTGGCGCAGGGGCGCAAAATCGAGGGTAAGGTTTTATTTTTGGGAGGACCGCTTTCTTTTCAAATGGGTCTGCGTAAGGCATTTGTCGATACGCTGGGGCTTTCGGAGGAGAATGCCGTATTCCCCGATAACGCACCTTGCTTTATGGCTTTGGGTTGTGCTCTCAGTGCTAAAAACAATCCCGAGGCAATTAAGCTCGAAGATGCCGTAGGGCTTTTGAAAAATGCCGAAATGAACGATGATATTATCACGGGGGAACGCCTTTTCAACTCTAAGGACGAGTACCATGATTTTGTCAACCGTCATAAAAAGCGTGACCTTTTATATGAAAATATCGAAACCTACAGCGGAAACGCTTATCTTGGAATCGACGCGGGCTCGACTACCACCAAAATGGTTTTGATTACCCCCGAGGGTAAACTCTTATATAAATATTACGCCCCCAATATGGGACGTCCGCTTGATGCGATTGCTAAAAAGCTGGGCGAGGTTTACAGGCTTTCCGGGGAGCGGGTTAAAATAGCCGCTTCTGCGGTGACGGGCTACGGCGAGGAACTGCTTCAAGCGGCGTTCGGGATTGATTTCGGCATTGTCGAAACGGCGGCGCATTATAAAGCCGCTTCGTTTTTTGAGCCCAATGTAGATTTTATCATAGACATAGGCGGACAAGATATAAAATGCTTCAAAATAAAAAATAAAGCCGTTGACAGCATTATGCTCAACGAGGCTTGCTCCTCGGGATGCGGCTCGTTTATACAAACCTTTGCACAAGCACTGGGGTACGACATAGCTGAATTTTCACAGCTTGGGCTGTTCGCCGAGAGACCGGTAGACCTGGGCTCGCGCTGTACGGTCTTTATGAACAGTTCGGTTAAGCAAGCGCAAAAGGACGGGGCTTCGGTAGCCGATATTTCGGCAGGACTTTCCTCTTCTATTATAAAAAATGCCATCTATAAGGTTATCCGCGCTAAATCTACCGCTGAATTGGGGAAAAATATAGTCGTGCAGGGCGGCACTTTCCTAAATGATGCCGTACTGCGCTCCTTTGAAAAGGAACTTGGCAGAAATGTTGTAAGACCTGCCATAGCGGGGCTTATGGGGGCTTTCGGCGCGGCGTTATACGCAAAGGAAAAAAGCCCCGCCAAGTCTAACCTGATTACCGCGCAAAAGCTCGCCGAATTTTCTTATTCCTCAAAGCAGACAAGCTGTAAGGGCTGTACCGCCAAATGCGGACTTACCGTAATCACTTTCGGAGACAACCGCAAATTTTTCAGCGGCAACCGTTGCGAAAAAGGGGAGGGGCTTCCCCATGCCGCGCAAGACCTTTGTATCTACCAATATAAATACGATAAACTGCTTTCCGTCATAGAGGAAAAGCCGCAAGGCACGCCCAAGGCTAAGGTCGGACTGCCCTTAGTTTTAGAATATTACGAGCAGCTACCTTTCTGGCACAGGCTTTTTACAGAGCTTGGCTTCGAGGTTATGATTTCCGAAGAGAGCTCCAGAGATACTTATTACAGAGGTCAGCACACCATCCCGTCTGATACGGTTTGCTATCCCGCAAAGCTTGCCCACGGTCATATTCTCAGCCTCTTAGAGCGTGGCGCGGACTTTATATATTACCCTTGCCAAAGCTATAACTTTGATGAGGGACATGGTGATAACCATTACAACTGCCCCGTGGTGGCGTATTATCCCGAGCTTTTGAAGGCTAACATAGCGGAGCTTAACAATGATAATTTCATCTATCCGCATATTGAGCCCAACCGTGAGCGGCACTTTGTGCAGGTTACATGCGATTCTCTGAAAAAATACGGCATAACCCGCAAGCAGGCTGTTTTGGCTTATCGAAAGGCTTTGGAGGCTATGCGGGGGTATCTTGACGAGGTTGAGAAGCGCGGCTTGGAGATTATTGGCGAGGCAAGGAAAAAGGGAATTCCGATTATCGTTTTAGCGGGCAGACCCTACCACCTTGACCCCGAAATAAACCACGGCATAAACAAGCTGACCTCATCGCTGGGGCTAGCCGTAATCACGGAGGACAGTGTTTTCAATCTGGGCGAAATGCCTAAGCTGGGCGTATTAAATCAATGGACCTATCATTCGCGCCTTTACCGCGCCGCGCAATATGTCGCCACCCAGCCCGATATGCAGTTAGTTCAGCTTGTTTCATTCGGGTGCGGGATTGACGCGGTTACGACCGATGAGGTCATGTCAATCCTCGAATCGCAAGGAAAGCTTTATACGCAGATTAAGATTGATGAAATCAACAATCTCGGCGCGGCTAAAATAAGGTTGCGAAGCCTTATCGCGGCAATGGGAAATTAAGTCAATTGATAATTGATAATTGATAATTTAGCTTGGGGGGATTTTTTGTGAAGGGTAGGGGGAATTCGGCTTTTGCTTTACCGTTGGTGACTGCCGTTACGCTTGCGGGGTGTAATGGGGCGGCGGGTGATGAGGTTATTGATTACGGGGAGATTGTTTACATAAGCGAGGCTGACACGCAAAGCGTAACGGACTTACAAAGCGAAACTTCCTTAGCCGAGAGCGAAGCCCTTGTTGTCGATACGTTTGCGGAAGTGCTTGCTTTGAGCGATTACAGCGAAGCTGTTGAGAGCTATGAAATGATTACCATTGCCGAAATGTCGGAGACTTCTGCCGTTAGTACGCTTGCTCCCGCGGAGGAGGCTGAAAGCGCGCTTCCCCGTGGGTTTGTTTACCTTAACGAGACTTTGCCGGACATGATTTTGGACGTTAAGTATTACGGCGAAGATAATTTTTTGGGCACACAGGTTGACGGCTATTTATCACCCGTTGCCATTCTGAGTGAGAAAGCGGCTGACGCGCTTAAAGCGGCGGCGCACGAGCTTGCGGAGCAAGGATACGCGCTCAAATTCTTTGACGGCTACAGACCGCAAAGAGCGGTTGAACATTTTGTACGTTGGGCAGAGGATAAAAACGACATCTTAAAGAAAGCGGATTTTTACCCCGACATTGACAAAAGCCGTTTGATTCCGGGCGGTTATCTGGCAAGGCGTTCTGCTCATTCACGGGGCAGTGCGGTGGATTTGAGCCTTGTCAGCATGGATAGCTTAGAAGATATTGATATGGGGACACAGTTTGATTTTTTCGGCGAAGCATCGCGCCACGGTTCAAGCTTAATAACCGAGGAACAAGCGGCTAACAGGCTGATTCTTAAAAACGCTATGGAGCGCGCAGGATTCAAGCCTTATTCTGAGGAATGGTGGCATTATGTTCTTATCGATGAGCCTTTTCCCGATACTTATTTTGATTTTCCCATAAAATAAACCCTCTAAAGGGTGAATACAGCTCGTTAAAAATGAAAAAATAATATTAAAATGCAATTGATTTAACGAGGTAAAATTTATGGGAATATTAGTTAACACACTGCGGACTGTTTTAATCGCTTTAATCATACTTCACATCTGCAAAAAAAGCTTTAAGCCTGCAAAAAACGCCACTCTTGTATTCGTGCTCACTTTTTTTCCGGCTCTGCTTGCGGAAATATTCGGAGTCATCATTGACCCCATCGGCGAGAGTTTATACCATATAATAGTATTCGCGGCAATATACTTGGGCGGGACACACGGATTTTATGACAAATACTCATGGTGGGATATGATGATTCATTTTTTATCCGGCATTGCCTTTGTAAGCTTCGGGGTCGCGCTTTCAATCCATGCGGCGGCTCTGAGCAGAATGAGTATCCTGTTTTTCTGCTTGACCCTATCGGTATTTCTCCATGTAATATGGGAAATCGCGGAATATATCTGTGACAGCTTCATGAGGACAAACCATCAAAGGTGGCAAAAGCATCATTACAGCGTAAACCATAAATCGGAATCCGCAATTCAAACGGCTGGGCTGGTCGATACGATGAACGATACGATTATCTGCATTTCGGGCACTTTAACCGCCTGCATTGCTTGGTGGTTTATACTATAATGTGTAGGGGGCAGGCTTGCCTGCCCCGCCAATAGCGAAGTGATGCGTTTTTTTTGACCTATTGCACAGGTGGAATTTTTTTATAGTATTCAAGCGTTTTAAACATGTAATCGGGTGACAGGTGAGTGAGTAAATATTTTTCCGAAATATCGGATAACGCCTTTTGCGTGTTATCCGATATTTTAAATCCAAAAGCCTTTTCAATCGGAGAAAGGCAGATATGCCGCATGGCGTGAAGAAGCCCCGCAGTCAGCTTAAAATCAAAATATGCCGCAGAATTTGCCTGTTCAAAATGCTCCCCGCAAAGCAATATACCGCGCCGCGCTGAGAAAAACATCTCATCTGATTCGTGCTTGAAGCACTCCTTGCAACCCATAAGCAGCGGCATATGCCCCATATCCGCCGTAAAGCGCAGTTCAAATACTGCCTTTATGAAGTCGGCGTTTCGCTCGCCGTTTTCCAGAAGATAGAGCGAATTTAAAATTAAGCGCAAGAGGTCGCGCTCATTTTTTTCGGGTGTCAGCGAATACGCCGCCGCTTCCGCTATGTAACAGGCTAGGGATAATTTTTTCAAATCAAGCCTTAGCCCGTAAAAGATATGAATCGGCTCGCTGCTGTTCAGATACCGCCGACCGCCCCGCTCGTTTATACAAAATTTGGAATACGAAAAAAGCTGAGAGGAGGAATTATTTTTCCCCGTGATTTTTTTAGCACCCTTTACCGAAATATCAATCACGCCGTGCTCCTCGGTAATCACGCTGATGAATCGGTCATTTTCCCCATAGTCGCGCTCCGAGGCGACTAAGCCCTTTATGCTCCTTAACGACATGAACATCACTGCCTTTGCGGTATATTTTGTCATCCTCCGTTAAGGATTGTGCCGTTAACATTTGCCTTCATTTCCTGCGACTTGACGTTGGAATAATTTTTGGTATTAACGCCTTTAAACTCCAGATAATCCGAGACCTTTCCGCTGATTTCAAACTGACTCCATTTATTTTCGTTATAGCTGTCGGTCATGCTTTTACTCATAATTATATTACCATACGGTTAACAGCAAACATTAACCATTAACAAATAACGGTTAACATAAGACAATTAACGCACCTTTCGGAAAATATGTGTAATATAATTATTCCCCTTATGAGCAAATCTATTAGAGGAAATTATTACTCTGCAATGTAAATCATTATATCATATTATACCTTAAAATGCAAGGCTTTTTCGCAAACATGGTAACTTTAAATTTTATTTTAGTACCCATTGCTTCTTGACATGTTTTGTCAAATTATGCTATAATGTAATTGCTGTCAACTCTTATCCGTAATCGGAAAGGAGGTGAAGTCTGTGGATTACATTATTGTGTTTCTTATTTCTGTCGGAGCGAGCATAGTAGCATACTATATTTGCAAGTGGCTGGATGGCAATAGGAAATAAAACTAAAGACGGCAACAGCCCAAAAAAATACCCCCGTGAGTTCACCACGGGGGTATTTTTTTTGCCGAAGTCTGTGGATTAACATTATTTCTTATAATTATTATACCACATAAACATTCAGCTGTCAATAGCTTTTTTAATTTTTTTATAAAAAAAAACCCCCCACGCTCTGCACACGTGAGGGGTTTTAAATGATGTCAGAACCGTCATCCGATTCTATTTTAGCATAATTGGGAATTTGCTGTTATCATTGGGTTTCACTGTAGGGGCGACCGCCTCGGTCGCCCGATAGGGTATAGAACAGAAATTACTTTCTCTT
>WRLG01000034.1 GCA_009777725.1 Oscillospiraceae bacterium | reverse complement strand
CTAATTATAATTCGCTTATATTCGTTGTTTAAAACCGTAACACCGAATAGTTAATAAGCTGAATTACCTACTTTCAACAAAAACAACGCATTTGTACACGTGCGTTGTTTTTGTTTTTTTTTTTAAAAATAAAAAAAGGCAACCGCAACTCCACCGAAAATCTTCCGTCACCCCGCCTCGAACCTAATCCCCTGTTATTCCGGCTTCCTTCCACATAAAGGACATGGGAGTAACAGCAAGCTTAACCTGTCGGCGAGATGAGGGGCGGGGCTTTAGGAATAAGCATGAGGGCGAACCCTCATGCCTCATTCCAGCCGCCCCTAAATCCTCGTTTGCGGAGCTGCGCGTTTGCCGTTTGTTCTTTCTGAATCCAAAATTCAGTGGGGATTTGAACCCCTGTGTTGACGCACTACCATGGCGACAAAGTTTTGAGCTTTGCCTCGAATGCTCTACCATTGGGCTAGCCTTAATGAAACATTAAGGCGGAGGAATTGAACCTCCAACACTTCGAGTAAATAGACAAATCCCGCCCTCGGAACACGGTAACGCAACGCGCCCGCGCCGTTTCGGCTTTTGAACCCACAGGCGGGGGAGTAACAATTAACTGTTAACCATCAAACGCCCCCTGCGGCGAATGCAATGCCGAACAAAAGCACCACGGGCAGAATATCAATAAGGATAAACACGCCCAGCATCAGTGCCGATGTCCCGCCCTTTTTACGCAGGTAATCGGATACATCGGGCATCTGCTCCTTTGCCTTGCTTTTAATCTCGGATATTTTTTTAATCGAATGTTTATAGTAAATCCAATTGGACAACGCCCCGCCTACAAACATGACAATGTATGAGGCAAAATTCAGAAGCGAATCCAACGCCAGAAATGAACTGCCCTTAGTGTCAAACATCATGGCGTATTCGGATAATACGCCCATATCGGCTCTTGATGCTTCAAGTATGATTTTAGGTATAAAGGTAAGATACTTCAGCACACAGACGGCTAACGCAACCAATGGCATTTTTCGGTTGGCGAAGTAAAGCTCGGGGAAAATCATAGCCATAAAATTCCACGTCATAGCTCTGCCCGTGTCCTTAATTCTCTTGAAAACAGGCAGGTAATAATGTGTGTTGGTGTTGACAAAATCTCCGATTTCCGACATCTTCACGCCCTCGAAATCCTCGTCCGGGCTGTAGCCGCAAAGCCTGTCTGAAAAGTTTATTAAAAAGGGGGAGAGGGTTACTCCTCCGAATTCGTTTTTATTGTAGTCCTTCGGAATGTCGTCAACGCTCCGCGCCTGTTCAAGCTTTCGCGCTTGATTTTGAGCCTGCATATATGTCTCAACCGCCAAATCACGCCTGAATTCCAAGGTTGACGGCAATGCAGAGCCGCAGTCCTCGCAAGCCTCCGAATTCAGCGGGTTTGCTTTGCCGCAGTTTACGCAAAGCGGCTCTTTCGCGCTTGCATCACCGGGGGGCTTCCATGAATACCCGTCTTTGTGAAGGGCGGTATTGGAGCATACCCCGCTTTTAAACCAACAGTCCCTGTGGCAGGGAGTGCCGCAGTCGGGGCAGACAACGACATCGCTTTTTTCATCAAATTGCACAGAGCATACTACGCATTTATTCCCTAAAAATCCCGCCATAAAAACAATACCTCCAAGATGTACATGAAATTGAAAACAAAACGGCGTTTCAGAACAATCTAAAACACCGCAACTCAGACCTTTGCGCGGTAATGCTACGCGCTTTCCTCTTCAGCCTCAAATTTATAACCAACGCCCCAAACCGTTTTGAGTGCCCATTTATCCGACACTTCTTCAAGCTTTTCGCGGAGACGCTTGATGTGAACGTCAATTGTTCTTGAATCGCCGTAGTATTCAAAGCCCCAAACCTCGTCCAAAAGCTGGTCTCTCGTATATACTCTATTCGGATTCGAGGCAAGGTAAAACAGGAGCTCAAGCTCTTTCGGCGGAGTGTCTTGCACCTTTCCGTCAACTCTAAGCTCATAGCGAGTCATATTTACGATTAATTTATCATAGCGCACTTCTTTTATTTCCGTATCGGAGCTTGCTTGGCTCACCCTTCTGGAAACAGCTTTAATCCGCGCAATAACCTCTTTCGTATCAAAGGGCTTTACGATGTAGTCGTCCGCTCCCAATTCCAAGCCCAGAACCTTATCAAAGGTTTCGCTTTTAGCGGTAATCATAATAATCGGAATATTGGATTTTTTGCGGATTTCCCTGCAAACCTGCCAGCCGTCAAGCTCGGGCAGCATTATATCGAGCAGAACCACATCCGGCTTGAGCGCGTTAAATTTTGCGACAGCCTCACCGCCGTCGTGTGATATGATAACCCCGTAGCCCTCTTTTTCAAGATAAAGCTTTAAAAGCTCGCAGATATTATTGTCATCATCAACAACCAGCACTTTTCCCAAAGACATAGAAGACATCCTTTCCGTTTCCTAAACAGGCTCTGACAGCCGGTATTTTACGTCAAGCTAACATAGTCGTTCGACTACATATTTCACTTTTTTTGATATTGCAATATAATATACAATATATATCATATTATACCAAATCAGTACGCATATTGTGTGGAATTATTGTGAACTCCAGATGTATAAAATGTAAATTTAACAAATTAAACATTCAAATGATACAGATTCGTCAAAAAAAGTTCATTTTCAAGGCAAAAGTTTCACCTTTTTTAAGAAGGGGAGCAACATACAACCGACAGAATTTCCCAAAATTACCAAGAGGAGATACGAAGTCATACCCCCCAGGAGCCTCATCCCCCCCACAGTCCATATTCCAGCCTCCGGCAGCAAAAATAAATAATACATATCCGCGACACAATGGTTAAAGCCGCATAAGATAAACAGCGGTATGCAGGTAAAAACGCCCAAAGCCGCTCCGAAATGATTTCCCGCTTCCGTGCAGGCTCGGTAAGTATAAATTGCCAAGCATACCAAAAGACCGCACAGCACCGACATGATAAAAGTGCTTAAAGGCGAATCGGAAAGCTTTAGAGCAACTACATCCAAAGCCGCCGCGGATAAAGCCCCGCCGATTCTGGTAGGCAGGAGCAACGAGGCGAATATGAAAGTGCCGATTAGGTTGCCCAGTATGGTCATGAATACCTCTATTAAATAAACGGGCTTATGATTAGGGACTTCGCATACTTTGCCGGTAAAAAGCCCGAACTTATGAGTTAAAATAATATACAATCCTGTTGTGAACATAAACGCGCCTACATAGGGGTTTGGAGAAGAGAGCATAACAGTCCCGCCTATGCTAATCATAAAGCCGCCTATTATCCCGTTGAATATAGTTTTAATTTGTACCAATTTAAATCACCATTATTTACCAATTATTTAATGTATTATTTCTTTCAAACCGTCAATAATATTATTGCTATCTTTATAAGGTAAGTATATAACGTGAGGAGAAACTATAATGAATAAGAATCCAAGCATACGCTGCGATATTCATTCATGCCAGCACAATATGAACTCCGAGGATTACTGCACCCTTGAATCAATCAAGGTAGGAACGCACGAACCGCACCCGAAAATGCCCGAGTGTACAGACTGTCAGTCCTTTATAATGAGAAGCGGCTCGTAAACGAGGGTTTAGGGTTTAGGAGTGAGGATTGGGGGGGTATTTCCCCTCAATCCTAAATTTTTTATTATACTCCCAACAAATCCGCATGACTTCCCGTACCGTAAAGATACAAAATCAATTCTTTGTTACGTTTTTCATAAACGAGCAACCAGTCCCCCGCACCGCCGATGTGGCACTCACGGAAACGCTTCTTGTCACCTTTAAGTTGATGGTCTTTCCAGTTAGGCGGCAGTGCTAAGTCGCGAGACAATTGTTCAATTGCCCAGTCAAGCAAACTCATATCAAGCCCCTGCTTTTTAGCAAGTTTGCGTGTCTTTTTATACCTTGAAGACGGAATGACAGCATAAATCCGATTATTCATCGTCGTCTTCCTCCGCATCTAAAGCCATATTCATTTCTTCAACGCTGTTATATGGTTTAAGTGTTCCGTTTGCAACAGCCGCATACAATTCATCGGCTTCAGCAAGAAGTTCAGCCTCAAATTGAGCGGTATAACCGTTTTCGGTAAGCTCTACCGCCGACAATTCAAGCGGGAATCGCTTTTTGAGATAAATCTGCCTGAGCGTGAGGTTGAAAACATCACTGAACGACAAGCCGATTGCCTTAAGAATCGGCTCAACTTGTGCCTTTATTTCGGGATTAACCCGGACGTTAATTCTGCTTGAACGCGTGCTTGTATTTGCCATAAAATCACCTCCACGTTAACATTTTACACGAAACACCCGCAAATGTCAATATTTTAGATTGTAATTAATGATGAAACAATCTAATCCCCGTAAACGCCATTGCTATGTTATACTTATTGCAGGTATCAATTACATTATCGTCCCGAATTGAGCCGCCGGGCTGGGCTATATAAGAAACGCCGCTTTTGCGCGCCCTTTCAATATTATCGCCGAACGGAAAGAACGCATCCGAGCCCAAGCATACGCCGCTGTTTTGGGCAAGCCATTCTTTTTGCTCCGCTTTTGAAAAAACAGCGGGCTTTTGGGCAAAAATCCCCTGCCAAACACCGTCTGCAAGAATATCTTCATATTCATCAGATAAATAAACATCGATTGCGTTATCGCGGTCGGCGCGTTTAATGTCAGCCGCAAATTGCAAAGAGAGAACCTGCGGGGCTTGTCTGAGCCGCCATAAATCCGCCTTATTCCCCGCAAGCCGCGTACAATGAATACGAGATTGCTGCCCTGCACCGATGCCGATAGCTTGCCCGTCCGCCGCGTAACAAACACTGTTCGACTGCGTATATTTAAGCGTAATAAGCGAAAGCAGTAAATCTCTTTTTTTATCAGCGGGAATATTTTTATTTTCGGTTACAACCTTTTCGAGCATGGAATTATTAATATCGAGAGCATTGCGCCCTTGCTCAAAGGATATGCCGTAAACCTGCTTAATTTCAATTTCTGCGGGCTGATAGCTTGGTGAAATTTTGACGATGTTATATGAGCCCTTGCGCTTTGCTTTTAAAATTTCCAAAGCCTTATCTTCATAATCGGGCGCAATCACCCCGTCCGATACCTCGCGGGAGAGCATATTCGCTGTCGGGACATCGCAAATGTCAGACAGGGCTACAAAATCGCCATACGATGACATTCTGTCCGCCCCGCGCGCTCTTGCATACGCGCTTGCAAGGGGCGAAAGCTCTAAGTCGTCAACGAAATAAATTTTTTTAAGCGTATGCGAAAGCGGAACGCCGATTGCCGCGCCCGCCGGGGAAACATGCTTGAACGAAGCGGCGGCGCAAATCCCCGTTGCTTTTTTAAGCTCCGTTACAAGCTGAAAGCCGTTGAGCGCGTCAAGCAGATTGATATAGCCGGGGTTGCCGTTTAATATTTCAATAGGCAAATCCCCGCCGTTTTGCATAAAAATTTTTGACGGCTTCTGATTTGGATTACAGCCGTATTTAAGAATTAATTCCTTCATATGCTTTCCTCAATTTCCCAATTTATTCATGATTCTGTCTTCAACCGAATTTTCCTCAAACGATATATAACGGACAAAAAGCGAAACCTTATTTTCCTCATTAAGCGAACCCCAAAGCAGAGCAGTAAATTCATCTATGCAAGCGGGGATTTCTATTTTCTTCGGCTCGCCCTCAAAGCTTGGGAGCGGCTCGCCGTCTTTTGAATAGGTATGAATAAAATGCCCTATTCCGGCGATTGGATTTTTATAGGAAAAGGTATGCCTTTGGCAACAATCGGGGTTGCCGTCATCGGTTTTTAAAATTGACAGCGCGTAATTAAAGCCCTCCTCCTCTTGCTTAATAACGCCGGATATGCGGGGGGTGTAATTCGGCGCGTCCGGCTCGAACTCTCTAGTTCGCAAGGCTTGCTCAAAGGTCATTTGTTGGTTCATTAAGTTATATATAGTATCGGTCTGGTCGCCGTTAGAGATAATCGTCCGCGTTCCCAGCGTTCTGACGGCGTTATATATAACCAGCGCGGGAGCGGTCATTTTAGCGGCATCGAAAGCCTTGGTTTTAATGCCGCCCAAATCGTTTTTAACAAAAACTCTGTTGCGGCTGTTTTCGCTTCTGCCCATAATAAAATAAGCGGCGGCGGCTTTTTTCCCGCAGGGTGTTCTGCCCAGAATAATCCCCCGCCCCGGATAAGAATTGGAACGCAATTCATTTTCAATTGAGATTAGTTTCAAATTAAAAATCCTTTCTTGTTAGAATTCAACTACGCACTTATTCCCCCGCACCGATATTTTCCCCTCGCAAAAAAGCGAAACTGCTTTAGGCAATAATTCCCATTCGCATTGTTCCATTACGCGCTTTTGCAGGGATTCGGGCGTGTCATTATCTTCAACTGGGATTGCTTTTTGCGCTATAATCGCTCCGCCGTCACAGATTTCATTTACGAAATGAACGGTTGCGCCGCTTAACTTAACGCCGCGCTCCAAAGCCGCTTGGTGAACCCGCAAGCCGTAAAAGCCCTTGCCGCCGAATGAGGGCAGCAATGACGGATGCACGTTGAGCATCCTGTTCTCATACGCCTTGCAGACGGATTCATCAAGTATAGTCATAAATCCGGCGTATACCGCAAGGTCCGCCTTTTCCTCTTGCAAGGCGGCAAGCATTGCTTGGCTGTAGCCTGCTATATCAATGTAATCCTTGCGGTTTAACACTCTTGTTTTGATGTTATTATCCCTTGCTCTGACGAGCGCGTAGGCATCGGGGTTTGAGGATATTACGCAGGTGATTTTACCGTTTTTTATTTCAGCGCGTTTTTGAGCATCGATTAATGCCTGCAAATTAGTCCCCCCGCCGGAAACGAGGACTACTATATTTAACTCCCTCATTTGCAAGCTTGAACCAAGGCAAGAGTATCGCGCGCAATCAAAAGCTCTTCGTTAGTCGGAACGACCCAAACCTCGGTTTTAGAATCAGCGGTGGAAATTTTCTTCAGCTCTCCCCTTGATGAATCGTTAACCGTATTGTCAAGCTGAATCCCTAAAAATTCCATATCCGCGCAAACATCTTTTCTGACACTGCAATCGTTTTCGCCGATTCCCCCGGTAAATAAAACAGCGTCAAGCCCATTCATAGCGGCGGCATACGCGCCTATATATTTTTTAATTTGGTAGCGCAGCATATCAGATGTAAGCAAAGCCCTTTTATCGCCCTTTTCGCAAGCGGCAGTAATCTCGCGGTTATCGCTGGATATGCCGGATAACCCCAAAAATCCTGATTTTTTATTCATATACCCGCTCATTTCAGAAGCGGTGAACCCATGCTTATCCTGTATATACAAAACCGCCGAAGGGTCTACAGCACCTGTACGCGTACCCATAATAATGCCGTCAAGCGGCGTAAAGCCCATAGTGGTGTCAACCGATTTGCCGCCGTCTATAGCAGTAATGCTAGAGCCGTTACCTAAATGGCATGAAACTATTTTCAGTTCCGCAGGGTCTTTCCCCATAGCTTTTGCCAGAGCCATTGAAACGAACCTGTGCGATGTTCCGTGGAATCCGTATTTGCGGACGTGGAATTTCTCATAATCCTCATAGGGGAGCCCGAACATATATGCCTTTTGAGGAATAGTCTGATGGAAAGCCGTGTCAAAAACAGCCGCCTGCGGAACATTCGCGGGGAGCACCTTTTTGCAAGCCCAAAGTGCCAGCGCGTGGGGGTGGTTATGGACGGGGGCAAGCTCCTTTAAGTCGTCGATTTTTTGGATTACCTCATCGGTTACTAAGGTCGTTTCGCTGAAAATTTCAGCACCCTGAACAATTCTATGCCCTACAGCCGAAATTTCGTCCATGGTTCTGATTACGGCGGCATCCCCCGTTGTCAAAACCTCGACGAGCTTTTCAAAGGCTTCCGTATGGGTGGGGAAGCTGCATTCGGATTTAATTTCCCTGCCATCGCCTGTTTTGTGGGCGATATTGCCGTCAATTCCGATTCGGTCGCAGTTTCCTTTAGCAAGAACAATTTCGCCGTCCATATCAATGAGTTGATATTTAAGAGAGGAGCTACCGGCGTTTACTACCAGAATAGTCATAAAAAAACTTCCTTTCAATGTTTTAAAATACTATACCAGTATAACATATTCGTTTGCGTTTGTCAAATGTTACTTGCAGGATTACAATAAGAAGTGTTACAATTAACAAAAAAAGGGTAGCGGAAGTGGTATAATTAGATTGTTCCATTGGATTACCTCCTGATAATTAGTTTTCTCATTAAAAACATTATATTAGGTTGTTCTTTCAATGGAACACTTTTTTGTTTTTCGGACAAATAAAGTTTCAACTTACATCGGTTTAACAATTTCCCCCAAACAGTTGACAAATCCTTTACCATATGTTACAATAATACTTAATGATTATTAAATATTATATTAGGAGAATGATAACATGTCGAAATTGCAAAAGTTTAATTTTAATGCGGAAGTTATGGACGTTATTAATAACTGTAAGGGCGTTACAATTCCGGAAACGAAAGCGGAGCTGATTAAGCTTGCGTTGGGGGGCGAAGGGGCGGATAGCTTTACCGTTGAATACGATGTCAACGGCAAGACGTATGCCGAAGCGGTTGTAACTCGTTGCAAAAACGGCGCGGTAATTAATTACACCGAGGACTATATGCGTAGGCGCGACCCCGATTGCTTGATTATCGGCGATGAGAACGCCACCGATAAGCCGCGCTACAGGGAAGCTTTCGGTCAAGAGTTTTCTACCCTCAGAAAGGATAGCTTAGAATGGCTTAAGGAGCAGGAATTAATTATTGTCCCCGTAATGGCGGGCGGCGATGAATATGGTTATGAAGCTGTTTTAATCGCTCCTAAAAATGCCGGCTTCTTTGCCTGCGGGCTTGCGGATTTGCAATATTTTACCAATATTGCCGAATATGAAGGGGTTTTCACGCCCAAGGTGATTATATATCTTGCGCCTCCTTTCAGGCACACGCATTTCGACGGCAAGCAAATTGTAGTGCATAACCGTTTAGGCGATTTGTATGAATTATTTTCCTATAATCTATATCCCGGACCGAGTGCGAAAAAAGGTCTTTACGGCTTTTTGCTTGACATCGGCGAGCGCGAGGGGTGGGTCGTTGTCCATACGGCGGCGGTTAAAATTATAACTCCTTATGAAAATGAAATCGTTATGATGCACGAAGGAGCTTCGGGCGGCGGCAAAAGTGAGATGAGCGAGCATATACACCGCGAGCCGGACGGAAATATCCTCGTAGGCAAAAACCTTGTAACCAACGAGAAATTTTACCTTCATATAGACGAACCCTGCGAACTGCACCCCATCGCGGACGATATGGCTATGTGCCACCCTAAAATGCAAAACGAAAGCAAAAAATTAGTGATTAAAGATGTTGAGGCGGGATGGTTTGTAAGGGTAGACCATATCAAAAAATACGGAACAGACCCGAATCTGGAAAACTCCTGCATCCACTCGGAAGAGCCTCTTGTTTTTATGAGTATGCAGTGCCAGCCTAATTCTACCTGCTTAATCTGGGAGCATACGATTGAATCGAACGGCTTGCCCTGCCCTAATCCGCGGGTAATTTTGCCGCGCCGCTTAATCAAGCATATCGTTGACGAGCCCGTTGAGGTTGATGTAAGGAGCTTCGGGGTAAGAACGCCGCCCTGCGTAAAGGAACGCCCGACCTACGGAATTATGGGATTACTGCATATTCTCCCCCCCGCGCTCGGCTGGCTGTGGCGGTTGGTAGCCCCGCGCGGTCATAACAACCCCAGCATAGTAGAAACCGAGGGCATGACAAGCGAGGGAATCGGCTCTTACGGCTTCTTCTTGACCGGCAGTGTAGTCAAGCAGGCTAACCTGCTCTTGGAGCAAGTTTTGAATTCGCCGAATACCCGTTATGTTTTAATCCCCAACCAGCATATAGGCTGTTATCAAGTAGGCTTCATGCCGCAGTGGATAGCCCGCGAATACATAGCGCGGCGCGGCGGAGCTAAATTCAAGCAGGAGCATTTTACAAAAGCGCGCTGTGATTTGCTGGGCTTCTGCCTTGAAAGCCTAAAAGTTGACGGGCAGTTTATCGGAAAAGCATTCCTCCAGCCGGAAACACAGCCGGAAATCGGATTGGATGGCTACGATAAGGGAGCGAAGATTCTGACCGATTTCTTCAAGAGCGAGCTTGCCAAATTTAACGTCCCCGAATTAAATCCCATCGGCAAGCAGATAATAGAGCTTTGCTTAAACGATGCGCCTTTGGAGGAATATCTTAAAGTTATACCTATAAAGTATTAATTAGAGGTTATACTCCTTAACGGTTGAAATTTCTACTGTTAAGGAGTATAATTAAAATGAAAAATATAGGGGGTAATTATATGGTAAGGGCGGCTTATAATAGTATAAGAGGTGGAGCAACGGATTATACTCTCGAAGTAGAAAGGCGTACAATATGAACCAAAAAATCATAGCCCAAGCAGCCGTAAGCATATTAGAAGAGCTATACCCCGAAGCTGTATGCTCGCTTACATATGACAAAAGCAAACCGTGGCAATTGCTTTTCGCGGCGCGGCTTTCAGCCCAATGCACGGATGCAAGGGTCAATAAGGTCACGCCTAAATTATTCGCCGAATTTCCGAGCTTAGAAGCCTTTGCTGACGCCGATGTCGCGGATATAGAGGCTATAATCAAGCCATGCGGATTATATAAAACAAAGGCGCGAAGCATAAAGGACGCGGCAATTAAATTGATTGCCGATTTTGGCGGTGAGCTTCCCGAAACGCTGGAGGATTTGCTGACCTTGCAGGGCATCGGCAGAAAGACGGCTAACTTAATCATGGGCGATATACACGGTAAACCCGCCATCGTTACCGATACGCATTTTATGAGAATCACAAAAAGGCTGGGGCTTACGGAAAGCACCTCCCCTCATGCCATCGAAAAGGATTTGGTAAAGCTGATTCCCCCTGAAAAATCGTCCGATTTTTGCCATAGGCTGGTTTTATTCGGCAGGGAATATTGCACCGCAAAGAACCCCAAATGCAGTGATTGCCCGATTAAACAATGCAGCTATGCGCGGGCACTCATCGAAGACAGTAAAATATTTAACGGGATGACACTGAAATAACAATAGAAGCTTTTCGAGGAGGTCTAATGTCAATTGTTCATCTAACCTGCGGGAAAATTTGCAGCGGCAAGAGTTACCTTGCCGCGCATTTGGCAAAAAAAGAAAACGCCCTCATATTAAGCGTTGACGAGCTTATGCTGACACTCCATGCTCAATGCTTGGGCGACAAGCATAAAGAGGCAGAGACAGGTTGCCTTGAATACCTGCTCCAAAAAGCCGCCGAAGCCTCGGCTTTGGGCGTTAACGTCATCATAGATTACGGCTTTTTTCTCCGCAATGAAAGGGCTCACGCAAGGCAATTTTTTCAAAATCAAAAAATTACCGTCAAATGGCACTATTTACAAGCGGATAACGCTACCCGAAAGCAACGGCTTCTTGAACGGAATAAAAAATTAACCCTCTCTCCCAAGCGCGAACATATCATCACTCCCGAGATGATGGAGCGGTTTGATTCGGGCTTTGAAGAACTCTTGCCTTTTGAAGTGCCAAGATGACGGCGGGTATTAAAATTAATTGAATAACAATCCCGAGCAACGGCGTTACAAAATAAGCCGTTAAGAATACACTGAGGCTAAACGGCATATTCGCAAGCCCTAAAGCGGCTACAGCCGCACTCGCCAAGCCGCCCGCAAGCCTGCCCGCAAACATAGCGGCTATCAGAGCACCAAAGACGTTAAGCTTTTTGTATGCAAGCCCGCTTACAACCCCGTAAAGGCAAAGCTCGAAAATCATAGGAATCCCGATAAAGGGCGGCAGACCATTGAACAGCATCGCAAAAATCGGGATTGCCGCGCCGCACAATCCGCCGTATCTCGCACCGCAGACAAACCCGCAAATGATTACGGGAATATGCAGAGGTAAAAGCACAATCCCCAGTCTTGACATTCCCAGTACATGAAAAACGTAAGAGATAATAAAGCCTGCGGCGGTTAAAAGGGCTGCCGCCGCCATTTTTTCGGCGTTAATCTTCATTTATCGTCCTGTCCTCTCTTTTCTTATCGGTGCGGCTTAAAAGGTAAAACGCAACCGCCGCCGCCGCGCCAAACGCAATACTGCCCCTGTAGGACAAATAAAAAAGCAAAGCAACCAACGAGACACTGCCCAAAACTTTAGCGGAGCTTATTACAGCTTTATGCAGTTCTTGCCTTATATACGATTTTTTCATATTTGAAACGATTTCTTTATATTTATACCGCCTCGCTGTAATTTCAAGCGGAGCGGTTTTTAATTCCCTTTCAAGCAGACCGTTAGGCTTTGGGCTTTCCGCCAAGTCCGTCTTGGAAGCCCGCAACCTAAAATAATCAAGCACGGCTTTTATGGGAATCAACGCTAAGACCAACGCGGTCATAACCCCGAGCCGCGCTAAGTCAACATCGGTATGAACTGCCGAATCTGCGGCGAACCCTGCCAAAAGCGGTATGAATAAGCTCAATGCGACCGATGCTAAAGACAAGGAACGCCGCCAAAATTCAGTATTCAAGGCTACTGCCGCCTATAAATTCCCTTATAAGCGAATCGCACTGAACTATTTCCGAGTTAAGCGAGTCAATTTCTCCCATGATTTCAATGATAGAACGATAATTTTCATCACCGCTCATAATGTCCGCGGCTTCCTTTAAGCTCTCGAAAAGCTGATGCTTATAAACAGGAGCTTCGTGGGCAAGAAATGTATCCACCTCAATATCAGCCCTATTTTTATAAGGCATTATATATAAATCCTCTCCTCTGGATACGCTTCTGAACATGGCAAAAATATCCTTATATTCCCGCCCTCTGAAAAGACGGTCGCGGCTTAATCGGCGCATCAGCCGAATGTTTTCGGGGTGAAGGGCAACACCGCCCATGCTCCTGATACGCGTGCGGACGCTGACGTAAATGCAGGTTTCAAACTCGCCGGAATCGCCTGTAACGAGAGGGTTTAAGGCGTGGATTCCCTCGATAATAATAATCTCATTTTTCTCACGGGTAATAGGTACAACACCGCTCCTTGACTGATTCGCAAAATCAAATATCGGCACTTCCACGCTCCGGCAGTCAACCAGCCGCTTCAAATGCTCTTTAAATAAGTCAATGTCAAGCCGAAGAGGTGATTCCAAATCTATGTCGCCGTTTTCATCGAGCGGCATCTCGCCTTGGTCTTTGGGTAAAAAGTAATTATCCATTGCAATCGTGCGCGCTTTGAGCCCGCTTTGGGTCAGCTTGCGCGTAATCCTCAGGGAGGAGGTTGTTTTCCCCGAGCCGGAAGGACCCGAAAGTAAAATAATCGGCTTATCCTTACAGCTCATTTTTATTTTTTCCGCGGCTGTTTTAAGCTGGTTGAAATAAACCGCCTCAGAAGCCGCCACAAATTCAGCCGGATTCGCCAAGCCGTTATTAATATTGCTTGTTTCTATATAATTCAAAGCCATAGTCATTCTCCGTTCTTTTTGAGATTGGGAGTTATATTACTTATATATTATATTTTATCATATTTATTCGGAAGTGTCAATTGATTTTTAATTAAAAGGGTTTTATTAATTAATGACGTGTAAGACAAAAATAAAAAAAAATTTCAAAACCCCCTTGACAAAGAGCAACCAATTGCGTATAATATGAATATACGCAATTGGTTGCTTATAATTTCATAGGAGGTTAATAACTTGAAAACATTAATTTTTTATGCCACAAAACACGGAGCGACCCGTGAAATAGCACGGCAGATTGCCGAAGAAATGGGCGAAACAAAACTATGTGACTTGAAAAATGATACTATCCCTGGTCTTGCAGATGTTGATTGTATCATAGTCGGGAGTTCGGTTTATGCGGGCGGGGTTCATAAAGAAGTCAAGAATTTTCTGTCCGAGAACGCCGCTGAACTGCAACGCAAGCGGCTTGGATTGTTTCTTAGCGGTATGGGTGCAAGTAGCGAAAAATCATACTTTGAAAGCAATTTCCCTGCCGTTCTTCTGCAAAAGGCAAAAGCCAAAAGTTTTTTAGGCGGGATTTACGACCCAAAAAAAGCGGGATTCATGGGGAGGCTTGTGATGAAAGCCGTTGCTAAACAGTCGGTTTACAGCGTTACATTTGGTGTAACTTTTTAGTAACCTTTTTTATTATACCTAATAAGCTTGATGAAGTCAATGCCTTTTTAACAAATTTGGTATGTTTTTAAATTTTTTGTATATATTGCTATATATATATATATATATATATAGCAATATGCACAAAAAACTTACTTCTATTATCTATTATACTATTATATATAATAGTATAGGGGCGAACGCCTCGTTCACCCGAAACATTCCGCGCTAATCATCTTGACTTTTCAAAGCAGGCGGAGTATAATAAGTTATGGGGAACTGTCAGATTAATTTTTGGAGGAGAGCTAAGGGGGGTGTATGGATGGTTACCGAACACCCGGTCAAAAACATTCTACTGCTTGAAGACATGGAATTAGCGTTAGAATTTTTAACTATCATATTGTGTAAATACTATGGCGAAAAGGTTTCGGTTCATGGGGCGTTATCCTATGAGCAAGCGGTTCAGATTGCCGAGGATAATCATATTGATGCGTTTGTGCTTGATTTGGAACTTGGCGCGGGGAAAAAGGGCGGCATAGATTTTGCAAAATGGCTTAGGGCGGGGAAGTATGCGAAAGCAGGTATTATATTTACGACAGCCGATGCGGCACGTATGTCGGACGGCATTAATCGGTTTCGTTGTTTCGGATATATCACTAAGCCTTACGAAACAAGGGAACTTTTAGATGCGTTAGATTCGCTTTTGTATGATTCCGGCAGCAAGTTAGGGGAAGTTTTGACTATTCAAGAAGAACAAATGGTCATTGATGTTGACGACAAAAATTTTCACCTTGAAGAGTCTAAATACCGTGTCCATTTAACGGAAAAACGCACGACAACGATAAAACTTTCAGATATTATATTCCTGGAATCTTTCGTGAAAAACACGGTTATACATACCATTCAAGGAAGCGGAAAAGAGCTGAAAACCAAACATCTGTCGCTCTCAAAATTTATGGAAGACATGAAAGGGTATAATAAAGCCGATTATTTTTATCAATGCAAGAACTGCTATGTAATCAATACGCATTACTGCCAATATTATGACCCGAAATTAAAGGCACTGATTCTCAAACACGGAGGCAGGGAAATAATCGTGGATGTGAAAAGAGAGCTGCAGTCGCAGGCACGCATGAGGTTTGGCGAAAAGGGGTGAAGATTTTGATTGATATGCTGTTTCATATGCTCTCCGCTAATATCAGGGGAATCTGCATTGTTATTTTGTGCCTTGCTTTTCTTGACCGTAAGTTGCTTGAAAATAAGAAAAGCATTTTGATTGTCATGATTTTTCTTAATGTGCTGGCAATCATAGGTTTTCACGCCTCCTTGTGGGTCGGTTTAATCGTACCTCTCGTTTTACTTTACAAATTTGTTTTTAAAATAAGCCTTAAACAGGCTTATGCCGCACATTTCTTGTCAATTGACATGGTGGTTTTGCTTGAGGTTGGTTTGTTGGCTGTCGGCACGGCTCTGGTTGGGCAACCTGTAGATGAAATCAAAGAAATACGCCTGTTTTTTGACCTTATATGTTTTGCATTTTGCGTTATTGCTTATTATAAAAAGTCCTTTTTGCAAAGCATACACGGATTTATTGCCCAAAAAAATTTCTGCTTTTCGGGCTTGTTTTTGCTACTAAATATCTGTGCCTTTTTCTTGCTGCTGCTTCCGAGGTTTCCGATACTCAGAGAATGGTTCTTTGAAAATTTAATACCCTTAACGGAGGTTGCTTTCGCATCGGTTGTTGTTATCTTAGTTGGTTTCGGCTACCAAACAAAGCTCGATGCGGTTAAGGCAAAGAGCAAACATCAGCAAGAAATTAACCAAGAAGTGCAAGGGCTTGTTGCACAAATCGTCAGAATACAGCATGAGCGAAAAAATCACATGAATACTATATTAAAGGCAATAGATGCCGTAGATGATATTGCTGTTCTGCGGCAAACTATTTCAAAATACTGCACGGATTTAATGCAGAATAAATTCATAAAAGAGCATGAAATTTTCAAGAAATTAGACCGTGTAATGGTGGAAAGCTTGATTATTTCCAAAATATTAAAAGCCGAATCAATGAATATCGGCTTTAGATATTATATAGAGAAAGTGGAATTTCACCCCCGGATTGAAGATTATGTCCTGTGCGAAATCATAGGTTGTCTGCTTGACAACGCTTTTGAAGCCGGAAGCAATGCCGTTATTTTAAATATTTATAAACCCAAGAGGAAAACGGAGGACCGCGGAAAAGAGGGCGAATTTGCCGTTGGTATTGAAGTAAAGAATAAGCATAAAGCATTGGATTACGATTTTATTCAAAAAATTTTTATGAAAGGCTTTTCGACAAAACCGAAATCCGATAAGGTAATAAGAGGATACGGTCTTTACAACCTAAGCGTAATTTTGAGTGAGCTTAGTATCCCGATTGATGTTTCCAATGACTTTATTGAGGGTGAAAACTACGTTGCTTTCACCCTTACGTTCCGATAAACTACAAAGTATCCCCGAAAACTTACAAAGTATCCCTTTTGCTTGACGGGGGTATTGCGTGTGTGCTATACTTAATTACAACAAAGGAACAATTAAAAATAGCTTTACAAGCACAATACAGAACAGCGAAAGGAGGTATTCTTATGTTTTGGCTCGATATTTTAGAAATAGCCCTCAATATTATTACCATACTCGGATAATTATAAAAAATATAAAAGAAATGGGGTGACTTCAATGTTTTGGCTTGATGTTTTAGAAATAGCTCTCAATATTATTACCATACTCGGATAATATCGAAAGACAGTTATTGACAAGAATAAAATAAAAACAGCACGGAAACTGAATCCGTGCTGTCTTTTTTGCAGGACAGCAAGTTAACAGTCGGCGATATTTACAGCAATATTGTTGGCGGTGAAAAAAAGAAGGTAAAAAGTTCATGCCGACCGCACAGCTACCCCAAAACCGCATAATTTATCATTTGTCAAGTTTTTTAAGGAATTTATGAAAAATTTAAAAACCCCTTGACAAAAGGCAACTAATTAAGTATAATATAAATATACGCAATTGGTTGCTTATTATTTTTAGGGAGGTTAGTAACTTGAAAACATTAATTTTTTATGCCACAAAACACGGAGCGACCCGTGAAATAGCACGGCGGATTGCCGAAGAAATGGACGGAACAAAACTATGTGACTTGAAAAATGATACTATCCCCGGTCTTGCAGATGTTGATTATGTCATAATCGGGAGTTCAGTTTATGCGGGCGGGGTTCATAAAGAAGTCAAAAACTTTCTGTCTGAGAACGCCGCTGAACTGCAATGCAAGCGGTTTGGATTGTTTCTTAGCGGTATGGGTGCGAGTAGCGAAAAATCATACTTTGAAAGTAATTTCCCTGCCGTTATTCTGCAAAAGGCAAAAGCCAAAAGTTTTTTAGGCGGGATTTACGACCCGAAAAAAGCGGGATTTATGGGGCGGCTTGTGATGAAAGCCGTTGCCAAACAGTCGGTTTACAGCGATACGATTGACAATGTTCAAATCAAGCAATTTGCAGAGGTGATGAGGGCATGAATAAAGGGTTGTCAGCGGACAGAACTGAGAGGGAACAGCAATTTTTCGGGAGTATTTTCATGCTCTCAAATAAAATGCAGACTTGGGTTGATAGCTTTTTCCCCGACCTTACGTTTAAGCAACTGTTTTTACTGCTGTTTATAAACAAAATCGGGGCAGAAAATCTTACGGTTAAAGCTGTCGCTGATTTTACGGGAACAAGCCGCCAAAATGTCAGAAAAATGCTTGAACGCTTGGAGGCTGACGGCTATGTTTTGCTTACACGCTCCGAAAAAGATGCACGGGCTTGGAGCGTTGCACTCACAGACAAATCTTTTGCCTACTTTGACGAACACGAGCAGGAAAGCACAAAAATTGTGAGCAAGTTGTTCGCTGATATATCAGACAGCAAACTTGATTCCGCTATGCAGACTGTTATTCGGTTGATTGAGTTTTTGGATAGTGAAAAATAAGATTGGGGGCTGAATTTCTTCAACCCCCGCAATCATTTATAAGTTAAACATAATGTTATTCACAATCGCTTCCAGCTTCTCCTGCCGTCCGCTTTCGAGTGAGCAGAGCACCTCGCCTTTTTCGAGCGCGTATTTTTCGAGCTCAGCCATTGAAGCCTTGCCGGAAACAATATCCGCGCCTATGCCCGTTGACCATGATGAGTAGCGTTCCTCAATAAATTTATCGATTCTGCCGTCGGCAATCAACTGAGCCGCGATTCTTAAGCCGAGCGCGAAAGTGTCCATCCCCGCGATATAGCTGTGGAAAATATCGCAGGGCTTGAATGAGCCGCGCCGCGCTTTGGAATCGAAATTAAGCCCGCCGTTTGTAAAGCCGCCCGCTTTGATTACCTCATACATGCAGAAAGCCGCATCGTATATGTTGGTAGGGAATTGGTCTGTATCCCAGCCTAACAGCGTATCGCCTTGATTGGCGTCAATTGAGCCGAAAACGCCGCAATCGCGCGCCAGCCGGAGCTCATGCTGGAAGGTGTGCATAGCCAAGGTCGCGTGGTTTGCCTCTATATTCATTTTGAAATCCTTTTCAAGACCGTAGCCGCGCAAGAAGCCCAAAACCGTAGCAACATCGAAATCATACTGGTGCTTCGTGGGTTCTTTCGGCTTAGGCTCAATGTAAAAATCACCCTTAAAGCCGATTGAGCGCGCATATTCCACCGTCATTTTCATAAGCCGCGCCATATTGTCAAGCTCCAGCCCCATATTGGTGTTGAGAAGCGTTTCATAGCCCTCGCGCCCGCCCCAGAAAACATAGCCGTTGCCGCCAAGCCTTACGGTCGCCTCAACCGCCTTTTTAATCTGCGCCGCCGCGTAAGCAAAAACATCCGCGCAGGGCGACGTTCCCGCGCCGTGCATAAAGCGGGGGTGTGAAAAGCAGTTTGATGTACCCCAAAGAAGCTTCTTACCCTCTTCCTTCTGCCTCTTTTCAAGGTAGTTGACCACTTCGTCAAGCTGGGCGTTAGTTTCCTTTAACGTGCCGTAATCGGGGGATAAATCTCTGTCATGGAAGCAGTAGTAGTCAATGCCCAACTTATTCATAAGCTCGAAAGCCGCGTCAACCTTAGCTTTTGCCCTCTCGGCTGAATCCGCCTTGCCCCAAGCCTTGTCAGCCGTGCCTATACCGAACATATCCGTGCCGTCACCGCCCAAGGTGTGCCACCATGAAAGTGCGAAACGAAGCTGCTCCTTCATGGTCTTGCCGCCGATTACCTCATCGGGGTTATAGTATTTGAACGCCAATGAATTAGTGCTCGACTTACCCTCGTAGCCGATTTTGCCGATTCCGCTGAAATATTCTCCCATTACAAATTCCTCCTGCCTTATATTTTGAGTCATTACCATTTTTATTATACAACAACTATCCAAATTTTGCAATAGCTTTTAGTGTTTTTAAAAATTAATTTTAAAAATACATGACAAATCATAAATAATATGTTATAATAAAAAGGATTGCAGAACTACTCAATGAACAGCCGGGAGCCGCCGCCGCTTGACCGACTAACAAAGCGGGCGCATACCTCCTGCGGAAAGGATACCTATAACATGACGCACGAAAAATCCTGCGGCGCGATAGTTTATCGCAAGCATCACGGGAATCTTGAAATATTGCTTATAAAGCACGTTAACAGCGGGCATTGGTCATTCCCCAAGGGTCATATGGAAGACGGGGAATCGGAAACCCAAACCGCCGCCCGCGAGGTTTATGAGGAGACGGGGATTGAAGTTAATATTGACCCTACCTTTAGGGAAATCGTAACCTACAGCCCGCGCAAGGATACGCAAAAAACAGTGGTCTACTTCATCGCAAAAGCGAAAAAGCACGTATTAACCCCCCAAGAGGAAGAAATTGCCGAAATCAAATGGGTAGACGTAGGTCACGCCGCCAACGTCCTAACCTACGATAACGATAAAGCCATTATAGGTAAAGTAAAAAAAGCAGTATATTAACCAATTGACAATTGATAATTGACAATTGATAATTGACAATTGATAATTGATAATTGATAATTGATAATTGATAATTGACAATTGCATTTTAAACCTAAAATATTGCGTTCTTAAATACGCATACTATTAGTAATAATAAATTTAAAATCAATTGTTAACTAAATAATTGTCAATCGTCAATTATCAATTGTCAATTGATTAACGGGGGTATTATTATGACTGAGCGCGCAATTAGGATGGTAACGGGGTTTGCGGGGGGCGCGGGGGCGGCGCGGGCTGTTAGGGCGGCTTCCTTGCCGGGGGTTACTCACTATGAGATTAACCTGCCGAAATTGCCGAAATCGTTTGACGGGCTGAGAGCCGCGCATCTGTCCGATTTACACAATAAGGTTTTCGGCAAATACAATCTGGAGCTTTATGAGCTTATCGCCGCAGAAAGCCCCGATGTTATCTTCATGACGGGAGATATGGTCAGCCACAAACTGCCGGACATTCCGGCTTATTTATCATTAGTGCGGCTCTTAGCGGCGCGGTTTCCTTTGTATTATGTCAACGGCAACCATGAGCTTTCCGATATGGATGAGAAAACATTTGAGCGCGTCAGAGCGGAATCTGAAAAGGCGGGAGCGGTCTGCCTTGACAATGCTTGCGTTGAAATCCGCAGAAAAAAAGACAAAATCCGAATCTGCGGACTTTGTTATACAGCGGAGTATTACAGAGGCGTCCGCCAGTATAAAAAAAACTGGAAGCAATTTTCTTTAGAGGATATGGTCAGCTGTGTTAACATCACGTCTACCGATGATTTTACCGTCCTTCTGGCACATAACCCGCTTGATTTTGAAATTCACGCGCAATGGGGCGCGGATTTATCTTTCGGCGGTCATATCCACGGCGGCTTTATACGCCTCCCCTTTATCAAGGGAATCATTTCGCCCGAATTGAAGCTTATGCCCAAATATAAGGAGGGTGTCTATTACCGCGGCAACTCCGCACTGGTCGTCAGCAGAGGGCTCGGAAGAATCAGATTTTTCAACAAAGCCGAGGTTGTTTTGGCAACGCTTAGGAGAGGTGGGGTGTGATGATATGCCAACAATAGCCGCAATATCAACCCCCCGCGCCACGGGGGGGATTTCCGTTATAAGAATATCCGGCGAAAATGCAATAGAAATCGCGGGGCAGGTCTTTACCCCCGTGTCGCCTAAAACAGCCGTTGCGGAGATGGGCGGCTATTCTTGCGCCTACGGTGTAATCAGCGATAACGGCGAGCGCGTAGACGATGGGGTTTTAACTGTTTTCCGCGCGCCCAAATCCTATACGGGTGAGAATGTTGCCGAAATATCCTGCCACGGCGGCATTTTTGTTACCGAAAAAATTTTGCGGCTAATCCTTTCAAAGGGTGCGGAGGCGGCGGGTGCGGGCGAGTTTACCAAGCGCGCCTTTTTAAACGGCAAAACAACCTTGACGCAAGCCGAAGCCGTTATGGATATGATTGCCGCAGAGGGCGAGGCTAGCCGAAAATCCGCCGCCGCTTTAATGGAGGGCGCGTTGTTCAGAAGAATCCGAAAAACCGCGGACGAGCTTGCGCTGATTTTGAGCGGACTTGCCGCTTGGGCGGATTACCCCGAGGAAGCCTTGCCGGAGATTGAGGACCAAGCCTTGATTAGCGCATTAAAAAAAGCGGAATCGGAGCTTTCCGATATACTTGCACAATACGATAACGGACGGCTTCTGCGCGAGGGGGTCGACACGGTAATTTGCGGCAAGCCCAATGTCGGAAAAAGCTCTCTTATGAATCTCCTGTCCGGCTGTGAGCGAAGCATTGTAACCGAAATTGCGGGCACTACGCGGGATATTATCGAGGAAACCGTGAGAATCGGAGGCATAACACTCCGTCTTTGCGATACCGCAGGTATGCGCGAAGCCGCCGATATTGCGGAAGCCATCGGCGTTCGCAAAGCGGCTCAAAAAATGGAGAGCTCCGCGCTTATTTTAGCCGTTTTCGATAATTCGGAGAGCCTTTCGCCGGAGGATAAGATTCTGATAGAGCGTTGCGCGGGGAAAAGGTGTATAGCCCTTATAAATAAATCGGACAAGCCGCCCAAGCTTAACAGGTCGTACATTACCGAGAAATTTACCGAAACGGTGACAATTTCAGCGAAACTGGGAGAAGGGCTTGAAGAGCTTCGTTCAGCCTTAGAGAGGCTTTTCAAGCTTGATGCCTGCATGGGAATGTTTGACGCGGGCGTAATAGCGAACGAACGCCAGAGGCTTTGCGCGGACAGGGCGTTGTCAACGCTTCGCGAGGCAATCGCCGCTCTAAGCTCCGGCATCCCCCTTGACGCGGTTACGGTTATAATCGAAGAAGCCGAAGGCGCGCTTTTGGAATTAACGGGAGAGAGAGTTTCAGATGTTGTGATTAATAATGTGTTTTCAAGATTTTGTGTTGGTAAATAAAAATATTACAATTTGGTACATTTGTTGACAACCCCACCAAAACCCGCTATAATAACATTGAGGCATTTTTAATTTTTCAAGTTACATAACCGACATAAAGCCTCAAAATATAGGGGCATACTTATACGGTGGCGGCTCTTTTTCCTCCAACTCCGAAAAGAGGTGGTAGTTTATGGAAACATTAGTTCTGATTCTGCTTATCATTAATACAACCTGCAATGTAATCAGACTGATACATGATATAAATGAAAAGAAATAACCGCCCTTCTTCCAAAAGTTAGCGGTT
>WRLG01000033.1 GCA_009777725.1 Oscillospiraceae bacterium | reverse complement strand
TCATTTTGCACAAAAAAAAAAAAAAAAACATACACATTCCCTACAAATCGCACAAAAACCCCTTTACAAACAAACCCAAATAGTGTAATATAAGGATACGGTTTAAATCAATCGGGGAATACACCGAGTTTGCATTGCAAACCCACGTGTACAGTGTAAAAAATTCTTGATTGGTTGAGGAGCGTAAATTTTAATATTTGGAGGTTTTTTTATGAACAAAAGTTTATTCAAAAGAGCAACGGCAATTGCCGCGGCTTCGGCTTTGGCTCTTTCGGCAACCTTAATCGTGCCGCTTTTATCGAGCGCGGTAACGGACGAGTGCCCCATTTGTGAAAGTACGGACAAAACAGTAAAAAACATTGCAGGATATGTTTGCGATAATGACTCAACTCACAACATAGGCGCAAGAACAAGCGGCACTTGCGGTCATGCTTACGGTATTTGCGGCGGTACGCTCAGCGAAAATCTTGCCTGTGCAAATGTGCTATGCGATGACCCCACGGGCACAATCGGAGATTTTTGTACAAATGATATACCCTGCCCCGGCAAATTCGTACCTAATTGCGATGACTGCGGAACAGACACCCCTAGAGCTGACGCAGGTGCTTGCACTCGTACATACGACTGCAAAGGCACTGTTACACTTAAATGTGCAAATGGTGCTCAGGGTTGCAATGCGAATATATACACAGGCACTGAGGGAACTTGCCCCGGGGAAAAAAGATTGTGCATGGGCGGTACGGTTTTCGCACAAGCAACTTGCTCTGCTAACCATACACCCGTTAACAGTGGAATAGGCGATACCTGCGGTGCTGATATAATTTGCACGGGAACTTTTGACGGAAGCGGTATTTGCGATTCCTGCGGTGAAACTGGTGGAACTCCCAGTGCACCATGCGGAGAAGCATTAGATACTTGTGATTTACAAATCCTAGGTGAATGTCCTACTTGCGGTGGAACTCAAGGTGCAAACGTAAGCGGAGCTTGTGATGTTGCAGATAACGAAGATATGGAAGATTGCGGCGGAGCAAGGTCTCTTGAATGCTCAAATATCTGCGGCTCGCCAACCAGTACACTAGGCGTGGGAGCTTGCACATATCAAGAAACTTGCAACGGCACAGTAAGCGGTAAATGCAACGCGGCAGCAGGCACAGGTTGCGAGGGCGTTACTACACCGGGAACAATTGGTGCTGATTGCACAAGCCCGCCAGAACCCTGCGGTGGCATGTTAAGTGGTTTAGGATGCAACAACCCTAAAGGCATAAGCCACAGCGCAGAGGGAACATTCCCCGGCGAGTGCGAAGCAGACCTTGGCACTTGCGCTGGAGATATAGAATCATACCTTTGCAATAATGCTTGGCATACCTCAATTGACCCCGACCCCTCCACTCCGTCTGCTCCCGGCAACGGCGGCGGTGAATCCTCCTCCGGCGGTGGCGGCGGCAGTGTCGTAGCTGATATGATAGCAGGCGGCGGAATCGGCGGCGGCGGCGGTACAAATAACACCGAAAGCGGCGGCGGCGGTAAAGAAGTCAAAGTAATCGCCGACAGCGCGGAAGCTAAATTAGCAGTAGGAAACGCGACACGCGGAACAGTCACGCTAAGCCCCGATATGGGCGCGACTTCCGATGTTTTAGAAGCCTTGACCACCGTAGGAGCGAATGTAAAAGTTTGGATTCCCCACGGCACTCACGGCGTGGCAATCAAAGGCTCTGACCTTGGCGAGGGCGAATTAAAAGACCTCAGCTTCAAGGGCGGCGCAGTGGCAGTCCCCGAAAGCATTAAATCAAGCTTCCCCGAAGCGAAATCAATCACGGGCATGGGCTTCGTTGAAAGCGGCGATTTCGGCGGCGTAGACCAAGTTATGCTTTCCGTAAGACTTGACCTCGACCCCAAACTCTGGGGCAGCCCAATCACAGTTTACTCTGTTGGCGAGGACGGAAGCTTAACCAAATTAGAAGCAAGCAGAATCGTCAGCGGCAACGGCATGGTTAATGTCACTATTACTAATTATAATTCGCTTATATTCGTTGTTTGAAACCGTAACACCGAATAGTTAATAAGCTGAATTACTTCTCTAACAAGAACAACGCATTTGTACACGTGCGTTGTTTTTGTTTTTTTTATTGCCCCGTAACACCCGATTTGACAAACCAATAAATATGTGCTATACTTATATATACAAGGAAGTGATAATTTGAGAGATGTATTTCGCGAAGATAAAGCAAAAAAGAAACAGCGGAAGGGAGGAATAATATTGACGGGAATCAAATACTTATTATTAGCGACCGTTTTAATGTTCGCCATTGTATTTTTCGTAACGCGCTTCGGCAGGAGCGAGCTCCCGGAAAATGAACTCCCGGGTGAGGAGATAACAATACTCTCCGACAGCGAAGCCGTACCCGCCGGAAATAACGCGGAGGAAGATGAGGTTGATATGAGTATTGACAATGCTTGGGCTATGTTTTTGGTTAACGACCAAAACCCGTTGCCCGATAATTACGACTCCGTCATTCAAACCGCCATCGTTTTTGAGGATTACAGGCAATACTTTATGGACGCCAGAGCCGCCGATTACGTCATCAGCATGTTTGAGGACGCGCAAAAGGACGGCATAGAGCTTTATATGGTTTCCGCCTACCGCGACATAGCGTATCAGCAGAATGTTTTCAACAGCAGTGTGCAGGAGCGCGTTAACGGCGGCATGAGCTATGAGGAAGCGTATGCCGATACGGCAAAGCATGTGGCAATCCCCGGCAGAAGTGAGCATAATGCAGGGCTTGCGGCGGATATAATGAGCCGAAGCAATACAGACATGAGCGATGACAGCTTCAAGGATACGCCCGAATTTGCATGGCTTCAGGAAAATGCCTCAAATTACGGCTTTATTCTGCGTTATCCCGAGGATAAGACTGACGTTACGGGCATCATATTCGAGCCGTGGCATTACCGCTTTGTGGGCGTTTATTACGCCAGAGAGCTTACCCGCTTGGGGCTGACCATGGAGGAATATTACGAGCATAACGGCTGGCTTGACGAAAACGGAACAGCGACCCATATGTACGCCTTGGCAACAGAAGCCCCTCCGCCCGATTTGGCTCTCGAAGCGGACACGGACCTAAACGGCGAACCGGCGGCAAGCGAGCCCCCCGCCGCCCCCGAAACGGCAAGACAGCCTCAAAGCGTTACCATTGTTGTATAGAAAGCATAAAAAAAATCAGCGGGCTTAACCGCTGATTTTTTGCTGTTAATCAATTGGCTTTTTATCACTGCCATCGTGGTTTTTGCCCTGCGGCGTTTGCTCTCTGAAGGGGGTAATTTTACCGTTGATTGCATTGGTAAGTTTCTTATTCGCCTCGGGGTCGTTTGTGTTAACAAGCACGTAATAGGTAACATTCGTGCGGTAAGCAAAGCCTAAAAGTTGGTTTTCCGTATAGGTTAAGACCTGCTCGCCCTCAAAGCGCGCCGTCGGCATGATGCTGTATACTTGAAAATACCTAAAAGTTCTTGTATCAACGAGAATCGCCTCGTTGAGCCTTACATAATCCACGTTTCTCTTCGGATAAAGAATGACGCGGTATTTGTCGTTATCAAACCAGCTGTCATAGTTTGAAGTGCCGGGGTCATGCTGCGGAAAATCATCATAAACGGTGTAATAAAGAAAGTTGTGATGCCCTGCTTGGTCGGCTTCAATAATGTCAACCGAGCGAAGCCTGTCGCTTGACGGAACAAGCAGGTAGCGTTCAATCACCTTGCCGTCTTTCCTTATGCGCCAGTTTCTGATTAAATCCGAGCCTCGATTTTTCGCGGGCGGCGAATTATATATTGTATAATAACGCCACTCCTTGGTATATTCGGCTTTTGCGGTATCAAATGTCGGCTCATCCGGGTTTCGCGGCGTAATGATAAAACGCCCGACATACTTCCCGTCTACGCGCATATTAAACCTTGCCGTAACCTCGGAATTTTTTCTGGGCGGCGATTCTGCGTAAACGATATAATGCAGCCAGCTTCCGACTGCTTTTGAATATTCGGTATTGGCACGCGCTACGTCATAATCTTTGGGGACAAGCATGAATCTGTCATTTGCCTTGTTTCCGTCCGACATATCCAGAATGAGGTCGCTCGCTAAAGCTTTGAGCGGTCTTTCTTTTACGGCAGCATAATATTCGCCGTGCTCGTCTGCCTTTTCCTGCTCCGCCGCCGCTTCTTCGCCGTCAGCGGGAGCGGTAACTTTGACCTTGATGATGCAGTAAATTTCCGGGTTGTCTTTAGCGCGGATTCTAATATCAGCCTCGCCGACCTCCTTTGCTGCTATGGTAAGCGGGATAATATCCCCGTTCCAAGTAGCTCCGTCCCACATTCCGAATGCGATGTTTCTGTCGGTGGAGGAGGTTGCCAGATTTCGCGGTCTGCCGATACTGACGGTAAGGTTAACCTTTGCGGAGCTGCCTTTTTCTATAGTAAGGCTCGTAACCCCGGGCGTAATCGACCCCTCCGCGCTTACCGCCCAAGCGGCGCACAACGACAACGTAAGCGCAAACGCCAGCACACAGCATAATGTTTTCTTGAACACATTAATCACCCCTTGTAGTTTCTTAGAATGTTTAAATTCTTGAATTTAATTATACCACTTTCTATAAAAAATGTCAATACAAAAGCTTAACAATGATTTCGTTTGAGACAAGACAGCCCTTTGGGGTAAGCATGATTGCAGAGCCGCTTTGCTTTATAAGACCCGCTTTAATAAAAGGCTCGGCGGTTCTAAGGAGCTTTTCTTTTCTTTCGGGGGCTTCCGAAAGCTCAAGCCCCGTCTTGGTAAGCCTCAGCGCAAGCATGGCGGTTTCATCAAAGCCGCCCGCCTTTTCTAAAGCTGTAGCCTCCTGTACATCCGCCTCAATAAATTCTCGGACGCTCATTTTGCAAGCGGCGCGGACGCCGTCTAAGCAGGAATGAGCCGTAGGACCGATTCCGTAATATTCTCCGCCGCTCCAATATTTTAAATTATGACGGCACTCGTAACCCTCAACGGCAAAATTGGAAATTTCATACTGCTCGAAGCCTCTGTCTGCCAGCATTTTAACCGCATGAAGATATAAATCGGCGGTCAAATCCTCTCTTGGCATAGCCTTTTGCAAAGCTAAATCCATATAAAAGGGCGTGTGCGGCTCAATCGTCAGCATATAAGCGGAAACGGACTTAATCGGAAGAGCCGACAGCTTTGATATTGTTTCGGAAAGGCTTTCAAGGCTTTGCCCCGGTAACCCCAGCATGATGTCGGCGGCGATATTTTCAAAGTCAGCCTTAGCGGCGGCTTCTATGGCAAGACATGCCGCCCGGGCATTATGCCTCCGCCCCAAAAACGCAAGTTCGCCGTCAATAAGCGATTGAACGCCAAAGGAAAGCCTGTTTACCCCCGCGCCTTTAACCGCCCTTAAATATTCAAGCGAAGCATCGTCGGGGTTTACTTCTATTGTAACCTCGGCGTTATCCGTTACGGAGAGCAGATTTATTATTTCCTGCAGGGAGCTTGGTGCTAAAAGCGACGGCGTTCCTCCGCCGAAATATACGCTGTCAATACTTTGGGGCTTAATGCTTGCCAAGCGTAGGTTTCGCAAAACAGCCGCCGCGTATTCTTCGGTCAGCCCTAAATCCGTAATTGAATAAAAATCGCAATAGGGGCATTTTCCCTTACAAAAGGGGACATGGATATATACTCCTTTTTTCATTGGACTCCTCTTTAAATAATTTTAAACAATTTATAACGCACAATTGACAATTATAACCAAATTTTGCTTGACGGCGGTGTTTTAGTGTGTTATAATAAGCTTGTATGAGTTTTATAGAATTATTTTTAATAGCCTCCGGGCTTTCGATGGACGCTTTTTCAGCCGCAGTCTGCAAGGGAATCGGTATGCGTAAGCTCAGCTTGAAGAGTGCGTACTTAATTGCCTTGTTTTTCGGCGGCTTTCAAGCCTTAATGCCGCTTTTGGGCTGGCTTCTCGGGAATCAGCTTGAAGCGTATATCACTGCGTTCGACCACTGGCTCGCGTTTATCCTGCTTTCATTTATCGGCGGCAAGATGATTTACGAATCGTTTAAGGCTGGCGATGAGGGCAAGGACGAGGGCGGCAAAATCGGTATAAAGGAATTGCTTACGCTGTCCGTTGCTACAAGCATAGACGCTTTGGCAATGGGCGTTACCTTTGCATCGCTCGGCGTTCCGATAATCCCCGCCGTAACAATAATAGGGGTTACTACCTTTGTATTATCGTTAATCGGCGTTATCGCAGGCAACAAATTCGGCGATATTTTCAAAGGCAAAGCAGAGCTTGCAGGCGGGGTTGTTTTAATTTTAATCGGGGTTAAAATTTTAGTTGAGCACCTTTAATCATGTTCCTGTAACCTTTTCGCGCTGGTTTTCAAACACCTTTTCATAACGGATTCAGGAGTTTCGTTATTCATTTTTGCCACTTCTTCAAATACCGCATAATCCTCATGCCTAACAACAACCTCTACTTTTCTGCACAGCTTATCGAAAAACGGATTTCTTTTGGCATGTTTAAAATCATCGGCAGTTAACTCTCTCATAATGATATTCCCTCCTCATACAATTTGATTTCACTCTTCGTTGCTTTTCTTGCTGATATTATACGTGTTATTTCATCGTTTTTACCGCGCAAACAATAGCAAACATAGAGCTCGCGGTCGATGCTTTCGGCAATCCCGATAATGATAAATCTATCCTCGTTTATTGAGTGTATATCATCGTAAAAATACAAGGCAAAGCTATCTTCAAACACTGTTGCCGCATCCTCAAAAGTCACCTTGTGTTTTTCATAATTTGATAGATTTTTGTTCTCATCCCATTCAAATATCAAGCTTAAACCACCCCTTAGGAGCTGTAATGTGTTTTACTCACTTGCTTTATAATTATAAAGCGGCTTAATAATTCCTTCTATATCAACCGTATCGCCTATAACTGAGGTAATATCATCGGCATTTTTGTATGCCATAGGGAGCTCATCGAGCGTTGCCTCGCAAACGCTGGTTGTGAAAATACCGTCCATGCTTTGTTTGTATTCAGTCATGGTAAATTCAGCCTTGGCTTTTGTTCTGCTCATAATCCGCCCTGCTCCGTGCGGTGCGGAATTATTCCAATCGGGGTTGCCTTTCCCCGTGCCGATTATACATCCGTCCCGCATATTGAGCGGGATTAATAATTTTACGCCCTTATCCGCGCAGATTGCGCCTTTTCTGACAATTTTGCTTTCAAGGTCGATATAATTATGTATAGTTTCAAAACTCGCTGAATCCTCTAAATCAATTCCGAGTTTTTCAAGAATACTCGTTGCAATGACAGACCTATTAAGCACGGCGTATTCCTGACAAATTCCCATATCGTGAAGATAATTTTCTTTATATTCGCCTGTTAAATAAGCAAGGTCTTTGGGAATATCGCAATCTTTCGCTTTGTATTTTTTATACAGTTCTTTAATCGCCTGCTGTAATTCGCTTTTGCGCCCCTGCGCTTTGTAATCGGCTATTAATTGCTCTCGCTCCGCTAAAAGCTTATCTTTACCGCACAGCAATTCATATGCCAAATTTTGATAATGCTCCGCAACCTGCTTGCCGAGATTGCGGCTACCGGTATGGATTACAAGGTATTTGTTATTATCGCCGTCCTCGCCGACTTCGATAAAATGATTGCCGCCGCCGAGAGTTCCTATACTTCGTTCAAGCCGCTTGGTATCTTTAAGCTCGCGGTAACATAAGAGTGTTTGCAATTTTTCAAATCTGCATATTCTGCCCTCATGGACATTTCTGCCGCTTGGGATATATTCCCGTATTATATCATCAAGCTTTTGCAAATCAATTTCGCATTGCCCAAGCCTAACTGTAAGCATACCGCAACCGATGTCAACACCTACGACATTCGGAATCACATAATCGCCGATTGTTGAAGTAAACCCGATAACACAGCCCTTGCCCGCATGAACATCGGGCATTATGCGAACCTTTTGGTCGCAAAAAGATTTCTGCTTCATAAGCAGTTCAACCTGCTCGCGCGCTTCATTTTCGATTACGTTTGCGTATATTTTTAAATCGCCGATTTTAACCAGCCTCCTTAAAAAAACTAAACATTGCGGGCAGAAATATATTTATCAATATCCTCGACTATATACCTGTCGCCGAATGTATGAAGCACATCATAAAATTCATTAAGATAATCCAAAACACCGTGTTTCTTAAACAAATTGAAAGCCTCTTTCCCGCTTAAATTATGAATATGCTTATATCGTTCAAGGCAAAATATTTTAAACTCCAAACACTTTGTCATAACCTGCCCCCTTTTATATAAGCTCAAGCCGCCCTGTTTGAATTTCCTTATTCCATAAATCATAAAGCTTCGTCACGCTGTAGTGCCAAACCTCGGTATCTTCTTTTTCAAGCTCTGAATACAGCGCGGAGGAATATAGCTTTTCTATGGCAACATCTTCTTCAAAGCTTGTTTCATTGATAATTTTTTCCGCCAAGCCGGTTGATATTACGTTTAATACAGCCGGGAATTGTTCCGAATCAATCATTTAACTCCCCCTAAATCCTCGAATCCCTTAAACTTGCAATAGTTAAGAGCTTTTTCAGTATGAAAAAGAATTTGATTAAACAGCTTTTGAATTTTTAGCCTTTTAATCGCTTCATCTTTATCATACACTCCATTTTCATAAAACTGAACGACTTTATACACCGTATCGTTGGCAACCGCCCCAATTGCAATATCGTATACTTTCGATGCCTCTCTCCCCATTCTGCATAAGCATACAAAATCAAGCCATTCGCCGTTAGGCTCGTTAAACTGAATTACAGAAAGCTCCCTCGCGGCGTTTTCCAAGTCAAACTCATAAAGAGATAGTATCCGTGTTTGCGGCTCGCTTCGTTTAGCCGCACGGAAAGACCATTTTTCTGCTTGCTCTCTATTAGACGTTGTATAAAAACCCATTCCGAAATCAAGAAAGCGTTCGCTTTCTCTAATCTCAGGCTTTTCTACAATTATGTTGCTACCATGATAAACCACCAACCCAATCACCCATTCAGCTCAAACATTTTATTAATACAGATAAGCGAGCGAAGCTGTACTTGGGATGCAAGTTCAATTTCCTCCCCGCCTCTTCCCATAAGGCAGTCATACACATCGTGCAGGGTGATGATTTTCATATCGCGGCAAATCAGCTTTTTAGAGAGCGGATAAAACCGCTTTTCGGGAAACGCGTATTGCAGATGCTCCGCTATGGCTATTTCAGTCCCTATTATAAATTCCTCCGCGCTTGAATTTTTGGCGTAATCAATAATATCAGCCGTTGAGCCTATAAAGTCCGCCAGCTTTAAAACATCGGGTCCGCAGGTTGGGTGCGCTAAAATTTTAGCTCCGGGTCGTTCCGCGATTACCTTTATAACATCCTCGGCAGTAACCTTGGCGTGAGTGGGGCAGCAACCCTCTAAAAATGCAAAGGTTTTCTCCGGCACTTTTGAAGCTATGTAAGAGCCTAAATTAACATCGGGCAGGAATAATATTTGATTATTCGGTATTTTTCTGCATGAGTTTACCGCTGTGCTTGACGTAACGCAAACATCGCAGAGAGCTTTGATTTCCGCGCTTGTATTAATGTAGCAAACAAGCGCGTAGCCGGGGTATTGTTTCTTAGCCCGCTTTACATCGTCTGCGGTAAACCGCTCCGCCATGGGGCAGTTCGCCTCTTTATTTACCAGAATTATTTTTTTCTTAGGGCATAAAACCTTGCAGGTTTCGGCAATATACCGCGCTCCGCAAATCAGCAGGGTTTCACTGCGGGTGCGCTGGGCAATCTCTGTTAAGCTGTAGGAATCGGCGACATGGTCGGCAATTTCCCGAATCGCCTGCGAGATGTAATTATGGGCTACGATTACAACACCCTTTTCTTTTTTCAGCTCCATGATTTGCCTTTGCATAAGATTTATAGTCAACATATCAGCAACCTCCTAATTAAAGTTTTCAAGCCATAGTTTAACAGTCGCTTCGCTCGGCATTTTCAGCCCGGTACGCGAGGATAGGGAAAGCCCTAAAACGCTCGCCCCGTCCGGCATACAATTTCTCTTAAACTGACTGCCGTAAAATCTTTTTATGAATACGGCAAGCCATTTTTTAATCTCCGCTTCCGCGTATTCGCCCTCAAAAGTCTTAACTGCTATGCGGAGGATTTTTGACGGGCTGAAGCTGTAACGCAAAAAGTAATATATAAAAAAGTCATGCAACTCATAAGGACCGATAAGTTCCTCGGTTTTTTGTGAACCCGGCAATAATTCAGGCGATATTGGCGTATTTAAAATATCAAGCAGGACCTGCTTTTTGTTCTCATCATCGGAGCAATTTTCAGCTTCAATTTCAATCATTTTACGCACCAAGGTTTTCGGGATTCCCGCATTAATTCCGTACATCGACATGCTGTCGCCCCCGTAGGTGGACCACCCCAAAGCAAGCTCCGAAAGATTCCCCGTCCCCAAAACAATACCGCGCTCCATATTGGCTATATCAAACAAAACCTGCATACGCTCCCGCGCCTGTGCGTTTTCATAGGCTGTGTCACGGTTGCTTTCGTCCAAACCAATATCTTTGAAATGACTGCTTACGGTATCCGTTATATTAATTTCGCGGAATGTAACGCCGTAAGCTTCCGCCAATTTTCGGGCGTTATTTTTTGTGCGTTCGCTTGTTCCGAAGCAGGGCAGCGAGATTGTTATTATGTCACTTTTGTCAAGCGCCTGTCTTTCAAACGTATTAACCGCCGCGATTAACGCAAGTGTGCTGTCCAGCCCGCCGGAGAGACCGATAATTACTTTTTTAAAGTTTATAGCTTCAAGCCTTGTTTTTAGCCCCAAGGTCATCAAATTCATAACATCGCTGTAAAAATCATCTTCGGGCGTGGTAAAAAAGGGGTTAGCCGGATAATGACGGGCAAGATTTATTTCTTTTTCATTTAATTCAAAATAAACTCTCGGTATTCCCGTATCTGATATATTAAAAATATTTTTACGGCGGCGTTCGGCATTTATTAAGCTTAAATCAATATCCCCCGAAACAAAGCTCCCCGCTTTTGAAAATCCGAATAAATATAACCCGTTTTCGGCTATTGTTTTGTACCCTTTAAAAACAAAATCTTGAGTTGATTCGCCCTCGCCCGCGTTTGCTTGTATATATCCGCAAATTAACCGTTCCGAATGTGCCTCAATAGCGGCGGCATTTTTATCGTGTATGCCGACTTCCGCGCTCAAAGCGGACGGACAGCAAACTAAAGTCGCCCCGCCCAAAGCAAGCTCCGCCGACGGCGGTATAACCGCCTGCACATCCTCCCCGATTTCAACCCCTATAACAAGATTAGGAAGATTGCCGCACTCAAACAATTGCCTGCCAAAATAAACCCCGCCGAACCGCTCCGTAGCATAAGAAACACCCCTGCCCGAAGCAAAATACCGCGCTTCATCTTTACCACCGAAACAAGTTATATTTTCCTTAGGCACAATACCTAAAACCGCCCCCCCCTTTATAACAGCGGCGGCATTATAAAGCTTGCCGTCAAGCTCTACGGGCAGTCCTATTACAGATAACACATCAAGCCCTTTAGTAGCGGCGGCAATCATAAGCAATGCTTTTTCAGCCGCGTTAATCAGCAGGCTCTGAAAAAACAAATCCCCGCAGGTATACCCCGTAATGCACAGTTCGGGGAACACGATTAAAGAAACGTCACTGCCCGCCGCCTCTTTTATAATTTTTATGACCTGCTCCGCATTATATTCGCAGTCGCCCGGTTTTATTTTCGGGGATGCGGCGGCGGTGCGTAAAAAGCCGTCTTTCATTTTTGAGATGCTCCTTTATAGTTAGGAATGGATTATTAAAAATCATTTCCCGAAAAAAATGCTTAAATTTACTATATAATCTGAACACCTTTCGGAACGCCGTATTTTTCTTCCGCTTTCGCGGCGCGCTCCAACAACTCGCGGAGCGTTAAATTTTCCCATAAGTTTTCGCGCCACTTTGTATAATCAGACTGATTTCTGTTTATATTTGTGATAAATATTTCAGCTTCAATTACACCGAGCGTTTCACGCAAAACTTTCATTCCCGCACTCATTATAGCAGAAGTTTGAACACTTTCAGTCATAATAAAGTCCTCCATATCTCAACAAATTTTATAGGGTTTATTATTTTTATTTTGTCCGTTTTGTGATTAAGTACTCCCCTGTCTGTTGTAACAAAATAATCACACTTTGCAATAATCGAACAAGCTAAATGTGTAGCATCCTTTTTCTTTATTCCTGTTTGCATAATTTCATCAGAGAGCATTTCAATTTCTGCAAATCGTGATTTACCTATGAAAGCGACAGCATTTGTTTCAACAAAATCTAAAATATATGCTTTTCTTTCTTCGTATGGGCTGTCGTCAATTTCAATTTGCGACATGAACGAGTAATATAAAGAAACGCTTTTAAATTTTATCAACGATTGAATAAACATTTTAGAGTTTGATTCCAGCCAGTTTTTCTCTATTGTTAAATCGTCAAAGGGACGATTATAACAGCAGTTATCCAAATAAATTTTCAACTTATCCATACAAAGCGTATCCTTCCCGAAAAGAAAATAAATACCACTAAGTCAACGATTTTGCCGACAATCGCATTCCAAGCAAATTCACATGGTTTCCAATATTACGACAGATTCACTCATCAGCCTCTTATTAAAAATCATTTCCCGCAAAAATGCTCAAATAAACACTTTTTCATAAAGCTGTCATAAATACTTCCCCATACCATTTCTCCCATGTAATAATGCAATCCGCCACTTTTTAAATCGAAAAGTGCAGGATATTCCATTGCGGCAAAATACTTTTTGGGTCTGCTTAATGCAAATTGAATTGCCGTGGGTGTAAAAGATTCGGAGGCGATTACATTACAACTGACTACCCCATTTTGAAAGCCGACAGGCAGACCCTTTTTATCTCTAACCGCTTGTTTTAAACAACTTTCGGAATAAGCCTCAATATCATTTAATTTAACCGAATCTACATACTTGACAAATGACGTAATTTTCAATTTTGTAGCTATCCAAGACCACTTAAATATTTCTTCGTATGTAACCAAACTATCCGCATTGTCTGCTCTTATTTCGGCATTGGGAACAAAGCGGGATTTTACTAAGCTTAAATATTCTTGAAATTCCATTCAACTAAAACTCCCATTCCACATCATATTTTTGAATCTCCTCGTCTGAGGTTATAAGCATCATATTTTCAGCAAGAGCCGTCCCGATAATAAGCCTGTCGAATGGGTCTTTGTGGTGAAACGGCAGAGTAAAAAGCTTTTCCATGTGTTCATCTTTTATGGGCAGGACTTCAAAATAGTTATCGTACACAAGTCGGCGCAAAGCCGAAAATCCGCCGGGAAATTTGTATTTACCGATGTTCATTTTAAGTGCAACTTCCCATAACGAAACAACGCTGACAAAGCATTGATTAGCAGGGTTGAAAATATTTGATTTTGCTTTTTCGGACAGCTTAATATTGTTCTCAAAAAGCCAAAGTATTATTTGCGTATCAAGCAAGCATTTCATTCCATATATTCCCTCATTTCGTCAAGAGGTGCGTTGAAATCGTCCGCTGTCCATGTTTTACCTTTCATGCAACCAAGCAATGCCTTTCGCCTTTCGACAATTTCTTCGGGTGTTGGGGTAATTTTCGGTTTTTCAAACTCTACCATAACAATATTCCGCAAAAAAACGCTAACCGCCCTCAAAGAATTTTCAGGTAGCATTTCAATATCTCTGTGAAGCTGTTGCCTAAGTTCCATTAAGACCACCCCTTAATTATTTGTTCTGCTTTTTTCTGATTTCGTTAGTGTCACCACAATACAATAAACACCATAACCAATAAAACAACCAACTGTATTTAATATTAAGTCGTCCACATCGCACATTCTGTCTGTAAAAATCAATTGAGTTATTTCAATCGAAAATGAAAGCAAAAAACCTGTAAGTAACACTTTATAAAATCGATTCAGTTCTTTATAAACAATCGGCAGAATGAACCCAATCGGTATAAACATAACACAATTGCCAATGACGTTTAACAATAAATCGCTTCGTGCCGTATAATCAAACAGATGTACTAATGGGGCAAGATTAAATCTATATTCACTAAATGTAACTGTCATGGGTTGTATTTTACCGTTTACTAAATGAAACGGAAAAAACGTCAGACGCGTAAGACCTATAATACACATATATATTAATAACAGCTGCAGTTCCCTTTTATATACTATTTTTTTTGATAACAGAGCTATTATTACTCTGCCAATTACCCATAACACAGTTATTACAGCAACTACTGCTGAAAAAGATACAGCCAAATCAGCACCCTCCTAAAGCACAAATCTCAAATTCAGTTCAGCTAAAACACCCATTCCACCTCATATTTTTGAATATATTTATCAGCAGTAATTATAGTCATATTTTCAGCCATTGCCGTAGCTATTAATAATCTGTCGAATGGGTCACGGTGTATAAATTCCAGCTTTTCTACTATTTTAAGGCTTTGTGGCGGAATGTTAATAAGCTTTGTCGGATTATTATTAACAGCAGATAGAAATATCTCAACACCATCTTCAAATTCCAATTTATTTATGCTGGTCTTTATTGCAATTTCCCAAGCAGAAACAATGCTTACATAAAGCGTATTTGCTTTATTTTCAATGATACTGCGAGCCTTTGCAGATAAATTTTCGTATTCATTGAACAACCAAAGAGCCGTATGCGTATCAAGTAAACATCTCATTCCATATACTCCTTAAAATCATCAAGCGGCGCATCAAAGTCATCCGACATTTTATATTTTCCACGCAAACACCCAAACATAGCACGGCGTTTTTCATCCTCATCGTCCATGGCAACAGGGCTTAAATTCGTAAATTCTTTCACCAGTATGCTAACAACATGAATATATTCCTCCGGCAACATCTCAATATCTCGAATTAATTGCCTCCTGAGCTCCATTAAGACCACCCCTTAATTAAATTTTAAATAATAAGATTGAAATGCAATTTAAAATGTGGTAAAATGATAATAAAGGCTTATGTTATTGAAGCCGATAAATTGCTAACTGAAAGAATTTCAGCAGAGCGTGAATCAAGAATTTTAATAATTAAAAAAATATTAATAATTTCATTTTTTGTGGTATTATTAATATGTGTTTATAAAGCCGTTAAAATATTGCTTTCAGGAGCACTGAAAAAATTCTAGCTAATCTCACAAACCCAACAAATCCCTATGATTCCCCGTTCCTAAAAGATATAAAATCATATCAGTTTCACGTTTTTCATAAACAAGCAACCAATCTCCAGCCCCGCCGATATGACACTCACGGAAACGCTTTTTATTACCTTTAAGTTGGTGGTCTCTCCAATTCGGCGGTAGGGGAATATCCTGCGCTAATTGGTTAATCCCCCAAGCGAGCATCGGCAAATCCTTACGTTGTTTTTGGGCAAGCTTATAGCTCTTTTTGAATTTAGAAGATTTTATAATTATATATTTTGGCTCATTCATCATCGTCCTCCGCGTCCATATCAGCAAAAAGTTCTTCCGCGTTCTTATACAGCTTCGCCGTCCCGTTTGCAACAGCGGCGTAACATTCCTCCGCCGCCGCAAGAAGTGCCGCTTCGAGTTCCGGCGTATAACCGTCTTCATCAACCGCTTTTATTTTAGGTTCAACCCGAATATGTCTGCCTCTTGAACGAGTTGCCATAATCAATCACCTCTTAATTTTTATTTCGCCTTTGTATATGCGTTGGGCAGACCTTGCCCTTGTCCGCTTAGAAATTGCGTTCTGTCGGGGGTGAAAGTCCAAACCTTCCAGTCCTTGCCGAGTGTTGGGTGTTCGTTTATTATAATAAGATTGTTGCCGCTTACGATATAGTTAATATCGTATGTATCCATCGTTACAGACCGCACGCCTACGCCTGTTCCGTCTGCATTAAATGTCATACTACCGCCATTGAGAACGGCTGAACTTGATGTCTGAACCCATGTTCCGATTACAAATTCGGGGATAGGCGGTTTCTTTTCAGTTGACGGTGCGGTTACGGTTACATCAAATGTCGTTTTTACGTCATTATACAGGGTAAGTGTTATCGTTGTTTTACCTTCGCCTACGCCTATAAGAACGCCATCGTTAACTCTGGCAACCTCCCAGTCGGCAGAGCGGAAGAACCCGTCTTTGGTTCTTGACATACCTTTAGGGTATAAAATTTTTACTCTTTCGACATCTCCCTCCGCAATAGTTACATCTTCTATTTTTACCGCAGTCGGGGCAGGTCTGACGGTTACTCGTATACTTGGACCTGCAACTCCGTCGATAAACAACGTAACCGTTGCTGTTCCCTCGCCTACAGCGGTGATTCTCGAACCTGTATCGTTAACAGTTGCAACATTAGTATTGCTTGAACGCCAAGTCCGTTTGAGGGCAAGCTCGGCTGTAAGCCCTGATTGTTGGGTTTGCCAAACATTAAAAACTTCACCAACACCCAAAATCGCAGACGAAGCATTTAACCTAACCCTCGGTTGCGCCGAAACGGATATTACAAACAGCGGCAACATAACACAAAAAACCAAAATAACACCCAAAATTTTCTTTTTCAAACTAATTACTCCCTTTTTATTTTATTTATAATCCAAAACCTCACCAACCCTAAACCTCAAAAACTCCTCAATAACCCCCAATCTGTCAAAATCCATATTAAAATGCTTATGCTTTTTAAACGAAAAATCCGCAAGGCGGTTAAGCTGTTCCCTTTGCTTTTCGCCGCAAAATTCGCGGGCGGTTTCATCAAAGGAGCGGTTTACGGCGTTGTTATATTTAAGCCTGTAATTTTTTAAGTCCTTTAGGTCGCTTAGTGAAGCGTAGTTAAATAAGCTTATGCCGTTGTCAAATATGGGCGCGTTTCCGATGATTTTGCCGCTTGCGTTGTCTCTTAACAATCCGAAATTATTAAAATGCCTGTCTTCATTATAAATCACAGAATCAAAAACTAACATGGAAGCAAAGCCGTTATATAAGTCCGTGTGATTCTCCGCGTCAAAATTTTTATACCATCTTGCGGCGGCAGTGTAATAGCTTTCACCTTTTACCGCCGAAAGCTCACGCCGCGCAATTAAGCCTACAGGGACATATGCCGTGTGAATATCCGTAAAAAGCCCGCAGGTTGAATATAGGTTGCCGTCCCGTTCGGCAAGGTCATATAAAACGGCTTTAAGCCCCATTGCTTGGGCGATTTGGCAGGCATAATATTCGCTGAAAGGTTCAAGCATTTCTTCGGCGTATTTGCGCCATGCCCCGCCTTTATATAAAGTTATAACCCCGCCGTTATTGAACCAAGCTTTCGGGAGCATACCATCGGTAGTAAATTCGGGGGTGGTTTTAACCTTTGACGGCTCAACCGCGCCGCTCCCCTCACCTGTCAAAGCGACTAACGCCAGAATTTCCGCAAATCGGTTTTGATATAGGTTGTATTCCGAAAACTTACCCTCGAATCCTTGCGGAACGAGCCAATAACTGTCATTAAGCGAAAGCCCTTTGCATAATTCAAGTATTCCCATTGTATTACGAGAATTCAGCCCCATAGAATGAAGAATCTTTTGTGCATACGCTCTGTTATTGGGGATTCTCCGCCTTTTAAGCCAATTTTCCAAGCTTGCCCCTGTTCCGTCAAAGCCGACAGGCATTACTGTCATTCGGTCAGCGGCAAACCACGCAACGGAAACTTTAAGCTCCTCGCCCGGGATTTCGCTCATTTCAAATTTAATAAGCTCTTCATCATATAATTTCAGACAATACATATTTGACCTCTTGACCTCATCGGAAACTAATTCTTCCTAATCGACTGCACGCCAATCAAAATCAGCAGAAATATCGTGCTGTACATCGTAACCGTTGAAACCGAGAGCTCGCTGAAAGATTTAGTTAAAATCATAGCCATAAAAATCAAAAACCCAAGTGCGGTTGACGTTGCTTGAATCCAGATTCCCGCCGAAACCGTTCCCCTTATATGCTTGCAGGATAACAGCAAGGAGGAAAATACGGAAAATTTCCCCGAGCAGGCAATGGTCGCTTTCGTTCGGGACTGATAAGACGTAACCTCCTCATAATCGGGGTGAATTCTGAAAGGCAGGAGCTTAAAATATTCGGGGGATACTTCAAATATATCCGAAAGCCTGTTTATGGTGACTATAGAGTCAACCGAGCGCAAAACAACGTAAATCCCGTGCTTTTCAAGCTCCTCCAGCGCGGGCTTAACCTCCAGCGAAGATGCCATTCTAACGGCGAAAACAGCCGAAAGCTCGCCGGAGATAGAGAGGTAAACGGCTATGCCGTCCCCTATATATTCCTTTTCCTTTTCCGCGGAGGGCAGGTTCTCAATGCTGTGGTTATCCATAAGCTCGCGGCTTCCTAAAAGTACGCGCTTATTGTTAATCCAGCCGCAAAGCCCCATGGAATCCTCATAAATATAACTTTCAACATGATTTAAAAGCTCCGTTTTACCGCCGATAATCTCGTAAAACATGCTTTTAAGTATACTGTCAGCTTGATTGGCAAGGCTTGCCGCCTCGACAATCGCCTCATCAATTCGGGTATCCGAAAAAACCTTAATAGCCGCAAGGGTAACACTTCCCTGCGGAAATAAATCCTTAGCATCGGCGAGAATACAGTTTACATCTGCAAATTCTTCAATGCAGTCATATCCCAGTATAGCACCCTGCGCTTCGGCGTGCGTTTTAGAAGCCTTTGATAAGGGGAGGTTCACGTTAAGCATGATTGAAAAGCCGGAGCATATGGCGATACATCCCGCAAACAGTGACAGACCCATATAAAGCCCGCCTTTTTCATATTCAAGCCCGTAAATCAGCCCGCCCGCGACCCCCGCGATTAAGGAAGCACCAAGCACCGCAGGCGCGAACAAACGGCAAAACCTGTCCGCCGCGTCCGGCGAATAAGCCGTTTTCAAAAACTCCGTTAAAAACTCTGTTTTTTTCATAGCCGCAACGGCGGGGAAGTCCCTAAGCGCGCCTCTGGTAAAGCTCTCCGCTTTTTCCATGTCCGAAACGGGGACAACGGCGTATTTATCGCCCGCACCCGAAATAAACTTAAAGCTCCGCAAGGTTCTGTTTATAATAAGGAGCTTACCGTAGGCATTGAATGTTAAAGCGGCAATCGCAAGGGGGATATAAACGTGCGCGTGATTCAATTTTATAAGCCCCGTATCGGCAAACACCGCCATAGACGCGGCAATGCTTGAAACTACGGAAGCCGCCGCCAAAGTATCGCAATCGGCGTTTAAGGAAAAAAGCTTTGAAAGCCCCGAGGATATAACGGTATAGGAAGAGAAAGCGGCAAGCAGACCAATCGTTGTATTGACAAACAAGTAAATATTTACCTGCTCGCGCTTGTCAAGCATATCCATAATGGGCAGCAGCTCCGTGTCATTCGCAAGCACAACGTAAAGGCTGGATAGTAAGCAAAAAACCAATACAAGCAACCGCATTGCCATTGAGCTTTTAAGCTGCGCTATATCGTTTAGGATTGAGGGCGCGTCCTCAAAGTCGTCAAAGTCGTCAATCACCCGCTCGGCTTCAGCGGTCGATGCCTCCTCCTCGGTTTCCTCCTCATCGCCTGCAAGCACGAAGTCCTTGATTTTTTTACTGCGGCGTTCTTTAAGAGCCTTAAGCTTATCGTATTCGTTAGCGTAGATGGTGTCCTCTACGGGGGCGGTGTTAGGCAGAATTTTGTCGTCTAAATGCAAATCTATGTCGTTTATTGATTTTCTTTCAATCGGAGCGGCTTGTAGGCGTTCCTTTTTCATCCGCATCATGCCGTTTAAAAGCTCCGTGCGCTCCGGCACGCCGGATTCCTCCGAATCGCCCTTACGGATAAAAAAGTCGGTAAGCCCCTTGTTATTAGACTGAGCCTTATTCCTGCGCTTATCCGAAGGCGGGGAATATTCTTCAAGGATTTCATCAAGGCTTTTTTCTGCATTACGCGGCTTTTTTTCATAAGTGGACATACTTATGCCGTAAACGCCCCGCGATTCCTCCTCATTCGTCAAGCCCCTGCTCTTAGAATCCGCCTCCGAAATAGAAGAATACTTTTCAAACGGGTCGCTTTTCGTGCCGCCTATCCTTAAAGTACTTGTAAAGGATATTTTTGAAGAGCGTTCCTTTGTTCTTTTGTCCTTGCGTTCGTCTTCGTATAAATCGTCCATCTCAAATTTATCTGAAAAAGAGCGTTCGCCGCTTAATTTATGCCTGCTGTTATCATAATTGACACCTAAATCAAATTTTTCCGAAAAGCTAAGCCCTGTTTTAGAAGCCTTACCTTTAGCGGATGCTTCCGCACTCTTTTTCGGAGGCTCCGGCTGCTCGGGCAGTTTTTTAACCTCTCCCTCGGCAGATTTAGGCTTAGGCTTCGGGCGCGCTTTTTTTGCATGACTGCTTAAAACCTCGGAGGTAAACTGAATCTTAATATCGCTGACATCCGGGGTGACAGGATTAGGCAGAAAATCGGTATGGCTAAGCGAACCCCTAATATCCTCCAGCGATTCGGACAGCTTATCCGCCGCAGACGAGGCTTCCTTAACATCATAGCTCTTCAAAAGCTCGTTAAGCTCATAGTCCGCCGCCGCGCTCTTTTTGCGCTGGTCAACATATTCGGGCTTGGCATATTCATTTAATATATCATCTATAGAGTAACGCTTATCGGACAATTTTTATTCACTCCTCTGCCTCAAAACCTCATACATCAAAACCCCCGCCGCAACGGATGCGTTCAGCGAGTTAATCGAGCCGTTCATCGGCAATTTAAGCAGGCAATCGCATTTTTCTTTAATCAGCCTGCCCAGCCCCGCGCTTTCGGAGCCTATAACCAAAGCTATATGCCCCGTTAAATCCGCTTTTGTGTAATCGCCGCCCGAAATATCCGCGCCGTAAACCCAAACTCCTTTAGATTTAAGCTCGTCAATAGCCGCAACTATATTAGCGACACGCGCCGCAGGCAACAAAGCCGCCGCACCCGCCGAGGTTTTGTAAACGGTTTGGTTAAGTGAAGCACTTCGGCGTTTGGGTATAATAATCCCATCCGCGCCCGCGGCTTCGGCTGTACGAATCACCGCGCCTAAATTATGCGGGTCTTCAAGCCCCGCGCATATTATAATAAATGCGGGGCGGTTCTTTTTTTCGGCATTTTCCAGCAAAACGCTAATTTCTACATATTCGGCACAGCAACCGCTCGCAATCACGCCTTGGTGAGAAGCCCCGCCCGCCATAAAATCAAGCTTCTCGCCCGAAACCTGCTTGATTGGTATACCGCGCTCCGTTGAAAGCTTGCGTATTAACGGCAAACTGCCTCCGCTCGAACTGCCTCCGCCCGCAATATAAACCGTATCTAAAGACCTTCCCGCCTTTAAAGCTTCGATTACGGGGTTTCTTCCTATTATAAATCCTTTATCGTTCATAGAATTAATTATAACATACTTATTAAAAAAATACAAGGAAAATAAAATTAAATTTTAAACAGTTAAAGTTTCAACTTGACCCGCTTGTAATTTTTTTCAAAAAGGCTTGACAAATATTAAATTATACTATATAATCAATACATACAATATAAGTATGTATTATATGTAAACCCAAGGAGGTGTGCATTAAAATTGGGCATTACACAAAAAGCGATTTTCAAGCTTGAAAATGTATCTAAAACTTTCGGCGATAAAGATCTTGAGGTTAAGGCAATAGACAATGTCAGCCTTGAAATATATGAGGGCGAGGTTTTCGGCATAATCGGAATGAGCGGGGCAGGGAAAAGCACGCTTGTCAGAACCTTAAACCGCTTAGAATCCGCAACGAGCGGAAAAATTTTCTTTGACGGCGAGGATATGGCAACTTTGAACTCTAAAAATCTGCGGCAGGTAAGACATTCTATAGGCATGATTTTTCAAAACTTTAACCTGCTGAATCAAAAGAAAATTTTAGATAATGTTATTATCCCTCTTAAAATTGCAGGTGAGATGTCAAAAAAAGATATGCTCGCCCAAGCGAGAGGTCTGCTGAAAACCGTTGGCATTGCGGATAAAGAAAAGAGCTATCCATCTAAGCTCTCGGGCGGGCAAAAGCAACGAGTTGCGATTGCGAGAGCCCTTGTCGCTAAACCTAAGGTTCTGCTTTGCGATGAGGCGACGAGTGCACTTGACCCTAAAACTACAGGGGAAATACTGGAACTTTTGAAGAGCATTAATAAGGAAACAGGGATTACTATTGTCATAATAACCCACGAAATGGCAGTAATTGAGAAAATTTGCGATAGGGTTGCTATTATGAGCGAGGGCAAATTAGCCGAAATTGGGAACGTCAGCGATATTTTCAAAAACCCCCAAACCAAAGCGGCAAGGCAATTGGTTTATCCGCAAGAGAAAAATATCGGCTTTAATCCTTTTGATATGACGGACAAGAGGTGTATCAGAATCGTGTTTGACGGCATGGCGGCAAGCGAGCCGGTTATTGCGAATCTGGTTAAGGAAACAGGAGAGACAGTCAATATCCTCTCTGCAAACACCCGCAGTGTCGGCGGCATAGGTTATGGGCAGATGATTGTGGAACTGCCGAAAGATAATGCGGCGGCTGAAAAGGTACTCTGTTATCTGAAGCAAAAGGGCGTTGTTTTATCAGAAGTAGTGAAGGAGGGCAACAACTATGAGTCCTGAAATGTGGAAGCTTATATGGAATGGGGTTTTTGAAACTCTTGTAATGACCTTTTCGTCGGCTGTTCTTGCCTACATAATCGGTCTGCCGCTGGGAGTTTTATTGGTCGTAACTAAGAAAAATCATATCTTAGAAAACCGCCCGGTTCATGCTGTATTGGGCGTTATCATAAACATATTACGTTCGATTCCGTTTTTAATTCTTCTGGTATTGCTAATCCCGGTAACAAGGTTTATAGTCGGCACTTCAATTGGGACGGCGGCAACTATTGTTCCTCTGACGGTCGGTGCTGTTCCGATTGTTGCCAGAATGGTGCAATCATCGCTTGAAGAAGTGTCAAGCGGCATTATTGAAGCGGCGCAGTCAATGGGTGCTTCTCCCATGACAATCATAACAAGCTTTCTGCTCCCCGAAGCCTCACCCTCTTTGATTTTAGGGGCGGCAATTAATTTAGCGACAATACTTGGCTATTCGGCAATGGCAGGATTTATCGGCGGCGGCGGAATCGGTGCAATCGCTATACAATACGGGTACTACAGGTATCAGACCGACGTGCTTATTTGCACCGTAGCCATACTCGTAATGATAGTGCAGGTATTCCAAGAAGCAGGGATGCGCTTATCCATATTAAAAAGAAAGTAGGAAATTATCATGAAAAAAATATCAATATTAATTATCGCTATATTAATAGCGGGGATTTTTGCAGGTTGCGGCAGTTCAGCCAATTCGGGTAGCTCAACGGGCGGGGATTCGCAGGCTCTGAAAATAGGAGCATCTCTCACCCCTCATTCAGAGCTTTTAGCGCAGGTTAAGCCTATATTGGCAAACGAGGGCATAGCTTTAGAAGTTGTTGTCATAGACGATTTTGTGACACCTAACATCGCCCTTGCCGAGGGGAGTTTAGATGTAAATTTCTTTCAGCACCTGCCCTATCTTGAGGATTACAATCGGGAGAACAATACCGATTTGGTATCAATAGGAATGGTTCATTACGAACCCTTTGCAATATACGCAGGGAGAACTAAGGCTTTAGCGGAACTGCCCGACGGTGCAAAAATCGCCGTCCCCAACGATGTAACCAACGAGGCAAGGGCATTGGTTTTGCTCCAAGATGCAGGGTTGATAGAACTTGAAGACGGCGTCGGAATTAAAGCGACTACTCAAAACATTAAAGAAAACAGCAGAAATTTTCAGATTATTGAGGTAGCCGCAGAGCAATTGGTTCGCTCTCTCCCCGATGTAGATATAGCAGTTATTAACGGCAACTATGCTATCAGCGGGAATTTGAGTGTCAGAGATGCTTTGGTAGTCGAATCAGAGCAATCCATAGCCGCCGTAACCTATGCAAACATAGTCGCCGCCCGTGCCGATAATCAAAATGACCCCGCCGTCTTAAAGCTGATAGCCGTATTGCAGAGCGATGAAATAAGAAGTTATATCGAAGATAACTATCAAGGAGCAGTAGTCCCGATAAAATAATCACAACCGCCGCCGATTTTTAAGACTGAGCGGCGGTTATTTTTTATTTATACTTGACATTGTACTGTAATATATGGTATAATTTCAAGTATAAACAAATAAAGCGGGTGTGTGAAACTTTATGATTGATAATCAACTTTTTTACGGCGATAATTTAGATGTAATGCGTAAATCTATACCTGATGAATGTGTTGACTTATGTTATATCGACCCGCCTTTTAATTCAAAGCGGGATTATAATCAAATTTATAATAATATAGGCTCTGAAGATAAGGCACAGGCGATGGCTTTTGTCGACCATTGGGAATGGAACTCCCGAACCGAAGAGGAATACAAAGAAATTTGCTTAAATCAAGGTGGGGTTGTTACTAAGCCTGTTTCTGATTTAATTATGGGTTTTTGCCAAATTTTGGGCAAAGGCAGTCTAATGTCATATTTAGTTTCTATGACTTTGCGGGTAAATGAAATTCATAGGGTTTTAAAGCCGACGGGCAGTTTTTATCTGCATTGCGATTCGACTGTCGGGCATTATTTAAAAATTGTATTAGATGCAGTATTTTGCAAAAACGGCGGGCTTTTTTTGAATGATATAATTTGGTGTTACGGATCGGGCGGGGCAAGCAAACGGCATTTTTCAAGAAAACATGACATGATTTTTTTGTATACCAAAGGCAAAAACTATACTTTTAATGTAGACGAAGTGAGAGAACCGTATTCCTCGCCGCATAAAAGCCGAGGGTATAAAAATGTCGGGGATAAGAAATATTTGAAAATGAACGAACAGGGAAGAATACCGTTTGACTGGTGGCAAATCCCTATCCTGACAAATTCAGCCAAAGAACGACTGGGCTATCCGACACAAAAG
>WRLG01000032.1 GCA_009777725.1 Oscillospiraceae bacterium | reverse complement strand
AAATCGACTCAGATATTACTCTGACTTCCTGTTTTTTTCAATCCCAAAAACAGGCAAAAATCTTTCAAGAATTTCAAGGGTTCTTTTCTTCTCAAGTTCTTGTGCATTGTTCAATTTTCAAGGTTCTAAAGAGAAATTTTTTGCACCCCTAGTCAAAAGGGTGCTTATTTAGTATATCACAAACGGTTTTTTCTGTCAAGCGATTTTTGAAAAAACATTAAAATCGGCATACTGCACACATAATCCCCCTCTTGTTTGTAGCATGTACCCAAAACATCTGCTTGATATTGCTTTATATGCAGAAATATGTTATGATTATTATAAATAAATAAAAGGAGCTACATTAAATATGAGAAAACACTCTAAAAAATTAACTGCACTTGCCTTGACAGCCGCGCTTTCATTATCAGCGTTTTCAGCACTCATTGCTAACGCGGATGAATCTGCAGCCGTAATGCCTATGCCTCGCCCTGAGGGAGCAAGCTCATCTGACGAAAGCGATGTTTCAATGAGAGAGGCTCTTACCAAGGTCAGGCAGCGCGTCAGAATCCCCGCGGAGCTTTCAGACTTCTCCTACAGTTCATCATCGAATAACAACATCACGTCATATCGTTTTTCATGGACAACGCCGGATGGTGCAAGCGTTTGGCAATCTATAGGCGTTACCATCGTCGGCGATATTATCACCAGCTATTCTCACCACAAAGGGGATACTTACGAGGGCAACCCGACCTTCGCCAAAAGAAGCGACGCCGAATTGTTAAGTGCGGCAAAAACTCAGCTTCAGCGAATCAACCCCGCCGTTGCGGCGCGCTCGGAAATTACGCTTAGAGGAGTAAACCTTCACGGCGATGCGGCAAGCTTTATTATAACCCGCAAATTTAACGGCTTAACCGTCAGCGGTAACAGCGGTCAGCTATCTATCGATAAAAACACGGGCGAGCTGATTGGAATGTGGATTACATGGTGGGAAAATGCGAGCTTTGCAAGCAAGGACAGGGCAATCTCACAAGCGCAGGTTCAAGCGGCGTATAAAGAGCTTAATACGCTTACCCCCTACTATAAAATACAAACCGATTGGGAAACGAAAGAAAAAACCGTCCAAATTGTTTACGAGCCCTCTGTTACTTACGACATCGACGCTCTTACGGGTAAAAGAACCACAATGCAAGACGATGCAAGCGCGAGAAGGCGGCAATATTTTGAAAATGATGTAGAGGCAGAAGAAAGCTGGGACGAATCATTTTCGATTGTAAACCCCGCTACAGGTGCTTTTACCGAAGCCGAAAGAAGAGCCATTTCAGCAAATGAAAAGCTGCTTACAAGAGACCAAGCAATCGAGGTTCTCAGAAAAGATAAATACGTAAACCTCACAAGCGATTACAGGATTGAACGCTCCAGCCTGTTTGAAGACCTAACCGGCGATTCACAATTTTACTGGACATTATCGTTTGCCGCACGTCCTCAAAACGGCGGCACTAAATCCTTGGAAGCAAGAATTGACGCGGAAACGGGCAGGATTATATCATTTAACAAGTATCAATGGTCAAGTGACCGCACCCAAAGACCAAGGCTTGACGTGCAAAAAGCGAACACGATAGCCACTGAAGTGATGAACCATTATCTGCCGGTTCAAGCGAGCCATTTCAGACCCATTGAAAGCAATTTGAGCCCCTTACCCGAGTATGAGCTTTTTGAAGAATCCATCTCAGACGGTATCGTTTCAACAAGGGGAGTTACAGTTGAATCCTCGCGGATGTTTGTGTTTAACCGCTATGTCAATGATATAGCCGTTTGGGGCGATGATGTAAGGATTAACGTAAATTCAAACGATGAGGTTATGTCGTTTAATTATTCTTACACGGAAGATGTACAATTTCCGAGCGCATCCATTAACAGTGTTTCGGAAGCGCATAACAGCTTATTCAAGCAAAAAAGCTTTGAATTAAATTATAAAGGCTTTGTAGCTCTTGACGGCAAAACACACACGTACCTTGTTTACAGCATAGAGCCCTACTATATTAATGCGAAAACGGGCGAAATCAGCGACTTTTTCGGCAACCCCTTAAAGGACGAGGCTTCCGATGTAGTCTATTCCGATACAAAGGGCATTGCCGCCGAAAGAGCGATTAACGAATTCAAACGCCACGGCATTACTTTGGAAACAACCGGCGGAAAATTCGAGCCGAATAAGCCGATTACCGAGAGCGAATTCGCGGAGCTTGTTGACAGAATTTGCTCCTCATGGTCTGTATATCGTTCATACGTCAGCGAAAATACAGACAAGGACGGTAACAGAGCACCCGCTAAAAATTTAACCAGAGAAACGGCGGCTAAGATGCTTATACAGGGGCTAAGGCTTGAACAAGCGGCGGCATTGAAAGGTATTTATAAAACTCCGTTCACCGATATTTCGGAGAATAATCCCGACATTGGATTTATAGCCATAGCCTACGCCAAAGGCGCGTTCCGCCCCGACAGCGAGGGCAGGTTCAACCCCAAAGGCGGCATGACAAGGGCGCAAGCTATGCAGGCTCTTTACGGTTATGTGTCTAATAATTAACATTAAGTAATATCTCTTGAAAAAATTTCGACAAAAGCTGTCATGCTTTTACGCGCTTCGCTATATGCGAGGCGCGTTTTTTGCGGTATTATATGGAGAAACGGCAAAAAATCCCGACTATTATCAATAATTGTCGGAATTTTTTTCTTGATAAAATATTACTATTAGTATATAATGAGCATAATGAAAAATTTGAAAGGAAGTTAAAAAAATGAGGCTCTTAAAGGAACTATCAACGGCGCAGGGAAGGCTTACATACGGACTTACCGAGAGCAAGCTCGGCAACGTCCCGACCTTCGGAATCACAGTATCCACAACCCTATTCGGAGGTGAAGAAACCGCGCTGGTTGAGCATATAACGGCAGATTATGACTTTGCGGAAAAATTCTTTTACCTATTAGCCGACAACACCGTGCTCCCCTCTACCCTCAAAGAAATAGCAGAGGAATATATATCCGCAAAAACAGCGGTGTTTGTTTAACAATAGGATTATAAAAGCTTTTCCGTTATGCCTTTTGCAAGCTTTCAATCTCTTTGATTGAAAGACCTGTTGCTTCTCTGATAATATCAATTGAAATATTTTTTGTGAGTAGATTACAGGCAACGCTGAATATCCCCTCTTCACGTCCCTCTAGCCTCCCCTCATTCCTCTGCACTCTGACATAAGCATCCCAATCCCATTCCGTTACTAACATACCTACCACCTCCGCACCATGTTCTCTTAGAAACTTTTCTAATATTTTTTTGTTAACGCACTGCTTTATCGCTTCTACTATAGCTTCTTCAAGAGACATTCCGCTATTTCTATTACTGCGAATTGTTTCAATGAATATTGCATATTCGTCAAGTGTCGTATCTCGTTTAAGAATATTTTCATTATGACCTTTATTGATGTTCAGAACCTTTACGGTTAATTCAAGACTGCCGCAAAGCTTCGTGGTTTCGGGGATTTTCTCAAACGCATCCGACAACCTCAAGATATGCTCATCGGGAAATTCCTGTTCGCCATTATATAATACGATAAATTCCGGGTGAGGGATTTTAACAAGCCTTGAAGAATAGACATTGTCACTTGAAACAAGTATATCTATTAATTTCGCCCAGTAAACAGCAAGCCGCAAGGGTAGGTTTTGAGATATAGTTGATTGATGTTCAATTAGGCAAACTAAATGATTATCAATTACAAAGCTTAAATCGTTGTAACGACCTTTAAAGAGAACATTATCCAACATTTTAATCTCAACATGAGTATCAAGCGGGTAGTTATTACCGGAAACGGCGTTGTAGAGCGGAATTAGCTTGTCGGGTTCACCGAATAGCTTCGTAAAGGTTGAAGACTTATGCTCCTTATTTAGAACAGCCATATTTTTCAACTCCCAACCGCAACAATCATATCTTTTATGCTAATAATGTATAAGGGCATCTTGCCTCTATACATTCCTCCTAAAATAAACATCTGCAAACTTACACATTTCATCGGCGAGCCTGTCACTTATGTCTTCCTTTTTTACTCTGTAGGTCCAGTTGCTGTCATTAACCGTTGAGGGAGTGTTCATACGCGAGGATGAATCTTGAAGCAGGAAGTCCTGCATCTGCAGAATAACAAGTTCGGATACGCTTGCGTAGACAATGCGGAACATTCTTTCGGCAATACCGCCTTTACTTGGGTTGATTCCGATATATCGGTTTACTCTTATGCGCGTTTCCTTATCAAGCGAACGATACCAGCCTAAGGCTGTGTCATTATCGTGAGTGCCTATATAGGTAACGCTGTTTTTTACATAGTTATGCGGCAGATAGCCGCTGTTATCGCCGCCAAACGCAAATTCAAGCACGTTCATGCCGGGGTAGCCCGCCTCTTTAAGCATAGCGGTTACATCAGGCGTGAGAAACCCTAAATCCTCCGCTACAAGCTTAACATCGCCCAGCTTCTCTTTAATCGCTTTGAACAACGCCATTGACGGACCTTTGAGCCATTCGCCGTACTCCGCCGTAGGATTCCCCGCCGGAATGGCATAAAAACTCTCGAAGCCTCTGAAATGGTCAATCCTTGTAAGGTCAAAAAGCGTTTCCGAATACCTTACCCTTTCCACCCACCATTCATATCCGTCCTTAGCCATAGCATCCCAATCGTAAAGCGGATTCCCCCAAAGCTGACCCGTAGGCGAGAAGCCATCGGGCGGACAGCCCGCAACCTTTACAGGCTTCCCGTCATCGCCGAGCATAAATAGCTTTGGATTAGCCCAAATATCCGCGCTGTCGGGAGAAACATAGATTGGCATATCCCCGAAAAGCTTAATTCCGTTGCTGTTTGCATACCGTTTAAGTGTAAAATATTGCTTAAAAAATACATATTGTATAAATTTATAGGCATTCATTTCTTCTTTAAGCGTATTTTTATACTCCTCCAAGGAGCTATTGACACGAAGCCGAGCATTATCCTCCCATTCCGTCCAAATAACATTACCGAAAAGAGCCTTCAGCGACATAAACAGCGCGTAATCGGAAAGCCATGCTTCATTGGCGCGGCAGAAATTGTCAAATTCGGTCTTTTCCGAGTTATCGCCCGAAAAGAAATTTTTGGCGGCGTTAAATAAAACGGTCTTTCTGCAGGCGTAAAGCTGCTCATAGTTTGCGAAGGCTTTTTTCCTTGCTTTTTTTGCAAGTGCTTTGAAATCGTCATCATTCTTTGACAAAAGCCCTTCGTCCGCAAGCATGTCAAGGTCTATAAACAGCGGATTCCCTGCATAAGCCGAGTAGCTTTGATAAGGAGAATCTCCGTATCCCGTCGGACCGATAGGGAGAATCTGCCAATATTCATGTCCGCCTTTTTTTAAAAAATCAACAAATCTGTAAGCTTCCTTACCTAAAGTCCCGATTCCGTAATCGGACGGCAAACTGGAAATATGAAGCAAAACACCGCAGCTACGCATAAAAATCATTCCTTTGTTAATAATGATATTATTATACACTATAAAGGTTAACAATTCAAGCCTTTAGTATAATATATTTTAAAAGGGGTATTAAAATTCCCTTCTAAGGAGTGCTTATCAATGAATGATAATAACATGAACTCTGAAAAGAGAAGCAAGAAGAACAACAGCAAAAACGACAAGCCAAGCGTTACGGACAAACGAGACAATAAGGCGGACGGCTAAGCGGGCAGAAGAAACTGTTATCAGCGATTAGCGTAACGCTAACAGCTTACAACTAAAGCCTAACGGCAAAACGGGGGTTGAAAATTCAGCCCCCGTAATTTTTATTTGGTGTTTACTTCAATTCTCTCCTGCCAAGCTTCACAAAAGCAAACATGACAAGCGCGATTAGAACAGCACTTGCAAAGAAATAAAAATAATCCGAGGTTTCCATTACAAATTCGGCGATTGGGGCTTCATATGAGCTCCCGTCAATATACGTCATAACAAAGGACAGCGCGTTAAACGCCGAATGAGCCGTAATAACATAAAGCACAATGCCGGAATTATGGTAACAAAAAGCAAGAACCACACCGACAAAAAAAGTAACCGTCATATAAGCCCCGCTTCCGGGGTCGTGCATCAACGCAAAAATCAAGGACGAGAGCACGATAAAAACCAAAGGCGAAAGCTTTCTGCTGTAGCAGGCTTCAATCATAAATCTCCGCATGACAATTTCTTCGCAAACAGGAGCCGCTACAATCGCCGCAAGTGCTGTCATAAACGTCAATTCCTCTAAAACCGCGTTTTCAGGCGGTTTGCCGCTCGGGAACAAAATAAACGCAAGATAAGCCGTAAAATAATAGCAAGCCAAGCCAAGTATTATACTTGATAAAAACAACCTTATATCAAATTTTTTCGCGACAAATAATTTAACCGCAAACCTTTTTTTTACAAAAAGACTCGCAAGCCCAAAAGCTCCGAAAAAGCTGAGAATTAAAATAAGCATATTTGCATTATACGAAATAATCCCCGCGTGATTCGGATTGATAATCAAGCTTGCGATATACACCACAGACTCCAACAGCCCTTGAATCACATACAGAGCCGCTACATAAATCAGCGGTATAAGCAACGCTTCAAAAAGGCTTTTAATTTTTTTTGACTTTGACTCCATAAAAAATCTCCTTTAAAAGGGTATACCAAACACGCTTGAACTCTCTTGTTAAGATTATACCTCTTTTTATGCTGTTTGTCAAGGGTAAAATGGGGGTTGGGGTAAGGAACTGTGCAACAAATCACATCTATTCCCCATTCCCGTCAAGCCCGAAATTTCTAATCAAGGCTTCCTTGTTCCGCCAATCCTCCTTGACTTTAACGCGGCACTGCAAATTAACCTTGATTTCAAAAAAACGCTCCAAATCCTTCCTTGCATACTCGCCTATTTTTTTGAGCATCGTGCCGCCCTTGCCGATAATCATACCTTTATGAGAATCCTTTTCGCAGTATATTAAAGCGAAAATATCAAAAACCGCCTCCCCCGATGCGTTGGCGCGCTCGGACAACTCCTCAATGACAACCGCCGCTCCATGCGGAATTTCATCCCTCATGCAAATAAGTATTTTCTCTCGAATCATTTCGCTGATTAAAACTTTCTCCGGCTGGTCGGTCAGTTTTCCTTCGGGGAAATAATGCGCTCCCTTAACGGCTTGCTTTTCAATTTCTTTCCAAATTAAATTTATGCCGTCTTTTTTAAGTATGCTTGCGGGAATAATCGCTTCAAAATGATAAAGACTTGAATAATCGGAAATCATATGAGCAATTTGTGATTTATCAGAAATCAAGTCGATTTTATTAAGCAAAAGAGCGACTTTAGGCTCCCCCTTAAAGCTGCCGACAAGCCCCCGCTCAATGTCCCCGATTTTCTTAGCCGCATCGGCAACCATAATAATCAAATCTACGCCGCTTGCCGAATCTCTAGCCGCCTTGTTCATATGAGAGCCCAATCTGGTTTTAGCGTTATGCACGCCCGGAGTATCCACAAAAACATACTGTGTTTCATCTTTGGTTACGATTCCGGTTATCCGGGTACGGGTAGTTTGCGGCTTGCTTGTGACCGCCGCTATACGCTCTCCGACCAACTCATTTAAAAGAGAGGACTTCCCCGCGTTAGCGCGCCCTACAATTGCCGCGAATACTACCTTGCCTTCATTATTTATCATTTTAAACCAACTCACCCTTCCTCCAGAAAATCCTTAACCCTTTTGCTTCTGCTGGGATGCCTGAGCTTTCTTAAAGCTTTGGCTTCAATCTGCCTGATTCGTTCGCGGGTTACGTTAAATTCCCGCCCTACCTCCTCTAAGGTCCGAGAACGTCCGTCCTCTAAACCGAAGCGCAGGCGCAGAACCTTTTCCTCGCGGTCGGTAAGGGTTTTGAGAACCTCGCCCAGTTGTTCTTTTAACAGAATCAAGTTAGCGGCTTCGGCGGGGGCGGGAGCATCGTCATCGGGGATAAAATCTCCCAAATGACTATCCTCCTCCTCACCGATAGGCGTTTCGAGAGAGACGGGGTCTTGGGCTATCCGCATAATCTCCCGCACTCTTTCAACGGGCATATCAAGTTCCAAGGCTATTTCATCGGGCGATGGGTCTTGCCCGTTCCTATGCAAAAGCTGGCTGGAAGCTTTTTTAACCTTAGTAATCGTTTCCACCATGTGGACGGGGATGCGAATCGTCCGCGCTTGGTCGGCGATTGCTCTTGTAATTGCTTGGCGAATCCACCATGTAGCGTAGGTTGAGAATTTAAAGCCCTTAGTATGGTCAAATTTTTCAACCGCTTTAATCAGCCCTAAATTTCCCTCTTGAATAAGGTCTAAAAACTGCATTCCCCGCCCAACGTACCTTTTCGCTATAGATACGACAAGCCGCAGGTTCGCCTCGGAAAGGCGTTTGCGCGCTTTAAGGTCTCCTAACGCCATTCTTTCGGCAAGCTCAATCTCCTCCTCCGCACTCAAAAGCGGTACACGCCCTATTTCCTTCAGGTAAATTTTAACAGGGTCATCAATTGCGATTCCCTCGGTGGAGAGTGAAAATTCCAAGTCGTCCTGAAGCGATGTGTCCAGCCCTAAGGCAAGCTCGGCATTGACGTTAAAATCCTCTATTATCTCAATCTTTAAGTTAGCGCAGTTATCATAAAAAACTTCCATTTGGTCAAGGTCAAACTCCAAATCCTCCAAAACATCGGTAATCTCCTTTGTAGATAGCTTGCCGATATTTTTGCCTTGCTCTATAAGGCTCTCAATGGTTCTTTTGCCGCCTAGCATAATATTAACTTCCTTCCAGATTATTATCGGTTAGTCATTCGTCAGAGCCTGAACAGGCTCGCGGGGCTCGCGCAAAAACTAATTTTTTTGCTGTTTTCGGATGCCTATATTTTTAATGTGATTTACAAAGTCATCATCGGACAAATCCTTGGCGCAAATATCGCTGCTTAGGCGGTTGATTAAAATGTTAATAAAATCTTCAATAACAGTCTTATTATTAGCAATATTATTGTTATTTATTACAATTTCGGTTATTTTACCCATTTCATCCGCCGAAAACTCGCTTTGAAGCGACATGATGTCAAATTCCGCGCTGTTTTTTATGCTTTTAAGTATTTTTTCATATATAAGTCTATGAAATTCCGTTGCAAAGTACGCCGATGTAATTTTTGATGACACCGCCCCCGCTTCCTCGGGGTTTTTCGCAAGATAGGCTATAATCCCCCTTTCCGCTTTTGTTTGGTTGGAATAAACCGAGGACGTGCTTTGCCTTAACCCCGGCGACCCGTTCGCCGTTCGCAGCGCGCCCGAGATGCGTATATCGTCCCATTCGCGCTTTTCATTTGCTTTTTTACGCTTTCTGATAATGCCGTTTACCTGCTCCGCAAGCGTTTGCTTTTGAACGCCGTTTTCAGAGGCAAGCCTTGAAATATAAACCTCCCTTTCAATCGAGCTTGACGAGCCTGCGAGGATATTGACACATCGTTTGAGGTATTCCACCTTATCGGAAGCATCTGAAATGTCAAGCCCTGCTTTGCACTTGTTAAGCTCATAGTCAAGCGCGTTATCCGATTTGTCCAACAATTGCTTAAACCGAATCGCGCCGTTGCGTTTTATGTATTCATCGGGGTCTTTAGAATCGCCCAGCTTTATGATTCGGGCATTAACCCCCGCCTCGCCCAGCAGGTTAATCGCTTTTTGAGTAGCGTTAACCCCCGCCTTGTCCGAGTCGTAGGCGATGATTACCTCATCGGCGTAACGCTTTATGAGGTTAGCCTGCTCCCTTGTAATCGCCGTCCCCAGCGTTGCCGCGACATTGGGGAAGCCCGCTTGGTTGACCGCTATTACGTCCATATATCCTTCCGCAAGGATTAACCGCCTTTCCGTTGACTTTTTAGCCAGATTCATCGAGAATAAATGGCGGCTTTTTTTAAAGACGGGCGTGTCCGAGGTGTTCAGATATTTAGGCTCGCCGTCATCAATTACCCGCCCGCCGAAAGCAATCACATTGCCGCGCAAATCTATGATAGGGAAGATTACCCTATCGCGGAAGCGGTCGTAAAGCCCGCCGTTTTTCCCCCGCCCGCAGACGTTTGCGTCTATTAAATCAAACTCCGCAAACCCCAGCTTTGTAAGATGATTTGCCAGCGAATACCAATCGCCCGGCGCGTAACCCAAGCCGTATTTTGTTAAAGTGTTTTGAGAAACACCCCGCTCCGCCAGATACCGGCGCCCCTTTTCACCCTGGGCACTTTGCGTTAAGGTATCGTAATAAAAACGCGCCGCCGCCCGGTTTATTTCCAAGAGCCGCGATTTTAATCGTGATGAATCCGTCTGCGCGCCCTCTTCGGGCATTGTCAACCCCGCCCTTTCGGATAACAGCTTTACCGCTTCGATATAATCAAGATTTTCGATTTTCATGGTAAAGGTGATAACATCCCCGCCCGCCTGACAGCCGTAACAGAAAAAACTGCCGTTATCGGTATACACCGTGCAGGAGGGCGTTTTCTCCGAATGAAAAGGGCAAAGGCAAACGTAATTACGCCCCCGCTTAATCAGCCGCGAATAAGAAGCCATCACGGCATCAAGGGGGTTGGATTGTTTTAGGTTGTAGATGAAGGTTTCGGGTAATGGCATAGCTTTTCACCGTTTCTGCAAATTTAACATTTTGTTCAAAATTTATTAAATAAATAACGCTGATAACTCTATAAGAATATGATATAATATAAACTAAGTTAACTCGTGAAGGATTAAGGCTGGGTTCCCGAATGGGAGTAGGCATTTTGCTTAGAATTCCTTTGCCCCTGGGGTTGACTTATTTTTTAACTGATTTTTGAGATTTTGGATTATGTTATCCGGGTCTTTTTTAATTTCATTTACTATAAATTCAACCGTTTGCGAAGAATATTGATATGTAGGGTAAGAAAAAGTTTTATTGGTATAGCAAAATTTGATGTTTTCTTTTATTTTATAGTATTTGCAAAACATATCGAAACTATTTGAGTTGAAATTTATATTGATGTTTAAACGCTTTAGGTGATTGTTTATTTCAGATACGCATTTTTTACAAGGGTATTTATGCGTATCATTTGGGTCTTTTATTTCTTTAACAATTTTAATATCAGCATCGGCGTTATTATTAATTCCGACAACAACAGAGGCTTTATTAATATCCTTTGTTATGTAATAATGATGGTCAATCCTTATTGCAAAATGATGGTTGTTTTCATCAATAATCGGAGAAAGAGAATTACTAACGCCTATTAATTTATCGGCTACTTCTTTTGGGTATTTCGCTCTTATTTCATTGGAATCAAGCGTATTCATGCTGACCGTAAGAGTAAGGAAATTAGGGGGAATAGATTCTGTCATATCAATGTTATGAAAATCCTGCATCTTTTCAATAAAGTTAAACACGCAAGCTTGAAACAAAGGAATATAAACCATTTCATATTCTTCTACAATAAAATGAGTGCATGTATTTCTCAATTCAATTATTTTTTCCAAATTAATTCTTAATGGGTCTTTGTTATTCGTAAAAATTTTTTGTATGCAATTTTCCAATGATATTGTCCTGTTGGGGTTATCTTTGTAATATATGCTTTCATTTCCCAAAGATAAAATCATCTTAGCTTTTAGCATAAGTTCCCAAGCATTGCATATAAAAAAGCTAAAGCCTTCAACCCGATACTTAATGGACGGCTTGTTATATATTTCAATCGCCAAAATAAATGCTTCTTTTGATTTCTCTAATAATCGAATAATTATATTATCTGTCATGGGACACCTCCTTGTATTTCATATCTCTGACCAAGCCTTTTTGAAAAAGTCATCACTGTTAATCCACTCGGTTGACGGGTCGACGGCGGCGTTTTCCGCTTCCTTTAATTTTTCATTAACATAGCGGATATGCAGAAAGTCCTCATAGGCAGCATAATCGGAGGCGTTAATTAAAACCGCTTCCCCTTTGCCGTTATTAGTGATTAATACTTGATTATGCTCTTTTAAGGTTCGTATAACATCGGCATAATTGTTTTTCAAGTCCCTTGACGGACGGGCTATAGTATTATACATAAAATCTCCTCCTAAAATGGTGCGTTTTTTTGTGCGGGACGGGCAAGCCCGCCCCCTACTATTGAATAGGTCAAATGAATAGGTCAAAATTTTTCTTGATTTTACAGTAAATCTATGATATAATAATGAACAGTAAAACTGAAAAGGGGAATTTTTATGCAGGATAATTTTAATCCCATTCGAGATGTTGAGCCTATTTCGCCGATTTTCATAGAAATATCCAATGATAAACAATGGGCACTCAATAAGCTTATGACTGAGCTTGAAATAGGCAGGAAATCGGGGGAAGAAAACGGATATATTTCCGAAGAAGAGGTTGACAGGGAGTTTGGGTTGATATGAAGCTCAATTTGACAGAACCTGCTTTTCAAGATTTAAAAGATATACGAACGTATATTTCAGAAACCTTGTTTAGCCCGAAAGCCGCTGAAGATACTGTACAAAAAATCATTAAAACCTATAAGAAATTGAAATTGCAACCTTATATGGGGGCATCTTTGCGCTCAAAATTAAATATTGATACTCCGATACGGCGTTTAGTATGCGGAGATTATCTTGTGTTTTACGAAGTTAAAGAAATTGATGATTGCGTGGATATTATCAGAATTATTCGCGGCAATCGAGATTACATAAAAATGCTTTTTTAAATTGTTAATTGTTAACTATCAAAGTCTCCACCCCTTAGGTATAAACAATTCATTATAAAGATTAAGCGCGTAAACATCCGTCATGCCTGCAATATAATCGCAGACGGCGCGGTCTTTATCGAAGCGGAGGGCTATTTTTTTATAATCCTCCGGCAGCTTGTCCGGGTTTTTTAAAAAGTAAATATAAAGCTTTTCAATCAATGACATTGCCTTGGCTTCCTCGGCTTTCGCGGCGGAAGCGAGATAGACGTTTTGAAACATAAACTCCCTAAGCTCATCGTGGGCTTTTTTTACCCCCGCGCTCATATGTATATCGGCAACGCCGTTATTTATAATTGAGGCTATAAGCGTTGTAATGCGCGCGCTTTTGGAACGCCCTAAGATGTCGATGGCATTTTTAGGCAGGTCGGAATCCTTTAGCACTCCGGCGCGGATTGAATCGTCTATATCGTGATTTATGTAGGCTATTTTATCGGCTAGGCGAACGATGTAACCCTCGCGGGTTTTGGCGGTTTTGTTTGTATGGCAGGCAATGCCGTTTTTCACTTCCCAAGTTAAATTAAGCCCCTTGCCGCCCTGCTCAATATAATGGACAACCCTTACGCTCTGCAGATAATGCTTAAAACCGTGAGGGCAGATTTCATTTAAAATCGCCTCGCCGGAATGACCGAATGGGGTATGCCCCAAATCATGCCCTAACGCTATGGCTTCCGTTAAATCCTCGTTTAGGCGAAAGGCACGTGAAATCGTGCGGGCGATTTGAGCAACCTCCAGCGTATGCGTAAGCCGTGTCCTGTAATGGTCGCCTACGGGGGAGAGGAAAACCTGTGTTTTATGCTTTAAGCGGCGAAAGGCGTTGCTGTGTAAAATCCTGTCGCGGTCGCGCTGGAATTCGGTTCTTATAGGGCATTTAGGCTCGTTTTTAGCCCGCTTGCCCGAATTCTTGGAAGCACATGCCTCCGCGCAAAGAAACCCCAGCTCCAAAACCTCGGTATGTTCGCGGATACTCACATAAATCCCCCCGTTTTTTTACAATTTACAATTAACAATTTAGCGTTGAATTTTTGCTCCTATATTATAAATACAAAACATCCCCGCAAAAAACCTTGTCGGATTTGCGGGGATTTGTTATTTTTGTATGATTGCACAATAAACTGAAATTTATTTGTTAAAATTTACGACATTATCTAAAGGCGGAAATAAAATGTCCCGATACCTTGACAATATAACCGTTAAAACCACTTTAAATTCTATATTGCTTAACGCTAAACAAAATATATCATAATACAAAGAAAAAATTTCTTCTTCGCTAGCCTCCTTAATGCCGCAAATCATATCCCATTTTTCTTGGTTTTGATTTATCCAGTTTAATAGCTTTATCTTTTTCAAAAAAATCCCTCCTTTTTTTATTTGCTAAATATATTTAGCGTACATTTACTTTATTATAACCTATAATAAAGTAAATTGCAACATATTTTGAGCAAATGAAAGGAATTTTTTTATGTATAAGATTAGGCAAGATTTAAATATGGGTACAAACTTACGAAAATTAAGAAAAGATTGCGGATTTACGCAAGAAAAAACTGCGGTAAAAATGCAATTACTTGGCTGCGAGATTGACAGAAGCCTTTATTCAAGATATGAAACAGGCGAGCTAAACATCCGTATCAGCGACTTAGTCGCCTTAAAGCAAATTTTCAAATGTAATTACGATGATTTTTTTGAGGGTTTTAAAATAGAGTATCAGCCAATGGACTAACTATACAAGTTTATAACAGGCATTTTTTGACTGCCCCCCACTATATAAATCACAAAACCCCATTTTACTACATATTATAATGTAAAAAAATAAAACGGGGTTGATATTTTTGAAGTGCGGCAAGTATTTTTTAGGCGGCAGTTCGCCTGCGGGGCATAAAAATCATTTTAACAGCATTATTTCCGATACGGATTACTATACCTACATAATAAAAGGTGCTCCCGGGACGGGGAAATCTTCTCTGATGAAACAGGTATCCGATTCGTTTCCCGATGAGGACAAGGAGCTTTACTACTGCTCCTCCGCGCCCGAATCATTAGATGCCATACTGCTTAAAAGGCGTAAGGTCATCATAGCGGACGGTACCGCGCCGCACGTTTTTGAAGCCGAGTACCCTGGTGCTGTGCAAAGCATATTGAACGTAGGCGAATATCTGGATAAAGCTAAGCTCAGAGCGGAAAAAAATTCTATCATAGAAATCAGTGCCGAATGTCGCCGGCAGCATTCGCGCTGCCAAAAGTTTTTAACCGCCCTGGCGGCTATTTCGGAGGACACCTGCAATATAGCGGCTTCGGCAATCATAGCCGAAAAGCTCGATGGCTTTACATCAAGGTTCTCAAAAAAGCTGTTCCCCAAAAAAGCCGAGCCCTCAAAAGGCACAATCAAATACAAACAGCTTTCCGCGATAACCAAGGATGGCTATATTACCCATGTCCCGCAATACAGCGCGCTGTATCTTCTCAACGATGCCTACATGGCGGGCTCGGAATTGTTTTTGCGGAAAATTACGGAGGAAGCTGTCGCTAAAGGCTACTGCGCGGAGGTTAGCCTGTGTTATCTCCGTTCTCTCAGCGGCTGTTCCTTTGAGCATGTGGCAGTGCCGGAGCTCAATGTCGGATTTATTTCATCAAATATCATAAATAAAGCTATGCTTGCCGCACCCGAAAAAAAAGTGGTTCAATTCCGGCGTTTTTATGACAAAAACATTGTCGCCGCCAGAAAAAACCGCTTAAAATTCAATACAGCGGCAATCGAAAATATAAGCGCGGAAGCAGCGGCGGCTCTGAAGTCCGCTAAGGAAGCGCACGATATGTTGGAATCATACTACATATCCGCTACTGATTTTGAAAAAATCGACATGTTAACCGAACGTCTGATAAAAGAAATCGAGCAATTCCCTGCGTAGTATAACCCCCTAAACGATAAGTCGGACATTCGACATAATTTACATCCAATAAATGGTATAATATGTAAAAACCAACCTGCTTGGAAAGGATGTTAATTATGCCAATGCCGTTTTTAACTAAGGAAAAGACAATCAATAAGGTTATCAGAATCCCGGTTGACAAAATCGTACCGAACCCTCACCAGCCGCGAAAATTTTTCGGGGAGGACCTTGGCGGGCTTGCCGAGAGTATTAAATTAAACGGGATTTTACAGCCGATTACCGTTCGCGAAATGCCGGATGGCTACGAGCTTATTGCGGGGGAGCGGCGTTTGCGGGCGGCGAAAATCAACGGCATGACGGAAGTTCCCTGCATTGTTATGAAAATTACGGAGCGCAATTCGGCATTGCTTGCACTTGTCGAAAATATTCAACGCGCCAATTTGAGCTTTTTTGAAGAAGCGGACGCAATAGAAAAGCTCATCGACTTCTACGGTATGACCCAAGAGGATGCGGCGGCAAAGCTGGGGAAATCCCAGTCAACCGTAGCGAACAAGCTGAGGCTTTTGCGGCTGGGCGAGGAAGAACGCCGCCTAATATGCGAATACGGCTTAACCGAGCGTCACGCCCGCGCTCTTTTAAAGCTTAAAACCTCCGAGGAGCAATGCGAGGTAATCAAGGAAATTTTCAAGCGCAGGCTTAATGTAGAGGCGGCGGAAAGATACATTGACGAGCTTACCGAAAGCAAGGAAAAAGCCGAAAGAATGAAGCGGTTCAGCGGAGCTTTCAAAGACGTCCGCCTTTTTGTAAACACCCTCAACAAAGCCGTTGACATGATGAGGCTGGCAGGTATCAACGCCGCTTCTCAAAAGATTGAGGAGGAAGGGTATATTGAATACATAGTAAGGATTCCGACGGGTTGACTAAGAGCCCGCTTTTGATTAACACTCCCCCCTTATCCAGTGAAACTTGATATTTTCTTGACATTCAATTATATCAAATTCATGGTGGTCTGATGTCAGCAACTCACCGCCGGAAAGCGATGCTTCCGCAAGCGCGATTGAATCAGCAAGCGAGATTTTATATGTCGCTTTCATTCGTCCGGCTTCTGAAAAAATCTCGTCAGTAATTTGCGAATTAATAACTACAGGACATTTTTTAAATTCGGACAGCATCAAGTCAGCTTGTGCTTTGCCGCGTGAGCGAAAAGCATCGTAGTATACTTCCAAAAGATTAATTTTATTCATAACAACAGTCGCCTTGCCGTTTAACGCAGAGTTAATAACGGCGGCGACTTTATCTGCTCCGGCTTCATTTTGCAACAGCGCAATCAAGGCGCAGGCATCCAAAACGTATCGGCTCAAAATTCCAGCTCCTTGTCAGCATGTTTTCTTTCCATAAATTTGTCAACGGACATCTCGGGGTAATCTGCAAATAAACCGCGTAAGCCGACAGTGCAGTCGGCGTTTTCTTTTATGGGGGTAAGGTGAATGATTCCGTTTTCTTCGTTAAGGCGGACTTTTTCGGTACGTATAAGCCTAAAAAGGATTTCGGGAAGGGCTTTCGTGCTGATTGTTTCTCCCATTTAATCAACTCCTAAATTTGGGTATACCTTAATTGTACCATATCTGTGTTGGGCTGTCAACTGCTATATTAGTGCCGTAAAATCAAGCCGAAACGATTCGAGCAAACTGCTGTCAAAATATACCGCAAAATATACCCCCCATTGGGGGTTGCGTTATGAATCATATTATGTTATAATGAATAGTGAATAGTGAATAGTGAATAGTGAATAGTGAATAGTGAATAGTGAATAGTGAATAGTGAATAGTGAATAGTGAATAGTCACTAGTTACTGGTCATTGGTGTGCTGTCCTGTTAGCTGTTCGCTGAGAAAGGTATGTATACATTGCTGAAATATAATTTAAAACAAAAATGCTCCGCGCCGAGGGAGGAGCTTATAAAGACTATAGACGAAGCAAGCCGCAAGAAGATGGTTTATATCCACGCGCCCGCAGGCTACGGGAAAACATTTTCAACGCGGCTTTGGCTTAAACACGCCATGCTGCCATCGGCTTGGGTTTCCATCGGGGGGAAAACGGCGAGCAATTTGGCTCACTTCTTAAAAGCTTGTTGCTCTGCCGCCGTTGTCTTACAGCCGGAAAATTTGGCTTTAAAGGAAATTGCGGAGCATACGTTATTTATGAGCGCGCCCGAGGAATTTTCAGAGCGCACACTTGACGTGCTCAGCCCCCAAAAATGCGTTTTGGTTTTTGACGATTTGCATCTGGTCCAAAGAGGGGATATATTAAGAGCATTGCTAAACGGCATAAGTAATCTGCCGGAAGGATTTGTTGTGTTTATTCTGAGCCGCGCGGTTCTGCCCCCTGTTTTTTCACAGCTTATGCTGACTGACAAGGTAAGCATAATCAGCGCGGAGGAGCTTAAATTTGACAGCGCGGAGATAAAAAATTATTATCACAATTGCGGCAAGGCACTAACCACGGCGCAGTCAGAGTCAATTTTTGATTCTACGGGCGGCTGGGCGATTGCCATTAACGCAGTGCTTTTTTCGGAGAGCGGCGTTTTAGACAAAAAGCTTACCGCAAAACATCTTAACGCATATTTAGAAGAGCAGGTTTGGTTTAAATGGAGCGCGCAAAATCGTGAATTTATGAAAAGAACAGCGGTTTTGGAGCTACTCTCCCCCGAGCTTTGCAAGGCTGTTACGGGAATGGCGGAAAGTGGTAAAATTTTGGAAGAGTTATTTTTTGAAAACGCTTTTTTAAGCGCGCAAAATTCTCACGGCTATCGTTTCCACCACCTTTTTAAGGAATTTCTGGAGAAAATGCTTGAAGAGGACGGCGCGGAGGCAAAAAATAAGCTGCTTAAAAAAGCAGGAGAATGGTATTACGGCAAAGGTGATTATTACGCGGCGGTTGAATATTTTGTAAAATGCAATGATTGCAGCGGAGTCACTAAAAGCTTAAAGCACATGTATAATTATAATTCGCCCTATGCCTCTATTGAAGATACCCTTAATATTATACAGCTTTCGGTTAGCAGTGCCCTCGTGGAGAAATATCCGTTTTTGCTTGAAGTTCAAGCTTGGGCGGCGTTTACGAAAGGCGACCATAAGGCGATGGAAGCTTATCTTGATGAATATTACAGTAAAATAGCGCAAATTATATTGCAAAACCCGAAATCCGCGCAGATGTATGTTGTTTTGCGTTGCATGGACTACCGCATAAGCCTTATTGAGCATACCAAACACCTGCGGAAAATTTCATTTGTATTCGGGAATAAGCTTGAATCGCCCTCTATATCTCAAAGTATGCCGTTTTTCCACAGAGGCGGGCGCGATTTCTCCGAATATGCTTTTAACACGGAGGAAAATTTGGAGCTTTTGAGGAAAACAATAGGCAAAATGGTCAAAGAAGAATTAAATATGATTATTAATAGCCTGCGCGCCGGAATTAGCTATGAGAAGGGGCATATCGAGGAGGCTTACAGCTATGCGGTTTCAGCCAACGCCGATATAAGGGACGAATTCGCTCCCGAGCTGAAATTCTGCGCCATGATGATTTTAGCGGAAATCATGGCGGCTCAAAACCATACGGAGGATTTACATAAGTTTTTAGAAAGCGTTTCCCGTATGATTGAGCGTGATAAGGCGTATTATCTTGACGCTAATTTCAAGGCGTATAAAAACAGACTCGCGCTTTATTTCAAAAACGCAAACGCGGCGGCAAGCCGCCTTCAAAAGCCAAGCGAACCCGACCCGGGGCAGCTTACATTTCACGGAATATACCGTCATTTCATGAGCGCGAGAGCGTATATTGCCGCCGGGGAACATAACGCAGCCGTTTTATTTTTAAATAAGCTTCTTAATTTAGCGGAAAGCTACCGAAGACCGCTTGATATAATCGAAGCCCGCATACTGCTTGCCATAGCCTATTGGAAAAAAGGCGGCGGCTTTCAAAGGAACGCGATTTCAGAGCTTGAAAAGGCGATTGAAACCGCCTACCCCTACGGCTACGTCCAGCTTTTTGTAAACGAGGGGGGCGAACTTTCGGTCATGCTCCAAAAAATTCAAAAGCGGATGGCGCAGATGGATTACACGGAGCGGTTTCCCGTTTCGTTTGTAAAGGTTTTACATATGAAAACAATAGCGCGCTCCGATTGCCGCCAAAAGCTTACAGGCGAAACAATCGTCTTAAAATTCACCGACAAACAAAAAGCCGTCATGAAACTGATGTGCGAAGGCTACGGACGAAACGCAATTGCCGAAAACCTCGAAATCAAACCGTCAAGCGTAAAATCACACATGGAGCTTATCTATAAAAAGCTCGATGTCTACGGAGCGGTTGAGGCAGTTATGAAGGTTAAGGAATTGGGGTTGTTGGCTGAGTGAAACAAAATAAAAATCCCGCCCTCCAAAGGCGGTTTTTTTATTTTCTAAAATATGCTATAATTTTAAAGTTAGTGCAGAGTTGCAAGTTGAGGAACATCTTAACATGTTAATAATTGTTAGTTATTAACAGTACTCTCCACATCATAAAACTGCATATGATTTGTGCGGTAAAAAAACAAATTGGAGTTGATATTTAATGGGGAAGTTCAAGTCCCTTCGGTTCGGTCTTTTGTTGATGACGGTGGTTATGCAAATGCTTGTCGCTTTTATTTTTATAGCGGCGGCGTTAAGTTCAAATAAGCTGCTTAAAGATAACAAAACTAAAATCTCGGAATCTATTGAGCAGACAATTAAGACCGCTATTGAAAACTGGGAGATTTCAACGCTTGCCTACGCAAAAATTACGGCGGAAAACCCCTCTGCCGAAATGGTTAGGGCGATTGAAACGCAAGACCATGAAAAAATAATAGAGCTTTCAAGAGCGGCTTTTCAATACAGCGGCTGTGACGGCATGACCTTTGCCGATATGGAGGGCAACGCCTTAGCGCGCGTTACCGCACCCGACAGGTTCGGCGATAACATAAAGACCTCCCTCGCCATAGCCGATGCGCTGGAGGGCAGAGCCGTATCTTACGTATATCCAACCCTAAACAACGGCTTCAGCATAACGGCGGGCGTTCCGATTAGTGACGGCGGCAGGCAAATCGGCGTTCTTTTTATGTCTAAGCGGCTTGATAAGGACGCTATAATAAGAGAAATCAGCCTGATGACGGGCAGTGAAATCGTAATCTATCAAGGCACCGAGCCTGTAATCTGCACTTTTGCAAGCGCGGTTTTTGAAGCGGAAGCAATTTCGGGCGACATTGAAACCTCTATTAAAAGCGGAAAAAGCGTAGTTTCATATGAACGCTTCGATAGCGAAATGAGCGTGTGGCGTTATATCCCCGTTGAGGGTCGCAACGGCGAGGTGGTAGGCGCAATTCTTTCAATCTACACGGCGCAAAGCGGAAATTGGGTAATATTGATGTGGATTATACTTTTCTGCTGTTTATGCGCGTTTTTCCCTTTTATATACCGCGTTATAAATAATCTGAGCACTCATTTATCCTGCATGTCGCGCGCGCTGGAGCAAATCGGCACAAAGGGTGATTTGGAATTCCCGCCCGATGTAATGAACACTACTGCCACATGCTCGGCTTGGGATAATGAACTTGGAGTATGCGCGAGAGCGGTCGGGCATTTGCTCGGGCACTTACACAGCTTGGAAAAGTCACTTGAAGCGGTTGCCTCAGGAGATTTCTCCATCGAATCGCAGGTGCTGTCAGATAAAGATGTAATGGGCAACGCCATAAAGAATTTGATAGAAAGCTTAAACAAGACCTTTTCTTACATAACCTCCTCCACCTCGCTGGTTCATTCGGGCGCGGAGCAGTTGTCCTCGGGTTCGCAATCGCTTGCAAGCGCGTCCACTCAGCAAGCGGCAACGCTTCAAGAGCTGTCGGCTTCCATCTCCGATATTGCCGGAAAAACTAAGGAAAATGCCCAAAGAACCGAAAATGCGGCGGAGCTTGCCAACACGATAATGCAAAACGCCGAAAAGGGCAACCGCCAGATGGAGCAGATGATAACCGCCGTAAACGAAATTAACCAAGCCAACCAAAGCATAAGCAAGGTCATAAAGGTAATCGACGATATTGCGTTTCAGACTAATATCCTCGCGCTCAACGCCGCCGTTGAAGCCGCCAGAGCCGGCGCGGCGGGCAAGGGCTTTGCCGTTGTTGCCGAAGAGGTTCGCAACCTTGCCGCCAAGAGCGCGGAATCGGCTAAGGATACGGGAGGGCTGATTGCCAATTCCATGGAAAAAGCGCAATTAGGAACGCGCATTGCAGGCGAAACCGCAACCAGCCTAAGTGAAATCGTATCCGGCATAAGCCGAAGCGCAGAGATTATCTCTCAAATAGCAAGCTCCTCGGAAGAGCAGGCAAACTCAATCCTCCAAATCAACGGCGCAGTAAGCGAAATCACGCAGGTCGTTCAGCAAAACAGCGCGACAGCAGAGGAATCCGCCTCCGCTTCACAAGAAATGAACAGTCAAGCCATTGTGTTGGAAAACTTGATTTCGGGGTTTAGTTTGAGGGGATAGTTTGGTAATCACCGCCTTGCTCATATCAATTGAGCAAGGCGATGATTTCTTCCGCAGTTAAACCTGTGTCCTCCGCTATTTCTTCAATCGGTCTGTTTCTGCTTAAAAGCCTGCGGGCAACGTCAACAGTACCCTTTTTCAACCCCTCTTTCAATCCCTCTTGTCTGCCCTCTTGTCTGCCCTTCTGCAAACCTTTCTGCAAACCTTCCTGCAACCCCTCTTCCTTCGCCCCTTCCATATTTGTAACCTCAATGTGCAGAGCTTTTTCTCTCAGGCGGGCAGCTTCTTGGATTTTTTCATCTTCGCTCATTTGATAGATGATGTACACCGCTTCTTGAATGGGAGCAATCCCTGTTTGATTCAGCATCTCAAATTCCTCCTCCGTTTCGGCATTTATGAGCTGAAGCCAAAGCTCCATTTTATTGCTCCTGTTTGCTTTTCTGCTGATTTTGCCCAGTTCAAAGAAATGTATAGCGCATTTATCCGTCAATATTTCGCCCCTGTTTTTTTCCATTACGGCAAAATGTGAGTGATACTCCGCGCAGTCAAAAATTGGGAAATTAACGATATTAATGCAAATGCTCTGCTTTAAATCCTTAAAGCCCTCGCCGCTTTTCAACTCTCCGCTGTAAAGCTTTGACCAATAAAACAGCGTTCGCTCTCTGTAATGATAATCCTTTCCGTATTGCATTTCGATGTTAATCAGCCTGCCGTCAACCTCCATGTTTAAATCCATTTTGACAAATTTACCCTCTATGCTGTCGGGGAGTACCTCGGAATTTTTGATTTTGACATTTTTTATTGATTCTATTGGTATTTCAAGCAGACTTGAAATTAGGTCTGTAAGAAGCTTTTCATTTTCAGAAAACAGCTTCTTAAAGATTATATCAAGCTTTACCTTTAAAATATTTCTGCCGCTCGCTTTTGAAGCCTTTGCCGCTGATTTAGAAGAATCCAACACCATCACCGCTTTCTTTTTTATAGTATATCATATATTTAGCGGGAAATCAAGGGCTAGAGCTTTAAATACACAGCAATTTAATTGTGAACAAACTTAGAAACAATTAAATGAACATGACAAATCAGCTTATTCTTGACATCTCATCGAAAATCTGTTATAATAAGATTAATAAAGGGGGAACGAATTTATGACTGAACTTGAATACAAATTCACTTATGACCTGCTGTTCAAAATGATTTTTACCAAACATGTTAAACTACTGAAAAGTCTTGTAGCGACATTGCTTAGTATTCCTCTCGACAGTATTGAGCAATTTGAAATCCGCAATGCCGAAATCCCGCCGGAGACACTTGGCGACAAATTCTGTAGGCTCGATATAAACATGGTAGTGAACGGTCAGCTGGTTGACCTTGAAGTTCAAGTTAATGATGATGACGATTTTCCCGAAAGAAGCTTGTATTATTGGGCGCGGGAATATTCAACGGCTTTAAAAGCGGGAGGCACTTACTCGGATTTGCCGAAGGCGATAGTCATAAGCATTTTAAGTTTTACGATGTTTGAAGATTATGACGGTTTTCACTCGGAATTTCATGCACTGGAAGTAACCCGCCATACTCAATTGACGGATAAGTTTTGTTTGCATTATTTTGAGTTGCCCAAGTTGCCCGTCGAAAACCTGTCAAAAACCGACAGGCTTAAATTGTGGCTTGCATTGTTTAAAGCTAAAACAGAAGAGGATTTGAAAAAAATTGAGGAAATGGAGGTAGAAGAAATGCAAGAGGCGATTAGTGCGTATAAAGCAGTAACCGTTACGCCCGAGTTTCAGGAAGCCGCAAGGTTAAGAGCGTTGGCAAGGATTAATGAAGCTTCAGCTTTGGCTCATGCAAAACGTGAGGGTAAGAGTGAGGGCATACGTGAGGGGCTTCAAACAGGCAGACAAGAGGGGCTTCAAAAGGGCATGGAAAAAGTTATCGAACAATTAATTAAAAGCGGTATGACGGAAGAAGAGGTTAACCGTATTTTAAAATTGTAACGTATTTGGGTTAAGGAGGTCAATGAAATGCAAGAAGTTATTGACAGCCTCAAAAATAGCGGAATATCTGATGATGACATAAAACGCATATTGAAACTTTGAAAACCATTATTTTTAATTTCGTGAAAATCCATAACTGTGAAACTTGTGAGCAAATTTTTCGACAATTAAATTGCCTTGCTTTAAATAAATATGCGGATTAAGAAATAAAATGTTCAGAGGTACTCATATCGGCATGAGTACCTCTGAGCATTTTTTATTGGGTAATACCTGCTCACTTTTTAGCTTCTTGAATAATAAACGACTTTAATTTATGCTCACCCATTGCTTCACATAGTTCAACAGCTTGCTGCAAATATTCCTTTGCCTTGCCAAATTCGGATTCGTCGCGATACATTTTTGATATTTCGCTCAAAAGCAAAGGGTCAACAAAGCTTAAATTATACTTACTATATCCCGCAATGCCTTTTTCAACTAAGCTCCTGCCCTCTTGGGTTTCTTTGTAATAATTATAACGCATCAATCCCTCAAAAATATTACAATTAGGTCGTTTGCGGTTTTTTTCAAATAACCTTAAAGCTTCGCGTTTATTAGTTTTTGGGTGACCATCTGCCATGTAAACAATAGCCAGTTCTTGCTCTGCCTTTCCTTTCCAATCGCCCTCCATAACTCCAACAGCCTTTTCAAGCCATTCAATAGCCTCCACAGGCTTATTGTTCCCCACATAAGCCATACCGATTTGATACCAAGCTTCACTGTCATTTTTATGTATCAACAGCTGTTGAAGTGACATATTACTGTAATCCGCCATTTTAAATTCTCCTTACTTTTAATATCTAGGTGTCTACCCCAGTGTGCCGTATCGTACTAACCATTATACCACACCCTCCCCCTTTGTCAAGCAATTAGGTGAATTCGGTCGAAATTTGTTGAATTCGGTCATTTTATTCCAGAAAAAGACAATTCAAGCAATTTTTTTATGCTTGGGATTGCTTTTGTTAAGCAAAAGTGTTATAATATTAAACAGGTCAATGAAATGAACAGGGGGAAGTAAAAACATGTCTAAAAGACTTTGCCTAAGCTGTATGAATCTGCCGGAGGACGTAAAGAGGCTTTCCGATTCGGAGTGCGAGGAGCTTTGCGTACAGCTTCGCCGTACTATTATAAAAACCGTTCTGCTCAACGGCGGGCATCTTTCGTCTAATCTGGGGACGGTTGAGCTGGCGGTTGCTCTGCATCGGGTTTTTTCCTCTCCTTATGATAAAATGATTTGGGATGTCGGGCATCAGTCGTATGCTCATAAGCTCTTGACAGGCAGGGCGGGCAGGTTTGAGAGCTTGCGGAAGGAGGGGGGCTTGTCGGGCTTTTTAAAGCCGAGCGAATCGGAGCATGATGCCTTTATCAGCGGTCACAGCAGTAATTCCGTTTCCGCCGCGCTGGGGATTGCCGAGGCTATGCGGCTAAAGGGGGTTACGAAGCATAAGGCTATCGCGATAATCGGCGATGGAGCTTTAACGGGCGGGCTTGCTTATGAGGGGCTTAACAACGCGGGCAAAAGCGGCGGCAATATAATCGTAATCCTCAATCATAACGAGATGTCGATTTCAAAAAATGTCGGCGCGCTGGCAAAGCATTTAACGGTCATAAGGGGAAGCCGCGCTTATCTTGAAACTAAGAAAAAGGTCAAGGAGCTTTTAAATCAAACGCCGCTTATCGGCGCGAAATTGGAGAGGTTTCTTAAATCCTCTAAATCGGCATTGAAGCAACTGCTTTATCATTCCACCATGTTTGAAAATTTAGGCTTCGCCTACATAGGTCCGGTAGACGGGCACAGCATAAGTGAGCTTGAAGAAGCTTTCCGAATCGCGCGGCGGATAGATAAGCCTGTTTTGATTCACGTTATCACGGTTAAGGGGAAAGGCTTCCGACCTGCGGAAAAAAATCCGGGCGCGTATCATGCCGTGCCGAGTTGCGGCTATAAAAGGGATAACCCGTTAAATATCGTGCATGACAGCTACTCGGAACACTTCGGAAAAACGCTTGTAAGCCTAGCGGAGGACGACCCCAACATCTGCGCCGTAACCGCGGCTATGAAGCACGCCACAGGGTTGCAGCATTTTTCTGCGCGCTACCCCGAGCGGTTTTTTGACGCGGGCATAGCCGAGCAGCACGCCGTTGCGTTTTCGGGGGCGTTGGCTAAGGGGGGGATGTTGCCTGTTTTCGCAGTATATTCAAGCTTTTTACAGCGCGCCTACGACCAGCTTTTTCATGACGCGGCTATAGACAAGCTCCATATCGTCATAGGGGTAGACCGCGCGGGGCTTGTCGGCGAGGACGGTGAAACGCACCAAGGTCTGTATGATATAGCCATGCTTAAAACAATCCCCAATACGGCAATATATTCACCAAGCTGTATGGCGGAGGTTGACCTGTGCCTTAAAACCGCGCTTTATTCGGAAACGGGTATCGCTTGCGTAAGATACCCCAAGGGCGGGGAGGAACGGGCGGAGGAAAACAACCATGTCACCGATGAGTACAAGCTTTGCTACAACAGTTCCGATACCCTTGCAATCAGCTACGGGCGCGCTGTCAATAACATTTATGAAGCGATGAAAAACAGCGGTCATGCGTTCGATGTGTTAAAGCTTGTTAAGGTTTACCCCCTTTCGGAGGAGGTATTCAAGCTTTGCGAAAAATATAAAAGAATCGTTATATTTGAGGAGGGCTGTAAAACAGGCGGTATCGGGGAATATATCCTTGCCGAGCTTGCTCTGAGAGATTATAAGGGCGGATTTAAAATTATAGCCGTAGGAGATGGATTTGTTCCGCAGTCGTCGGTCTCCGCCGCACTAAAAAAATACCACCTTGACGCAATTTCCGCAGAAGCAGAGGTAAACCAATTAACAGTTAACAATGTCGAAGTTACGCCCTTGGCGTAACATTGGGGAATATTTATGCGTCTTGACGTTTATTTGGTTAAAAGCGGTGCTTTGAATAGCCGCGAGCAGGCGAAGGAGGCGGTAACAGGCGGCTTTGTCACAGTAAACGGAGTTGCTTGTAAAAAACCGTCTTACGATATATCGGATAACGACATGGTTGTGTTCAACGGCGAAAAACCCCGCTACGCAGGGCGCGGCGGGTATAAGCTTGAACATGCCTTAAAAGCCTTTGCCGTCAATGTAAGCGGCAAGGTCTGCCTTGATATAGGTGCGTCCACGGGCGGTTTCACCGATTGTATGCTGCAAAACGGAGCGGCTTTAGTATACGCGCTTGACGTTGGTCACGGTCAGCTTAAAATATCGGATGCAAGGCTCAAAAACATGGAGCGCACCGATATAAGAAATGTAAACATCAGCGATTTCAAGCCGCCGCCCGAATTCATCACAGCCGATGTTTCATTTATATCGCTAAAGCTCATACTCCCGAAAATAAAGGAATTACTGCCCAAGGGCGGTGAAGCAGTCGTTTTAATCAAGCCGCAGTTTGAAGCGGGGCGGGAGCATATAGGCAAAAACGGACTTGTAAAAAGCATGAAAGCGCACCAAAGGGTACTGGCTGATATGATTACGTTTTGTATCGGCAACGAACTTGCGGTAACTGCTCTTGATTTCTCGCCCATTAAAGGAGGGAGCGGGAACATTGAGTATTTGGCAAAGCTGATAAATTAATAAGAAGAGCTTTTTTAAAAGAATAACTCATTTTATCCTCTAACAACCCTGTAAGCAGTTCTAAATATTCCTCAATCAAAGCCTGTTGTTCTTTTGTAAATTCACTTTCGCAAACAAGCTGTACTTTATTTATTTTTTCTTTAACCAATAAATATTCCGAAGTTTGCCGATACTCCTCGGAAATGACATCCAATAGGGTGTCGATAAACTCATCAAAGACTTTTTTAATTTCCATTATTACCCTCCTTGTTTTAAGTGCAACTTTTGGCATCTATTCATTCGCTCTGCTTGATTTTGTGCATAATGAACAATCTTTTGTAGGGGCGACCGCCTCGGTCGCCCGAACACTCCCTCCGCCATCACTCCCTCCGCCGCCTGCGGGCGGCACCTCCCTCAAAGAGGGAGGCAAGGAGCTTTTTGCCTCCCTCTTTGAGGGAGGTGCCACCCGCAGGTGACGG
>WRLG01000031.1 GCA_009777725.1 Oscillospiraceae bacterium | reverse complement strand
GAGGGTAACTGTTCCTCTGGTTGTGTTGCTGACGGTTGTTTTAGCTTCCGCGCTGTCGGCGATTACTTTTACTTCTCTGCCGCCGCCGCCGCTTTCGGTGTTATTCGTGCCGCCGCCACCGCCGCCGCCGATTACACCGCCGGAAACGATTTGGTCACGAACAGCGTCACCGCCGCCTCCACCGCCGCCGCCGTTGCCGCCTTCGTTAGAAGGTTCGGGTTCGGGCAGGTCAGGTCTAAATGTGATATTTAAAGTTTCTTTTTCGCCGTCAGCAGAGGGTGAAAGAGTAACTTTGATAGGATGAGTTATTGTACCTTCTAACCACGTATTTGCCGGACCTGTGTGTTCCACGTATGCGGGCGTACCTAATTCGGCATCCCAAACTTCGATTTTTCCGTTGCCATTGCTATACGTAACTCTGGCTTCGCCGACAATCAATACTTCCTCGTTTGTTTGGGCAGTTTTAAACCTAAGTCCTGCTGTAACATTGTCAGCAGACACTTTAACCGAATCGCCGTCCCGTCCGCGTGCGTTTAAATTTGATATTTTTACATCCGTTAATACGGCTCTGTATTGAGATATGTTAAAGTCTTTAATACCAGCCACACTGCGAGAATGTAGCCCGCGTTGTGCGGTAAAGCTTGGTTCCTGGGAAGCATCCCAAGTTACAGCTGTTGGTGCATCTGTACCATTACCGACAAATATACTAGCCGGAGTGAACGCACTGCCAAGGTACGCAATTTCGTATCCGTAAATAACCGGGTCACCCTGGGCACTCGCCACATACTTTACCATTCCTACCCCATTGGCTTCCAGTCCGGATACAAGGGCAGCCCAACTGTCTGAGAAAGTGATGGGGTTAGTTAAACCGGCAGTGGTATAAAACATGGGGTCAACATCAGAAAACGGCGAATAAATAGCATCATCCTCGTATCCATCGTCCGCGCTTGAAAACAGTGGTGCGATAAGGGTTGCCGAAAGAGCCAAAGCCGAAGCCGCGGCAATTGCCGTTGCTCTTTTGAATAAACTTTTGTTCATAAAAAAACCTCCAAATTATTTTAAAATTTACGCTCCTCAATCAATCAGAAAGCTTTTTGCACTGTACACATGGTTTGCAACCCAAACGCGGTGCAATTCCCGATTGATTTAAACCGTACATATATCATACACGCTTTGGCTTTATCTGTCAAGGGGTTTTTGTATGATTTGGAAGAAATGTGTATGTTTTTTTTTTTTTTTTGTGCAATTTTACCAAAAATAAATGAAAAATCTTTGTAGGGGCGACCGCCTCGGTCGCCCGAATACTCCCTCTGCCGTCTTAGCTCCCTCCGTCACCTGCGGGTGACACCTCCCTCTAGGAGGGAGGCAAAAAAACAAGCCCCCCTCCTAGAGGGGGGGTGTCAGCGAAGCTGACGGGGGGAGCGTTCGGGCGCACGAGGCGTTCGCCCCTACAAATTGCGTGCGGGACAGGCAAGCCTGTCCCCTACGACCCTATTGCACAGGTGGAAATTTTGTTGTGGTTTTTTGAAAAAAGGTATTGACAATGGGGGTTGGGTGTGGTATAATAATTATAATAAATCGAATGGAGAGGTGCGACCCTCTCCATTCTGGGAGTTAACGATGCTTTTCCTTGTGACGGGGGCATCGTTTCTTTTTTCGTTCAACGTAAATTTTACGAATTGCAAGCACCAAGAACTCGCCTGCAACGATTGCCGCTACGTCTAATAGAAAACTAAACGGATTACTCATGTATGTACACCTCCTCTCATAGGATTAAGGCAGGAGAGGCACTCCCCTCCCGTAATCCCACGAAAATCATCGGTGACACGCAAGCCGAAACAAATTTAAGACACGTTAACTCCTTGTGGTTTATTATAGCGGATTTTGGCGGTTCTGTCAATCATTGTACCGAATTGTAATATTTTTTTGTTTTTATCCGGCATGTCCGAAGCTGAAATTGATAGAATCCTTAGCTTTAATCGCAAGTTGTAAACTGTAAAAGGGCGCGCGGAGGGCAGATTACTGCCTCGGCGCGTTTGCTTTTTCAACCAAGCTTAAAATGTTTTCTCCGGCAACCATCTGCGCGGTTTCTTCTTCTAAGAGGTCTAAAAGCATGTAAAATTTGGTTACTTCTTCGGCGTATCTGCCCCAGCGACCTACAATGTCACTGCCGACCATGAATCTGTCGGGGAATTCCTCAATCAGTTTCGCCCAGCCGTCCAAATCCTTTAAAATGTACTCTTCAAACACAATCCATGAAATATCATAGTACAAATTGTCATTCTCAGCAAGCATTTCACGGGTAATTTCAATCAACTGCGGGACTTCAATCCGCCGCGAAATTCCGACATGGGGCCAGATGATGTTCGTATCCCTGTTGTGCGCGAGAGCTTGGCGCATCTCTTCCAGATAAATAGGCTCATCGCTGAAATATCCGGCGACATTGTGGTGCACCATCACAGGCAGGTTATATTCCGCCGCTAAATCGTATATTTCAAGCATGGCGGGGTGGTTGGCGCGGGGCGGCTCGCCGTAGGTCAGCGCGGTCAAGTCGTCATGGCGGCTCATCAATTCGCCTATTCCGTAGAACTGACCGGGGTAGGTGTCTAACAATTGCTTGATATATTTCGCCGCATATTTATCGTTGGGGTTAATACCGCATATAAACGGGTAAAACCTTTCTTTGATTTTATCGGGCTGGCGTTGTAAATCCACCATCATCATGTAATCGGTCGCGCTGTAATAGTAGGAGCGTGAATCATTGCTGAGGTAATATGACGGCTTGTTAGGCGCGTGCTCGTCCCATTGCTTCGCCATCGGCATACCGAATACGACCGCTTTCGAGACCCCCGCCTTGTCCATTTCAGTGACAAGCTTTTCAAACCCCTCCGTTTCCTGCGTAAAATCAAGGTAATGAAGATGTGCATCTACGATATGATACTTAGGCGTTGCCTTCTCCGCTGTGGGAACAAACGAGGAAATCAAACAGGTGCTGATGACTGCGATGAACACAATCGGAAAAATAACCTTTGCCGTACTAAAAATTTTTTGCTTATTCATAATATTCTCCCTTCATTAAAGCATTTGCTTTATAAGCATAAATTATAGCATAGGGTTGGGAATTTGTCAATATTTTTCAGAGGATTGTAATAATTTTAAAAAATGCACAACAAATAACATTTCATTGCATTTTTAAAAAAATCGTGATATAATATAAATAAGTACTAAGGCTGAGTTTTGAAGCGCGAGGGTAAGCTTATTAAATGAATAGAATAAATAGGGTGCTTTTTATAATATTGGGGATTATTGCCTTGCTTGCCGGTATAATCGGGATTTTACTGCCTGTAGTCCCTCAAATTCCGTTTTTAATCTTGGCTTGTATTTGCTTTGCAAAGGGTTCTGAACGGTTTAAGACTTGGTTTTATAATACAAAATTATATAAAAATTTTTTATCGAAATATCTGAAAAAGCCCAAATAATAATTGAAATAAAAAAAGGAGTGTCATGTTATGCTGAAAACAATCAAATCGCGCCGCAGTATAAGAAAATTCAAGGTGGGGCAACGCGTATCGGAGGAGCAGTTGAACGTATTGCTGGAGGCGTCTATGTTCGCGCCGTCTGCCTGTAACACCAGACCGTGGGAGTTTATCGCGATAACCAAGCGCGAGGTTCTGGACGAAATCGCGCGAATCCACCCTTACGCTAAAATGTGCGAGACTGCGGGGGCGGCAATCGTAATCTCCGCCATACCGCAAGAAGGGATTGCGGAGGGGTATTACCCGCAGGATTGCGGCGCGGCGGCGCAGAATATTCTGCTTGCGGCGCAAGAGTTAGGGCTGGGGACATGTTGGTGCGGCGTTTATCCCCGTGAGGAAAGGGTGACTTCATTCGCAAAGCTTTTAAATATAGGCGGAAATCAGATTCCGTTTTGTGTAATCGCCGTCGGTGTTCCCGATGAAAGCCCCGAGGCTCGCGGGTTCTTTGAAAAGGGTAAGGTGACTTACATATGAGTGAAAAGATAATTGCGGGAAAAACCGCGTCCGCAAAGGTTAAGGTGGACGGCTCAAATACGGCAAAGGCTGTGGGAAGCGGCAGTCTTGACGTGTTCGCAACGCCTATGATGGTCGCGCTCATGGAGAAAGCCGCTTGCGAGTGCCTTGCCGACGGCTTGGAAGCAGGGCAGACCTCGGTGGGAACTCATATAGAAGTTTCGCATACCGCAGCCAGTCCGCTCGGGGCGGAAATAACCGCTTGCGCCTCCGTGACGGGCGTTTCGGGGCGGAGCGTTGAATTTTCCGTAACCGCTCAAGACGGAAAAGGGGAAATCGGAAGCGGTAAGCATACCAGATTTATCGTTGACGAAGAGAGGTTTATGGGTAAGCTTAAATAGGTATTTTTCAAAAGGGGCGGTGAATGTTTCATGAATATATACATAAATTTAAAATCAGCTGGCAAGCGCAGACCGATTTTGGAAAAAACACCCTACTGCCTGCCCGATGAAAGCTATAATTTGCGGCGGCTGATTGAGGCTGTTGTCATGCAGGAGGTTGAGCGTTACAACAGCAGGGGGCTTGAAGAGATGCTGCTCCCGTTTTTGCCGCCCGAAGAAATAGAGCAACAATGCGTGGCGGGCAAGGTCGGGTTCGGGCGGATTTACTCGGATAAAAAAGCGAACCCCTCAAAGGCTGTCGCAACCGCATTGAGCGGTTTTGAGGACGGACTTTTCCGCGTTATCGTCAACGACGCTGAGGCTACGGATTTAAACGCCGATTTAAACATAAAAGACGGCTCGGTAATCACCTTTATACGCTTGACATTTCTCGCAGGAAGGCTTTTTGCAATTAACTATTAAGGTACATGCTTAGCTAAACCATTCGACCTGTGCAATAGTAGGGGACGGGCTTGCCCGTCCCGCACAAAAAAAAAAACCATTATTTCGCTATTAACGGGACAGGCAAGCCTGCCCCCTACTATTGCACAGGTGTTAAATCCATCGGCGAAGCCGATATATTAATTGTTAATTGATTAAGAACGGAGTGAAAATTTATGGGTTATCCTGTTGAAAATTATGAAATTGTTGCTGAATATGGGCAGCGGTTTGACAAAATGAAGAAGGGCGATGAAAAGAACTTTATAGGGGCGTTATTTTACAGACATAAGGCGCAAATCCCGGAAGAATATACTTACAATGATGCGTTCCGCAAGCTTTGCGGACATGGCGCGGAAGCTTGCGAAACGCTTGACGATTTTTTCTGTAAAAAGCTGTTAAAGGCTCTTACGGCGTTTTTCGGTAAAGAAGAAACAATGCGGATTCGCGCGGAATGTGAGCTTCTGATGGAGTTTCCCTATTCTGCTTCATTATACCGCCCCTCCTACCGCTCCTGCAGGGCTCGGGATTATGCTGACATTTTCTTTGAGACCATACATAACGCATTGCAGTTTATTTCCTACGGATTAACGGCGGAACAGGCTTTTTTGGAATTCAAGCATTATTATCGGGCACTTGATAACCGCGCCGCCATTCTGCTCCGTCAAGGCGATAAAAAAATATATGAAATCGTAGAGGAAGCGATTTTTGGGGAAAACTCGAATGTTCAGCTTTCCCATTGGCTGATTTCCGCCGTTGTGAAAAGCGGCGAATCAAGGGCACTTGAAATGCTCGGCAAGCTGTTACTGGCGGCTAAAGGGCAGGAGGGGGTAAGGCAGGCAATCGCTGAGAAATGCGACCAAGGCACGCTTTCAAGCCATATTTATTTTATTAAGCTTATTCTTGAAAATGACCTTTGCCGCTTCTCGTCCGTTATGAGGGCATTTGCGACTTGGAGCGGGCTTGCTTTTGATGATGTGAAGCAAAAAGTAGTCGAAAAATGTATGTCGCTCGCTCTGAAATATCTGTCAGACGATGCGTTGGTGGAAGAGGGGGTAAAATCAGAGGACGTAACCGAAATATACCTTGCACTATGGGCACGCTCCTGCAGGGATATATACAGAGCGACCGATGCCGCTTGCGAAATTTTAGGGAAAAAAGAGAAATACCGCCGCCTTGCCGGGTGGTACTTTATTACCCATGCCAACGGCGATATTTTCCGCCACAAATTAGCCGCCCAAAACCTTCACGTTCAAGACCCGGAGGAACTTGCGTGGATTTGCCGAAATATCTACGTTAACAGCGACATACCCCAATACTATTATTATAGATACGACAAAGAGCGGGAGGAAGAAGCAAGGGGCAAGCTTTATCCCAGTTCTGTTTATCCCGAAAAATTTAACGAAAGAGCCGCCCTTTTTGAAAAAATAGCGGAAAAGGTTACATTCATAGGCAATAAAAGTACAAAATTTAAAGAGAGCGTGTTTCCTTGGTATTCTATTGAATTGTCGTCTAAAAACCTTTGCGGCTGTCTTTTGGGGCTTGCCGCTTATGACCGCTCCGAAGTGCTGACGGAACGCCTTTATGAGCTTGTTTCTTATATGGACAGTGATATGAGGCAAAGCTTGTACTTATTTGTCAACCCGGAAATACCTAAACAACGTGCTATGCTGTTAAAAGCCTTGTCCGATAAAAGCTTGACGGTCAAAAACATGGTAACTGCTCGTTTGGGTTTTTACAGCCTTACGAAAAGAGATGTCGCCGAACTTACCTCCGCGATGACCACTACAAGTGCGAATTTCCGCAAAAATATCATGAGCTTGCTTCAAAAGCAGGAGTTGTCGGTTATCCGACCCGCACTTGATACGTTGCTTTCGTCCAAAAATAAAAATCAGCTCATAGCGGGTGCGGAATTGCTTGATATATTTACGCCGGAAGCCCCTGCCTTGCGTGAAGAATATAATTCTCTGATAAATGCCGCACTCGAAAATGAAGCAACCGGGCAGGACGTTAAAATCCTGCTTGAAAAAATCATCTCTGCGGATAGCCAAAAAGATGAATATACGGAAGAAAACGGGTACGGCTTGTTTGAACCTAAGAGTGACACCTTTAATGTTGAGGTATGGAAAAATAAGCGACCTGCGGTAAAAATCCTGTCCGACAAGGAGCTTCGGGCGGCGATTGTTCCGAATGAAAAGGAGCTTTTTGCTCTGTTCGGCAGGGTTGCCGATGTGTTTATCAAAAATGCCGATTATGAATATGAGGTTGAAAATTGGGACGGCTCGCGGCAGACTGTCCTGCTCAACAGTGGCGGCACGTCTTGGGGCGGAGGGATTCGCCCTGTTGCGACGAGCAAAAGAAAGCAGGGCTGGCAGATTACCGATTACCCCCTGTCCGCTCAATTTACAGAGGCGGTGGGTGAATATTTTCATAACCAAGCAAAGTTGGCGGCTGTGCTCAGCGTTTATAATTACAATCACGGGTACGTCTATAGACAGCCGACCTTCAAAAAATGGTTTGAAGATATTTTCAAGGGATACCCTTATGATAATTCTCTGAACGATAAGCTTCTGAAGTTTTTAGAGCACAAAGCCGTAAATTTAAGAGATATTATTACAATCCTTAATGCTGTTATGAACACGGGGGAGGCAGACCTTGATTTCAATTTTGCCGCCTATGTTAATCTGGTAAACAAAATACCGCCCGAAAAGTTAGGCGAGCAATATATTGAAGTGCCGAAAACACCTTATATCTATAGGCATTTGAACAACACCTCCCTTGTTTTATCCTCAACCTATCTTTGTTATTGGCGTAATATATCTTCATATTCTGATAATGATGAATATTTCGAGAAGTATTTTAGCGAAATGTGGTATCAGCATTTAGCTTCCGGCGGGCATTTTTACGGGATAGGGACGGATACGATTTTCCGTGCTCATCATCTAAAGCTTATCCCCGATGAAGCCGTTTATGAATATTTGAGTGTCAGCCGCGAAGCAGAGAGGGCAATGCACTCAATGACCGGCTCATTTGACGAATCTAAAAAAATATATGAAAGCTACCTTGGCGCAAGGGGTTTGGTTGATACGGTTATAGACCGAATGGTTGAGGTTGAGAGCAACAGGGGAGAGCTTCCGACTGCCCTTACAAAGGTTGCACTGAGCATCAAAAGCTTCAACGGCGGCATTAAGCATTTCGTCAAACTTTTAACCGCTTTAGGAGATGCGGGCTTTAAGCGAGGGGGCTACTACTACGGTGACAGCGGCGAAGCAAAGGCGACTACATTAAGCTTGCTCCTGCGGCGTTGCCGCCCTGCCCCGTCCGATACGTCAGAGGAATTAAGGGCAGCTTTGAAATCGGCAAAAATCACCGAAAGCCGTGCCATACAGGCGGCTCTGTACGCACCCATGTGGGCGGGGCTTATTGAAAAAGCCGCAGGAATCGTTGGCTTGAAATGCGGCGTATGGTTTTTTCACGCACATATAAATGAGCGTTTTTCGGTGGAAAAGGAAACCGAGGCGGCTATATTCTCCGCCATTACCCCTCAGCAATTCGCAGACGGTACATTTGATAAGGCTTGGTTCTTTGAGGCTTTCAATACGCTGGGCGAAAAGCGTTTCAATGAGCTTTACAAGAACGCAAAATATATAACCGAATCGGGCATATCGCACAGGCGTTCTCAGCTTTACGCCGATGCGGTTTTAGAGCGTATAAACAAAGACGAGGTTAAAGATGAAATTGAGCAGAAACGCAATCAGGAAAAACTCCGTGCATATGCTTTAATTCCCCTTGCAAAAAATAACAAGTGCGATGCGTTGGAGCGGTATGAGTTTATCTGCAAATTTAAGAAAGAGAGCCGCCAATTCGGCTCGCAACGTCAAGCAAGCGAGGGCAAGGCGGCACGTATAGCACTTGAAAATCTTGCGGTTACAACGGGCTATCACGATGTCGAGCGGATGGTCTGGGCTTTAGAGGGCGAAAAAATTGAACAGCTTAAACCGCTTATGAGTCCGCATGATATAAACGGCGTTGAGGTTTGGCTTAATATAAGTGAGGACGGTTCGCCCGAAGCGGTAGTCCGCAAAAACGGAAAGCTCCTTAAAGCCATACCCAAGGATTTAGCTAAGAATTCCTACGTTCTTGATATAAAAGAAGCCGTAAAAGAACTCAAAGAACAGAAAAGGCGGGCTCGCTACAGCTTTGAGGCGGCTATGATTTCCCGTGCGGCGTTCACCGTTTCCGAAACGGCGGGTCTGCTTTGCCACCCTGTGCTGAAAGGGACTGTATCCGCACTTGTCCTTACCTCCGAAAATGCAACGGGATTCCCAATGCTCCAAGAAGGCAAGCTTTATCTGCATGATTATAACGGCGAGGTTTGCCCGGCGGCTCAAAGCGGCAAGCTTTTTATAGCCCATCCGCACGATTTGATTTCAAGCGGGGAATGGAGTCATTATCAGCGTTATCTGTATCAGAACAAAATTACCCAGCCGTTTAAGCAGGTGTTCAGGGAGTATTATCCGCTCACGCAAGATGAGCTTGATTCGGTTAACATCTCAAACCGATATGCAGGGCATCAAGTTCAGCCGAAAAAGACGGTTGCCCTGCTGAAGTCACGAGGTTGGAGTGCGGATTATGAGGAGGGGTTACAGCGAGTTTGGCATAAGGAAAATCTGATTGTCAGAATGTATGCACTTGCCGATTGGTTTTCGCCCGCCGAAATCGAAGCACCAACCCTTGAATCAATACGTTTCTACAGCCGTGATAAGCATGAACCCATAGCTTTCAGCGAAATCCCGCCGATTATATTTTCCGAAACGATGAGGGACATTGATTTGGTCGTCAGCGTAGCACACGCAGGCGGAGTAGACCCGGAAGCAAGCCATTCTACAGTAGAAATGCGTGTTGCCATTGCACGAGAGCTATTGGCGATGCTATCGGTTAAAAATGTGGAGTTCAAAACGGCTCACGCTTTAATCAAGGGCAGTCTGGGCGATTTTTCGGTTCATATGGGTTCAGGCGTTGTTCATAAATCCGGCACAGGTATGATTGCAGTATTGCCTGTCCACTCACAAGCACGGGGGCGAATCTTCCTGCCCTTCGCCGACGACGACCCCAAAACAGCTGAGGTTCTTTCTAAAATACTGCTTTTTGCAGATGATAAGAAAATCAAAGACCCGAGTATTTTGGGGCAGATTTGCGGAAAAAGGTGAATGAAATGTTAAAAATAAGGTATGCAACCGAAAACGACAAGCCCTTTTGGTTCACGCTTGACAAACACCTTAGCGAGGACGAATTTGCACGAAAAATTCGTGATAAGCGTGGTTATATCATCAGCAACGGCGAAAAGTCAATCGGCATAATGCGGTACAATTTATTCTGGGATAACACACCGTTTTTAACGCTCATTTACATTGAGAAAGCAGAACAGAGACAGGGATTTGGCAGACAAGCAACGCTCTATTGGGAGGACGAAATGCGAACACTCGGCTATAAAATGGTTATGACTTCAACGCAAGCTGACGAACAGGCACAGCATTTTTACAGAAAGCTCGGATATGCTGACAATGGTTGTTTAGTTTTGGACGGCACGCCGTTTGAACAACCGTTGGAAATTTTTATGATAAAAGTCTTATAGGAATACGGAGGATTTAGCCATGTCAACTTGTAAAGAAAACAAATCAATGAAACACCCCAACCCAAACACACGCTACCCTGTTCCGGGCGTGGACGGACAAGAGCCATATGACGTGACCTATATCAAGCCGACAATCACTCGCCCGAATATTATTGTTGGTGATTTCAGTTACTACAGCGGCTCGGATTTTGAAAGCCGTGTCACACACCATTATGAGTTTTACGGTGACAAGCTGATTATGGGAAAGTTCTGTCAAATTGCGGCGGGCGTTGAATTTATTATGAACGGTGCGAATCACAAAATGGACGGTGCAAGCACTTTTCCGTTTTACATTTTCGAGGGCTTCGAGCAAGATGTGCCGCCGTTGTCTGCGATGCCGCATAAAGGTGATACCATTGTCGGCAACGATGTGTGGTTTGGGCAAAATGCGGTGATTTTACCGGGCGTTCAGATTGGCGATGGTGCGATAATTGGTGCAAACAGCGTGGTGGGAAGCGACGTTGAACCCTATACAATCGTTGCGGGTAATCCGGCAAAACCGATTCGCAAGCGATTTGACGATGAGCTGATTGCACTTTTGCAAAAATTCAAATGGTGGGACAAGCCGATTGATGAGATACAAGCGTTGATTCCGCTGTTGCACGATAGCGATTTGGAGCGGGTTAAATGTGAAATATCAAGGAGAGTATAAACATGAATTGCCTAATCATAACGGGCAGTCCTGCCAAGCAATACTCGTGGGGCGGCAAGATAATAGAAAGTTTTACCGGGCAATTAGTAGCTGAGGTGAAAGCCGAAATGATGCGGATTGGCGAGGTTTCGTTTGAGGAAATCCGCTTGAGCGACATCAATTTGCCGTATTGCAAAGGGTGCCACAGTTGTTTCACAAATGGCGAAAACAGTTGCCCTCACGCCGCATTGTTTCAAACAATCATACAAAAAATTCACGAGGCTGACTGTGTGATTCTCACCAGTCCTGTGTATGCGGTGAATGTGTCTGCGTTGGTGAAAAGTTTCTTTGATTTGGGTGCGTATAACCATCATCGCCCGTGTTTCTTCACGAAGAAAGCGTTGGTGGTCAGTTCCACGGCGGGGGCATACGCTAAAAATGTTTGCGGATATATGCGTGATGAGTTGTTGCATTGGGGTTTTAATCGGGTGTACACTTTGCCTGTGATTCGCAGGGGTGCGGCAGAGCCGACAGAGAAAATGAAAGCCGCTTGCCACAACGCCGCCAAGTCGCTTTACAACGATACTGTTTCAGAAAAGCTACATAATCCTTCGCTAAAGCAAGTATTTTTCTATCAACTGTGGCGTAACATGGCAAAAAATATGAAAGACACCGCCGACTATGCTTATTGGCACGAGGGTGAATTAGGGAAACATGAGTTCGCACCGATTGTAAAATTGAGTGTCGGCAAAAAGTTATTGGGCAAGTTTTTTAACGCTTTGTTGGGGAGGGCGATGAGAGAGTGAAAATCTTGAATACGTTTATTGGCAAAATTGGAAATAACAGAAGAATATTAAAACAAGGAGGATTTACATTATGTCATCAAATTTAACCACAATTGAAACAATCAAAACCCGCTATTCATGTCGGGCGTTTACGAGCAAAATGCCAAGCGATTCCGATTTGCAAGAAATCGCCCAAGCCGCACTTGCTTCTCCGAGTGCAATGAACCTACAGCCGTGGCGAGTAATTATCATGAAGAGTAAGGAATTACTTGCCGAATTAGAGGCAGAGGGCATGAAAAACATCGCCGCCCTGCCCGACAAAGGCACGCATGAGCGGATTATGTCACGGGGCGGAAAGCTTTATTACAACACGCCATGCCAGTTCATAATCCCAATTCCGAAAGATAGCAAATGGGCAAAACTCGACTGCGGAATTATCACACAAACAATAGCTTTAGCGGCGGCTTCGCTTGGCATCAACAGCCTAATTTGCGGGCTGATTGAGTTCGCTTTTTCCGGGGATAAAGGACAGTATTTCAGAGAGAAAATCGGTGTTAATGATGATGAGGAAATCGGAATTTCGGTGTTGCTTGGTTATGCTGATGAATCGGGTGTAAAGTTACCGCATGAATTGGATTTGGGGAAGATTTGTGTGGTGGAGTGAGGATTTTGAGGTATGAATGTGGTTATTAAACACGCCAATCGTGACGATATATACGAAATCGCCGTCTTTTTAGACTCATGTTGGAAGTCGGAATATCGTGGTATTGTTGCGGACGACTATCTTGATGCAATGTCAAGTGATGAACGACATAGAGCGTTGCTCAAACGCTTTGATGAGAACGCCTCAGACTTTCTGCTTATGACAGAAAATGACTGTCTAATCGGAGCGGCGGTTTTCGGAAAATCGTTTATTGAGGGCTTTGAAAGCGGCGGCGAAATTTCGGCGATTTATCTGCGTAAAGACTACATCGGCAAAGGTTACGGTCATAAATTATTTACAGAAATTGAGCGAATACTCGCCGAAAAATGTTACCCGTATTTTATTCTTGATGTGCTAAAAAATAATACACGTGCATTTGAATTTTACACTAAACACGGGTATGAAAAAGTCGCCGAGCGTTCGTTTAAAATGGGTGAAAAAGATTATCCGATTGTTATATTGCAAAAAATTATTTAAAGGAGCATTGCACCATGACAAACTACGCAATAATCACCACAACCTACCCCGATAAAGACACAGCAAAACATACCGCAAAACTGCTTGTAGAGCGGCGTTTGGCGGCGTGTGTTCTTTAGTTGACACTCAAACAGCGTATAAAAAACTTTTTGAAGAGGAGATAATTCATATGAAATCATACCGAAAAGAACTGACATTCAAAACCAAAACCCGACGGGCGTATCTCAACATCACCCCGCAGGTTGAAGCCGCACTTGCCGAAAGCGGAGTGAAAGAGGGGCTTTGCCTTGTCAACGCTATGAACATCACGGCAAGCGTGTTTATCAACGATAACGAAAGCGGACTGCACCGTGACTTTGAGAGTTGGCTTGAAAAATTAGCCCCCGAAAAACCCCACTCTCAATACGCTCACAACGGCTACGAAGACAACGCCGATGCTCACCTCAAACGCACAATAATGGGGCGAGAATGTGTTGTTGCAATCACGAATGGGCGGCTCGATTTCGGCACTTGGGAGCAAATTTTTTACGCCGAATTTGACGGAATGAGAGAGAAGCGAGTGTTGGTTAAGATTATCGGGGAGTAGTGTGTTGAAAACAGAGAAAGGTGATGTTAGATTATGCAGTATATATTCATTCACGGTCTTGGGCAAACCGCTTTAAGTTGGGATAAAACCATATCTTTACTTAAAACTCCCGCCCGGCATAGTTGCCCGAATTTATCCGATTTAATTGCCGATAAAGATGTCACTTATCAAAATTTATACAAAGCATTTTCGGCGTATTGCAACAATATTTCCGAACCTTTATGCTTGTGCGGACTTTCGTTAGGCGGTATGTTAGCGTTGAATTACACGCTTGTTCATCCCGAAAAAGTTAAATCGCTGATACTCATCGGAACGCAGTATAAAATACCGAAAGGGTTGTTCAAATTTCAAAATTTAATTTTTAATATTCTGCCCAAATCAGCATTTAAAAGTATGGGGTTCAGCAAATCCGACATTTTAAGACTAACAAAATCTATGATTGAATTGGATTTCAGCACGGAATTAACAAAGGTTTCATGCGACACGTTGATTATATGCGGAGCAAAGGACAAGGCGAATTTTAAGGCGGCAAATGAATTGTCAGAGTGCATTTTAACAGCAAAGTTGAAAATTATCGAAAACGCCGCCCACGAGGTCAATAAAGACAATCCCGAAGAGTTGGCAAAAATAATTTTATGATATAGGGGTGCATTATGAATTATACAAAAGAACAACTCGAAGAAGCCCACGCCGCATTATTGTCCACGCTCAAAAAATGTGAGAAAATCGACACATCTAACTTCGGTAAGTCGCAGAAAACTTTGCTTGAAAGACGAATCAGAGCGTTGCGGTTGGCTTTGGAATTAATCGAAAGAGAAATGAGGGATTTCAAATGTTCAAACACACTATGAAAAGCAAGTTGCCCAATGCCACGGCTGAGCGTTTTTACAACTTTATGATTGCTCCGCCGCCGGAAGTTTACGCTCACTGGCTGCCAAAAGAGCATCACGAATTTCACGTTGTAAAGCGCGGTAAAACCTCTCCAGTCGGCGATTTGATTTATTTTGACCAACACATCAGCCCTAAACACAGACTGAATTTTCATGCGGTAACAAGAATAGCAAAAAAGCCTAATCACATTGTTTTTCAAATGCGGAAATTTGGTGTGAATTTACCGGGATACTTGGAATTGAAATTCCGTGATTCGGCGGAAGGTCTTTTACTTGTTGAAACAATTTACGTTGGTTTTGGCGGTATCGGTAAAGTGCTTGACCCTTTTATTAGAGTGGTTTTTAATAAGTCTTTCTTCAAGGCGATGAACGAACATCATAAAAGGGAGTGGGCGAATTTATCAGAAATTTTGCGATGACAAAAATAAAAAAGCCCCTGTACATATTCATCTCCACGATGATTCTGTACGGTTTTGCAAGCATTACCAACGCTCAATTTGAAAGGAAAAGAAAGACAATGAAAAACAAATACTTGCTGTATGCTTTAAAGCCGGATGAAATGAGCGGTTTCTTTTTTCATTTTGTGTTGCTTTTGTCTGTTTTTGTGCCTGTAATAATAACGCTTGGTTTAGAAGAGGACGTAAGCATAATCGGGATATATGTTCTGCTGACACTGCCGTTTTTAGCGTTTCTGCTTTTTATGACGGTTTGTTCCTGCATTAAGCCGAAAAAAATCGTTACACGAATGATAGTCGGCACGATTTTATCCGCCCTATATGTTGTGCTTTACGGATTTCTTCTGATTTTTGGTATATCGGTTTCGGGAAACGATATGCCGCTTGAGGCAAAAATGTTTATTTTAGTATTTCATACGGTTACCGGCGGAATAATAATTGTACATATTCTCGGCATTATAATCAACTACAACCGCTATGCAAAAATAGCAAAAGAAAAGCAAGCACAAACGCTTGCAAATGTTGAAAAATATATTTTAAGCAAATTCGAAACCCATGATATACCACTCACGCTTTACTTCAAATTGAATAAGCGTGAAGCCGACGAAACGATAAAGCATTACTGTGACTTTGAGTATTACGAAATCCCTTTTAAAGAAAATAAACGCTTTCCGATACCTCTTCAAGGTGATTGGAATGGGCATATTGTGTTCCCGAAAAACGCTTATGATAATTGCTGTGTTGACATTTACGGGCAGGAGGAAGATTTTGTTTATTCGGTCTTTATTGACAACGGCGAATTGACGGACGATTATGAAAAAAGCCGCGAATACTCACATAATGCGAAACGCTTATCGGCTGAAATGTATGAGTATCTTGAAAATAAATATCCCGGCATTGAATTTGGGATTTCAGATTTAATTACTTTGTCCGAACAACGAATTTCTTATATATTCAACGATGGGCAAAACAATAAATATGCGGATTTAAGCGGAGATGTTTCTGTTTTGGCTGCAGTCGTCGACGAGGTTGAAGACGCCGTTTATGAAAAGTTTGGTCTGCAATTAGGCGATGCTTTAATAGTCTCAAAAACAGGAGGAGAGTTTTCAGATGAGTTTGAATATTGAGGTGAACCTATGGCTTTACGAAAACTAACCAACTGACATTCAAAACCAAAACCCGCCGAGCGTATCTATATAATATGTTGAGAGCAGAAGAAAGGTAGTGTTAAATCATGCGTGTAAAAATATTAATTGCGTTGAGCTTGGTCTTATTAACCATTTTCACGCAGGGCGAAAGCCCCGAGGCGCGCGATGTTTTTTTAAATGGGATTATCTATACAGCAGACGGCGAAAACTGGCACCAAAATCCGCAGGAAAGCATAGTCATAGGCGATGATGGGCGCATACTCTTTGTGGGCAATAGCGAAGAAGCAAGCCTTTTTATAGGCGAAAACACTCGCGTGCATGACCTTGATGGCAATGTTGTATTTCCGGGTTTTTTAGACACGCATACCCACCCGCCCGGCACGTCATTATCTGTTATGACAAGCATTTACATACCTGTGACGGCAAAAAAAGAAGAAGCCCTTTCAATCATACGTGAATATATAGCCAATAACCCCGAGCAAGACAGCTATTGGGGAATGGGTTTTTCGACAGGTATCGGCGATTCTCCAATCGGACCGAAAAAAGAATGGTTAGACGAAATAGAAAGCGAAAAGCCAATTATTCTTACCTCTTCTGACGGGCACAATATGTGGCTTAACAGTAAGGCTTTTGAGCTAAACGGCATTACAAAAGACACCGTTTATCCCACCGGAACGATTCATAAAAACGAAGAGGGCGAACTCTCGGGTATGCTTACCGACACTTTTAATATTTTAACTATGGAGCAGGTTTTTACCCCGCAGCAACAAAAATCAGCACTTGAAGATTATCTTAAAAATATGCACAACCGGGGCTATACGGGCGGTCAATATGTGCTTATGTCGCTCGAAGAAGCAAATGCGGGCAAGGCATATGCAGATTATTTGATTGAAATGGCACAGATCGGTAGCTTGCAGACGCGCGCTTCTCTCATGCACGTGTTTACGCCGGACGACGATTTTGACGAAGCGTTAGACTATGTATTGAAAATGCAAGAAATGTTAACGGACTTTGACACCTTTGCTCTTAACACGGCAAAATTTTTTGTAGACGGTGTGGTGGAGGGCGGCACGGCTTATTTGTGGCAACCCTATGCCAATAACCAAGAACGCGGTTTTCCGCCGGATTATGCTTCTGATTTATTGTGGGACAATAATGTGTTGAAAGAGCATTTCAGCACGCTTATGCGCCACGGAATCCAAATCCATATACACGCCATCGGCGACCGTGCCACGTCTGAAACAATAGATGCCTTAGCTTATGCACACGAAAATAATCCGGGCGTGTATACACGCAACACCATAACCCACCTGCAATTGGTGACGGAAGCGGACAAAATACGCATGGGCGAAATGAAGATTATCGGCTCTACCCAGCCATTTTGGCATGTTAAAGCACCGGGCTTTTATCACGAAGTAGAGCAGCCTTTCTTAGGTGATGAGCGTGCCCTTGCCGCCTATCCGGTTAGAAGTTTAATTGATAACGGGGTGTTAGTTACCTTTTCCTCCGATTCGCCGGTTACGCCCGAGCCACACCCTTTTTACGGAGTGGAGTTAGCAGTCACCCGAAATCTTGAGTGCGGCGATTACGGTGTGCCGGATATTGACGATATTGACGACCCCACGTGGCTTCGCAACCCTCTTGAACGCATAACTGTGAAAGAAGCCATCGAGGCTTTCACGATTAACAGCGCGTTCCAAATGGGTATGGAGGAACAAATTGGTTCGTTAGCAGTGGGCAAATGGGCGGACATGGTTATCGTAAGCCAAGACCCATTCCGCATTGAACCCATTAAGCTCAATGAAATAGAAATAATCGCTACTATATTTGCGGGGGAAATAGTTTATGAAACAACGAGCGGCGGATACCAACAAAACCATGATGCGTAATGCCAAACAAACAACCATAAGAGAAATAACCGCAATCGATTACCCCATGTTAGAAGATTTTTTATACAACGCAGTTTTCATTCCTGCAGGCGTTGACCCGCCGCCTAAAAGCGTAATATTCGACCCCGAAATTTATATTTACATCAAAGATTTTGATATAAATAATCACGGTGATTGCGGGGTTGTTGCAGAAATTGACGAAAAAATAATGGGTATGGCTTGGACGAGGATTATATTATGATTAAGGAGTTGTAGATTGAAACAATGATTATTCACACCATGAAAAGCGGTTTATGAATATGCTTTATTTATCAGAGTTCTATTGAGGCAGGGGAATAGGGCGAAATTTGGGAGGGTGAAATGAAGCGCAAGGGCTATAAGGTCGTGCTGACTTCAACCGCGCAAAATTTCATGACTAATTGACAATTATCGTTAGATATGGTATTATTAGATTATAGAATTGTTAAAGGAGGTTTTTACCATGACTGAGTTAAAGGTTAAACCCAAAATTGACATTGCGTTTAAAAAAATTTTTTCAGAGAATTTGGACTTGTTGCGGTCATTGATTTCAGCGGCGTTGGAAATTAAGGTAGAGAATGTCACGCTGAAGCCGGGCGAGGTTACGCCCTCAAACGCGGATGAAAAATTCTGCCGCCTTGATGTGCGCGCCGAAGCTGACGGCAAAGAAATTGATATTGAAATCCAGCGTTTCGACCGTGACGATTACAGGGCACGTGCCGAGTATTACTCAAGTTTGATGTTCGCGCGGCTACCCAAAGGAAAAAAATACAACGAAATTCCTCAGACCATTTTAATCAATATTTTAGACTATAAAGCCTTTGAGAGCGAGGATTATCATTCCATGTTTTTGACCATGGAGGCTAACAGGCATGAAATTTTGACTAATAAAAAAGTAACCCATTTCTTTGAATTGAGAAAAATTCCGTCTTTGGCAAACGCAACGAAAGACATTGAATTTTGGCTGAATTTAATTAAGGCAGATTTTGAAGAGCAGATAGAAGAGTTAGACGAAAATGCCCCGTTTCAAGAAATCAAAAAAGCCGTAGGTGAAGTCAAGCGCATTAACCGCGACAAAAAGTTTATTTGGCAGGTGGAAGCCCGTGAAGTACAGGAGCGCGAGGAAATGTCTGCGCTGTCTGCGGCTCATGATAAGGGGCGCGAAGAGGGACGTGAGGAGGGTGCTTTGGAAAGAGCATTTAATATTGCTCGCAGTATGATTAATGATAAACTACCCTTAGAGACTATTGCTAAACATACAGGACTTTCAGTTAAGGAGATTGAAAGTTTGCAGAGGAAGTAAAATCTGTGAAATTATTTATAAGGAGGTTTTTACCATGACTGAATTAAAAGTTAAACCCAAAATTGACATTGCGTTTAAAAAAATCTTTTCGGAGAATCTGGACTTATTAAAATCGCTTGTCTCTGCGGCGTTGGGGTTTGATGCGAAAAAAGTTGAGCTTTGCCCGAATGAAATACCGCCTGCGGAAGTAGAGCATAAGTTTTGCAGGCTTGACCTGCGTGTTAGAGTTGACGGGCAGGAAATCAATATTGAAATACAATGTTACAAACGTGATGATTTTCAAGCTCGTGCCGAATATTATTCAAGCCTTATGTTTACACGGTTGCATAAGGGAGAGAATTATTCTAAAATCCCGAAAACCGTATTAATCAATATCGTGGATTATCCTGTGTTTGACTGCGAGGAATATCACTCTGTGTTTATGAGCATGGAGGTAGACCGTCATGAAGTGTTGACGGACAAGAAAGTGATTCACTTTTTTGAGTTGGGCAAGATTCCGTCACTCGAAAACTCTAAAAGTAATATCGAATTATGGCTAAATTTAATCAATGCCGACTCCGAAGAAAAAATTGAAGCGTTGGAGAGCGTATCAATCGTTGAAATCAAAAAAGCCATTGGCGAAGTTAAACGGCTCAATCGCGACAGGAAATTTATCAGCACTGTCGAATGGCGCGAAAACGCTCTGCGTGAAGAACTATCCGCCTTGTCTGCCGCTCATGATGCGGGGCTTAGAGAGGGGCGTGAAGAGGGGCATAGAGAAGGGCGCGAAGAATTGCTTCAAATGCTGGAAAACGGCATGACGCTTGAAGAAATCAAAAAAGCGTTACAATAAAATCTATATAAAGGAAGTTTATTATGAATAATTTGGTTTATAAATACGGTGAACGGATTAAAACGGGAATATATAACAAACGCCATTACATCTTTGCTTTTTTTATACCCGCGGCTATTTTGGCGGTCGCTTATATAGTTGCAGGCGTATATCCGTTCGGCGGGAGGACAGTTTTAACTGCCGATTTAGCGGCGCAGTATATTGATTTTTTTGAATATTTAAAAAGAGCCGCCGTCGGGGAGGCTTCGCTCTTAAACTCATGGAGCAAAAACCTAAACGGCGAAAACATCGGGACTTTTGCCTATTACCTTGCAAGCCCTTTTAATATAATAATCCTGCTTTTCCCCGCGCGCTTTATAACCGAGGCAGTCCTTATGATTCAGCTTCTGAAAACGGGCTTTGCGGGGGACAGCGGCTCTTTGCGCCGCATGGCTCTTAATTCCGGCTTATCTCAGCTTGGGGTTGGGCAAAACTGCCGCGGGCGCGCCTGAAGTAGCTATTTATGATTCCGTGCTCACCTATTTCCATTTCACGGATTTTTTCACAAATTTGCTGCCTAATGTTTTAAATGCTCTTGTAAACAAAGGCGCGAACGAACCGTATTTTCAGCCGAATATATACTGCGGGATTATAGCCGCAATTGCTTTGCCTATATTCTTTATAAATAAAAATACGGGCAAAAATAAAAAGCTCGGATATGGCATTATTTTGCTTGCTCTTATTATTTCCATGTGGCTTGTCCCTATTGATATGGTTTGGCATGGGTTTGCACAGCCCGGAGGATTCCCTTTCCGTTATTCTTGGATGTTCAGCTTTGTAATGCTTGTTATGGCGGCTGATGTTATTGAGCGCATGGAGAGCGTTAAGGGGCGCGAATTGGCGGTGGGTTTCGGCTTTATTATCGCAATTGTCATTTATGCCCAGTTGGAAATTTGGAGAATGATTGATACTTCGCAAACCGTAATGCCCGCAGTGCTTTTTGCGATTTTATACTCTTTAATTATATTAATCTGCTATAGCGATAACGGCAAAGAGCCGGCTAAAAGGGCTTTCGCCGTTTTAATCACGCTTCTTGTTATATCAGAAACAACGGCTTCAGCCCTTACCGTTCTCACTCAATTTACGAAGCCTACCGCTTATATAAGCAGAGAGGATTATGTTAACAATTCGACTGCCGCGAAGCAAGCAGTTGAGTACTTCAATGAAAACGACGGCTCTCTTTACAGAGCGGATTACCCTTGCGAAATTTTGAGCCGTAATACAAATATGGCAGCCGGAATATACGGCATAAGTCACACTAGCTCGTCTTTTAACGAGAATGTTTTATCTTTTTTAAAAAAATTAGGATTTAGCAGAGACTATTTTGTTCTTTACAATGGAAACACTTTGATTACCGATTCTGTTTTGGGAATTAAATATAATATAGCGAAAAAAGACATACAAGATGTTTCGGGTTATTATTACGTGCCCGATTCATATGTCCTAATGCCGGATTTTACGGCTGAGGGATTTAACTTGTATCAAAACCCCTACGCCCTGCCCATTGCTTTTATGGCGGATAATGCGATTTTAGACTTAAAGCTTGAAAAAGGCGACCCGTTTGAAAACCAAAACAAGCTTTTATCCGCTCTTATTTCAAGCGAATATTACGAATATTTCAAGCCGCTTTATGCCCAAGCGGAAACTGTAAACCTTGACGTTAAGGAAAGCGGATTTGATAAGCATTACACGATTCAAAATGCAGATAAGGTGGGATATATCCTATATACCGCTGAAGCCGTAGCCGATGAGTTAGTTTATTCTTATATAAGAAGCGATAATCATTACGATTTAATCATTTCGTTTGAAGGAATTCCCGATTTCTATAAACAACCTATGAAAGTAAATTATATTTATTCGCACGGCAGATTAAAGCAAGGCGAACAGCTCTTGGTGGGTGCAACGCGGCAACGCATAGAAACCATTACCTTAAAAAGCCCGCCCGATATTAAGGGCATGTTTATAACAGACGCTTACTTTTATTACCTTGACGAGCCTGCCTTTAAAGAAGCAACGGATAAGTTAAAGCAAAGCCCCTTGGAAATCACCTACTTCAAAGAGCATCATTTAAAAGGGACGGTTACAGCGGCACAAGACGGAATTTTGTTCACCTCCATGACCTATGAGCCGGGTTGGACGGTATTGGTTGACGGAGTAAAAACCGATTATGTCCCGCTTGCGGACGCGCTTATCGGTATTCCCCTCAACGCGGGAACACACGAGATTGAGCTTAAATTTTTCCCGCGAGGTATGAAAATCGGAATTATATTGTCGGTTTTGGGGGTGATTGCTGTTGTGTTTATTGCGAGGCGCGAGGTGTTTAAAGTAATTGACGATTGAAAATTGAAGATTGACAGTTAATGCGAAATAGGAAAGGTTGGTTGTTATGAATAATTTAGCTTATAATTATGATGATGTTTGGGAAGAGAAGCTTGACGGGAAGATTGTTTTAATGTCGCCGCGACCTGTTTTAAATCATAACAGGGTGCTGACCAAAATCAGCAGGCTCTTCGGCAATTATTTAGAGGGGAAGCCCTGTGAGGTTTTTTCGGACGGCGTTGACGTTAAGCTAACTGAAAATGACACCGTGATTCCTGATGTTATGGTCGTTTGCGACAAAAGCATTATAAAAGATGATGTCATTCAAGGTGCGCCAAGTTTAATTGTAGAAATTCTCTCTCCCAGCACGGCAAAGAGGGATAAGGGCTATAAAAAAGAGCTTTATGAAAAATGCGGCGTTTTGGAATATTGGATTGTCGATACCGCAAGTAAATCAATCGAGGTTTACCTATTGAAAAACGGCAGGTATATTCTTGATGAGGTTTATTCTGTTTTGCCCGAAAGCATTTTAAAGAAAATGACGGACGAAGAGCGGGAAGCTGTTAAATATAATTTCAAAACATCGCTGTTTGATGATTTGGTTATATCTGTTGAGGATATATTTAGGGTAATTAACAATTAACGCAAACAACAAGGAAGGGGCTGAAAAAATGAAATTTGAATGGGACGAAAATAAAAACAGCTCAAATAAAATCAAGCACGGTGTTACTTTTGAAGAAGCAACTACCGTATTTGATGATAAATACGCTATTTATCTTGAAGATAAAATACATTCAATTGACGAGGATAGGTTTTTCATAATCGGTATGGATAACATTTTCCGCAAACTTACAGTATGTCATTGTTATCGAGATAAAGATGAGGAGCTTGTCCGTATAATATCCGCAAGGAAAGCAACTAAGCGCGAATCTTCGCTATATGAGGAGGGATTAGTGTGAGAGAATTAACTGCTGAAGACTTTAAGAGGGGCGTTAGGAATCCGTTTTTTCATAAATTAAACAAAGAGGTTCAAACCTTTGTAAGGCATGAGGATTATAAAATATTTGCCCAAATTGCAGAGCAAAACGGCGTAACGCCGGAAATAATCATGAACCGCTGTTTAACAGATTATGCAAAGCGGTTGCAGGAAGCGGATTAAGTTTAGGAGGGTAGGCTATGGGAATAAAAAAACCCCCGAGGCGAGGCATTTCGTGGAGTGCTATGCGAAAGGTATTGGAGCAGGATAATATTTGCGATTCGCTGAAAGGGCGGATACAATATTTTCAAACCCGCTACCGAGCCGCTCATGACCAAACGCCGAGAGTTGCCGTTAGGTTTGAGGGGAAAGAAATCTTTCGCTCCTGCAGCCATGATTGGTGGGATAAATACTACACCGCACTTCGCAGACTGAGTAATAACAACCTCGGCAATGAAAAATCCCGCAAAGAAGCAGATTATATTGCACAATGGCAGGGCGGCGTAACGAGCTTTTATAATTCGTTTTATGAATATATAAATAATAGCATTGATAAAAGCCTGTCATCTTCTGATTATGTAGTTCGGCTTTTTGCTATACTGGATAAGCGGGTCGGCAAGAGGCGCTTGGAGAGGATTTTGCCCGAAGTCAAAAACCAGCCGGAATGGTTGCAGGTTTTCTTTAAATTGCGGTTAGAAGCAGATGGAATTATTTAGGAGGTTATTATGAATAATTTAGCTTATAATTATGATGATGTTTGGGAAGAAAAGCTTGACGGGAAGATTGTTTTAATGTCGCCTCGTCCTATCACCAATCATGGTATCGTAGCAGGGAATATATACCGAATTTTCGGTAATTTTCTAAAGGGTAAACCATGTAAAGCCTTTATGGACGGCATTGATGTTCACTTGACTGAAAAAGATACCGTGATTCCCGATGCTATAATCGTCTGTAACAGAGATTATATTAAACATGACGGCATTTACGGTGCGCCCGATTTAATCGTTGAGATTTTATCGCCTTCTACCGCAAAAAATGATAAAGGCTATAAGAAAAACCTTTATGAGAAATGCGGGGTTCGTGAATATTGGATTGTTGATACCGCAAACAAATCTGTCGAGGTTTATCTCTTAAAAGACGGCAGATATGAGCTTGATGAAGTTTACTCTATTCTGCCCGATTATCTAACAGAAAAGATGAAGCCGGAAGAATTGGCTCTGGTTAAATATGAGTTTAAGACCTCTTTGTTTGATGATTTGGTTGTGAAGATTGAGGATGTTTTTTATGGGATGATTTGAGGATGAGGGTGTTAGGAACGGAGTTTGAGGAGGGTAATGTAAATGAAAAGCTATACTATTTCAATTGCGGACGAAACAAAGGCAACTCGTCTTTTGGCTTTATTGAGTGACCTTTCCTATGTAATAGTAACGGAGCAAGACCAAAATCAAGGTAAAGAACAATCTGAAAAGAGATTTTCTTTAATGAATAATCCTCTGTCTGTCGAAAATTTCAGACTTTTCAGCAGGGAGGAATTGCATGAAAGATAAAGCTTTTGTTGACACAAACCTGCTTGTTTATTCATACACAAACAGCGATTCTGAAAAGCATCAGATTGCTAAAGGTTTGTTTCAAGGCACAGATACCATATTTGTAATAAGCGTTCAAGTATTAAACGAGTTTTACAGCACACTTTCCAAATTTAAAATTGAACATGACATTATTGTGTCTATTGTTTCAGAAATTATTGCTTTTTGCGAAGTTAAAAGTATTGAGCTTCAAACGGTACAAACTGCTTTTAGTCTTAAAAAGCGTTATGGCTACAGTTATTGGGACAGTCTTATTTTGTCATCTGCACTTGAAAACGGTTGTAAACAGATATTAACCGAGGATATGCAAAACGGGCAGGTAATTGAAAATTCTTTGAAAATCAAAAATATATTTTTGAGCGGATGACTTGAATGGGGATTGAGGGGGATTTGAGCGGATTATGAACACAGTAGAATACAAATCCGACACGAAAGTAATAGCGAAATATGCCATCATATTATATACGACTTTGATTATTGTTTTAGTTGGATTTTTAATGTCAAGACATAACGGAACTGTTCCTCATGACATTTTTGTGTTGGCAATTGTTTTTGTTGTCATTTCCGCCGCCGCTGTTCCGTGTGTCTTTGTAAAACTTACGATTACGGTAACCGATACGGCGGTTCAATGTACACGGTTTAAGCGGCATGAACATTTGCTGTTTGAGGAATATAATTTCGCTTTGCATATACAAAAGGGCGAGGGGTTAAAAGCCTTGCTGTTAAGCGTATTTATCCCGAGCGCAAACCCCAAATACTTTTTTGATACATATTATTTATATGCAGATTCCAAAATAACAGGTAAGAGAAAAACTTTTTTGCTGTATGATTTTTGTGCATTGACTGTTGATGAATTAGAGAGAGATTTGTTTGAGTATGCCAATGAATGGAATATCAGTTGTAATAGGGATATTGATTTTTAATTGCGAAAGGAGTTTGAATGATGATTGACTTGCAAAACATTAGAACCCAACTAGAACCGCTATTTATAAAACATGGCATTGTGCGTGCTATTGTTTTCGGCTCTTACGCAAAAGGTTCAGCTACAGAAAACAGCGATATTGACATGGTGATAGACAGCAACGGATTCTTGAGAGGATTGAATTTCTTTACCGCACAATATGAAATAGCGCAAGCCCTGCCTATAAAGTCTGACATATTTGAGCGACGTGAAATAAAAAAAGGCTCTAAAATGGAAAATGAAATTTTAACGACCGGAGTAGTTATATATGAACGATAGAGATTTTGCGTATTTCGAGAGTATGTATATGTTTGCAAAACGAGTTGAACGACGCATTGAAGGCGTTTCGTTAGAACTGTTTCTTGAAGATGAAGATATTCAAGATTTAGTTCTCTTTGCAATCGGACATATTGGCGAGAAAGCCAACTCAATAAGTCTAGAAGAAAGAGAGCGACATCACAATATTTTTTGGAACGAACTTATAGGTATACGCAATCGAATTTTTCATTCATATGAAGATGTAAATATGCAAATTGTCTATGAGGCAGCTACGGAACATATACCAAAACTCATCCTGCAACTAAAATCAATTATAGGAGCAGGGTAGTGTAGGAAATAGCAAAACTCAATGAGGGAACTGTTATGAAAGATATTTTCGGTTTGTTTGACATAGAGGTTATAAAAGAAGAACTTTATAACTGCTTGATAACAGCGTTAAAGAAATTTTCGCTGACTGAAGAAAATGACGAGGTAATTGCGATTGCTTTGACTTGTGCTGTCTCAAACGGGGGCAGAGTTTGGCTTGTGTATAACAATAAAAAGCAATTAAAGGCTTCCGCCGAATGGTATGCCGAACATGATAAAGAAACATATAATGATGACGATTTTGGGGATTTAGATATTTATGGTTTTTGCGGCTTAGAATACAGCGTTGGAGATTTTCACAATGTCGTATCTCCAAACGATGAACGTCAAGTTTATAACAGCGATGTTTATAACAACTTTCATAACATATACTATTTAATTACTTGCGGAACATGGTACGGCGAATCAGACCCAAAGCGAGAATTTAAGACGACTGACGGCAAATTTTGCATTGAAGTTACAACAGGGCGGTTTGCTGATGGCTCTCCTTGCTTTGAGATTGATTTTAATAATTATCCCGATTACTACAAACGCATACGTTGCCCTTATCATGATATGTACAACGAGATAATCCTTGACGTTGCATTGCGGATAAAAGAAAACCTTGATTTTATAAATAAAGCAGAAAATTTTATATTTTTTATTTACGAGGACGAAGAACAGTCTGATGAGGGTGTCGAAAGATATATGCTTAAAACGGTAGACAAAGAATTATTTGAAAAGCTCTTCCATGACAGAAAAGAGCAACGCCAAAAGATAAACGAAGTATGGCAAGCACGGCTGGCGAGAAAATAACTATGAAACTGAAAGGAGCTAAAAAAATGAACGACCGCTAAGTTTAAATTTAAATCAGAACATTAATTGAAAGGAACTAAAAAAAATGAACGACCGCTATGATTTTAAGACCATTGAAAAGAAATGGCAAAACTATTGGGAAGAGAATGACACGTTCCATGCCCAAAATGATTACACGAAGCCTAAGTATTACGCGCTGGTTGAGTTTCCTTATCCGTCGGGGCAGGGGATTCATCTGGGACACCCAAGACCGTATACGGCTATGGACATAGTAGCCCGCAAGCGGAGGATGGAGGGGTATAATGTCCTTTTTCCGATGGGCTGGGATGCCTTTGGACTGCCTACCGAAAACTTTGCCATCAAAAACAAAATCCACCCCGCAATCGTCACGCGAAATAACGTCAACCGATTCCGCGCCCAGCTTAAAGCGATTGGGCTTTCATTCGATTGGCTGCGGGAGGTTGACACGACAGACCCCGATTATTATAAATGGACGCAATGGATTTTCTTGCAGTTGTTTAAAAAAGGGCTTGCTTATAAAAAAGAAATGGCTGTTAATTGGTGCACCTCCTGTAAGGTTGTTTTGGCTAATGAGGAGGTTGTTTCGGGGGTTTGCGAGCGGTGCAGCTGCGAGGTGATTCGCAAGGTCAAATCGCAATGGATGCTTAAAATTACCCAATATGCAAAGCGGCTGATTGACGACTTGGAGGGGCTGGATTATCCCGACAGGGTCAAGGCGGGGCAAATTAACTGGATAGGACATTCAACGGGCGCGGAGGTGGATTTCTCCACTTCAAGCGGCGATACTTTGCGGGTTTACACCACCCGACCCGACACCCTTTTCGGCGCGACTTATATGGTAATTTCACCCGAGCACCCGTACCTTGTAAAGTGGGAGAGCTTGCTTTTAAATAACGCTGAGATAAAAGCATACCAAGACGCATCCGCCCGCAAATCCGACTTTGAGCGGACTGAAATTGCTAAGGATAAAACGGGTGTAAAGCTCCAAGGCGTTACAGCTGTGAACCCCGTAAACGGCGAAAATATCCCTATATTTATATCGGACTATGTCTTGATGTCCTACGGGACGGGCGCGATTATGGCAGTCCCCGGGCATGATACCCGCGACTATGAATTCGCAAAGGCGTTTAACCTGCCCATTATCGAGGTCGTTAAGGGCGGGAATATCGAGGTTGAGGCGTTCACCGACTGTGCAACCGGGATTATGGTAAACAGCGGCTTTTTGGACGGACTGCCCGTAGAGGAAGCGAAGGCGAAGATAACCGCTTGGCTTGAAGAAAAAGGTCTGGGAGCTCCGAAAGAAAACTTTAAGCTCCGCGATTGGGTATTCTCCAGACAGCGATATTGGGGCGAACCTATACCCATAGTATATTGTGAAAAGTGCGGCTTTGTCCCTGTACCCGAAAGCCAACTGCCGCTTATGCTCCCCGAGGTCGAGAGCTATATGCCGACCGACACGGGCGAAAGCCCGCTTGCAACGCTGGAGAGCTTTGTAAACACCACCTGCCCCGCTTGCGGCGGCGCGGCTAAACGCGAGACGGACACGATGCCCCAGTGGGCAGGCTCGTCATGGTATTTTCTGCGCTATTGCGACCCGGATAATATGGGGGCTCTTGCTTCAAAAGAAGCGTTGGACTACTGGATGGGCGTTGACTGGTATAACGGCGGCATGGAACATACAACGCTTCACCTGTTGTATTCCAGATTTTGGCACAAATTCCTCTTTGATATAGGTGTAGTTAAGAATAAAGAGCCATATTTAAAGCGAACCTCTCATGGAATGATTCTGGGGGAGGATGGGCAAAAAATGTCAAAATCCCGCGGAAACGTCATAAACCCCGATGATGTTATCGCCGAATACGGCGCGGATACGCTGCGGCTTTATGAGATGTTCATAGGCGACTTTGAGAAGACTGCCCCTTGGAGCCAATCCTCAATCAAGGGCTGTAAGCGTTTTCTTGACAGGGTTTTTGGATTGCATCACATTATTTGTTATACTAACAGTAATAACGGAGATGAATATAGCGAAGAGTTGACGGTTGTGATACACAAAACGATTAAAAAAGTGACGGAGGATATTGAAGCTCTCAAATTTAACACGGCAATAGCGGCGTTAATGACCCTGCTGAATGAAATTTACGGGGTCGGAAGAATCAGTTTGACGGAGTTTCGCACATTCTTGATTTTGCTGAACCCGTTCGCGCCGCATATTACTTCCGAGCTGTTTAAAAAGGCTTTCGGGAAGTTTATCCACCAGCAAAAATGGGTGGAGTATGACATGGCTTTGTGCGTTGATAATGAGATTGAAATCGCCGTTCAGGTTAACGGCAAGGTTCGGGCAAAGGTTAACATCCCCTCCAATGCGGAGCAGGGCGATGTGCTGAACACCGCCAAGTCCCAGCTTGATATAGCAAGGCTGATTGACGGCAAAAAAATCGTCAAGGAGCTTTATGTTAAGGGCAGACTTGTAAATATTGTGGTTAAATAAACTGAGAGTATAATCAATCTTATATCGGCTCGGCAAAAATACCGCAGGGGCAGTAAAATTTTACCAATCCGGCTGCTCTTGCGGTATTTTTATTTAATAAATTTTCATTTAAGGCTTGACAAAGCCCTTATTATCCTGTATAATTATGTAGTTATATAAAAAATAACTTCAAATTTAACCCGTGCCTTTGGGTAAGGGAGGGAATAAAATGGCTGAAATCCGAGTTGGTAAAAACGAATCTTTAGACACTGCCCTTAAACGCTTCAAGAGAAGCTGTCAAAAGGACGGCGTTATTGCCGAGGTACGCAAAAGGGAGCATTATGAAAAGCCTTCGGTAAAACGTAAGAAAAAGTCTGAAGCGGCGCGTAAACGCAAATATTAAATAAAAAGCAACCGCACAAAAAACGGGCGGTTGCTTTTATTAAGAAAGGAAGAGCATAAATTATATGTCTATGGCAGTTTATAATCCATTTGAAAATGCCCGCGCGCAATTTGACAAGGTGGCGGAGCAGTTAAACCTCGACAGCGGAACAAGGGAGCTTCTGCGTACCCCGATGAAGGAATTTCACTTTACAATCCCCGTTAAAATGGACAACGGCTCAACTAAGGTTTTTCAAGCATACCGCATTAAGCATAACGATGCCTTAGGTCCCGCAAAGGGCGGCATACGCTTTCACCCCCACGAAACGGCTGACACCGTCCGCGCCTTGGCTACTTGGATGACATGGAAATGCGCTGTGGTCGATATTCCGCTGGGCGGAGGAAAGGGCGGCGTTGTGTGCAACCCCCCCGACCTTTCGCAGGGCGAACAGGAAAGGCTTTGCCGCGGTTATATCCGCCGCCTTTTCTCGCAGGTCGGTCCGAACATTGATGTACCCGCCCCCGATGTGATGTCAAACGCGCAGCACATGCTTTGGATGCTTGACGAATATGAAACCATAGCAGGAGGGCATTACCCCGGGGTCATCACAGGCAAGCCCGTTGGCTTGGGAGGCTCGCTCGGGCGAACCGAGGCGACCGGCTACGGAGTTGTTTATACGCTGGAAGCTTTGCTTAAAGCCAAAAAGCTTGCACCCGAAGCAACGACCGCAAGCATACAGGGCTTCGGAAATGTCGCCGAATATGCGGCGCGCCTTTACACGGAGATGGGCGGCAAGGTGATTGCCGTATCCTGCTGGAATCAAGCCGCTCAAAAGGCTTATACTTTCAAAAAATCCGGCGGCTGTAATATAGAACAACTCGTCAGCATTAAAGATTCATTCGGCAGTATCGAAACAGAAAAAGCGAAAGCCTTGGGCTATGAGGTTTTAGACGGGGATGCGTGGCTCACGCAGGAGGTTGACATACTCATACCCGCCGCCTTGGAAAACCAGATTACCCCCGCAGTTTTCGGAAAAATAAGCAAAAAAGTATCGGTCATCTGCGAAGGCGCGAACGGACCGACCACCCCCGACTGCGACCCGCTGATTGCCGAAGCCGGAATCTCCCTTATACCCGATTTTCTTTGCAACGCCGGCGGCGTGACATGCAGTTATTTTGAGCAGGTTCAGTGCAATATGAATTATTTCTGGAGCAAGGAAGAGGTTTTGGATAAGCTTAAATTTACCATGAATAAAGCCTTCGATTCAGTCTACGAACTGTCTCTGAGCCAAAAGCTTAACATGCGTGACGCGGCGTATCAAATCTCAATCAAAAGAGTTGCAAATGCGGTTAAGCTCAGAGGGTGGGTTTCTTGAACAATTAATAATTAACAATTAACAGTTAACAATGTCGGAGTTACGCCCGTGGCGTAACATTAAAATAGTTTATTTTAGCAATTAAATTAAATGCTAAAATAAACTATTTTAAATTTATTGATATGTAGGGCGCGACGCCCTCGGCGCGCCGTTGTGACGCACATATTTTCCACCTGCACAATAGGTCAATTTATTCTGTAGGGGACGGGCTTGCCCGTCCCGCAGGTGAATCACATACTGCGGATACCACCACAAGTGGAGTGCGTTCTCACGGGACAGGCAAGCCTGTCCCCTACATTACAGTCGGCGAAGCCGATACATTCATTGTCAATCGTCAATTATCAATTGTCAATTGAATCAAAATCCTCCAAAATCCCCGCCAAAGTCGAAACATCATCATGCTCAGCATTTTCAACGGCAAACGAAGCCTTAACCACTGCAAGCCCGCTGAAATGAACGCTTAATTCATGCTCTCCCGTTTCAAGTGCGTCCAGATATTCGGGCAGAAGGGTGATGATTGTCGAGCCGCTTTTGACGGTGTAATGTGTACCCTTTGTCAGTCGGCGACCGTTTATGCGGACTTCTCTGAAATCTGCGAAACTTTTGTCTGCTGTGTAAACTAGCGGGATTTCGGAGTGTTTTATGTAGGTGTCATTTTCAAAATGACCGTTGATTTCGGTTTTGCCGCTGTTGTTTACGCTCCCTGCCGCGCCGCCGATTCCGCCGCCGCTGATGATTGTATCTCTTACGGAGTTGCCGCCGCGGTTGTTGTTATCATCATCATCGTGGATAGCAGGGGCGGGACGTTCATGTATAGTGAAGTTACTCAACTGTTCAACCGCCGCATATATCGCCTTTGCGCCGTATGGGACAACTATTGTGATTTCGTCGGTGCTTAGTAAAAATACATTATTGCTGTTGCCGAATGTCGGTGGGGTTCGTGAATTGAATGTTATCGAAAGCGGGTCTGTAATACCCGAAAACACATGAGGTCCTATGGCTGTAACGCTTTTCGGTATGATGACTGAGGTTAGTCTTGAAAATGCAAATGCCGCTTGCCCTATGCTCGTAACGCCGCTTGGAATTGTGTAGCTTGTTCTTGCGTTCCCAATCGGGTATAGGACTAATTCTGTTGCGTTTTTATTGAATAATACACCGTCAATATCTGAAAAATTGCTGTTGCCGGGTGCAACGGTTATTGAGGTTAAGTTTGTGCAATTAGAAAATGCTTCAAAGTCTATATAAGTAATGCCCTCGGGTATGGTTATGGTGGTTATGCTTGTCTGCCTAAACGCACCACCAACTATTTCCGTAACGCTGTTTCCGATTATAACAGGTTACATCGCTGAATTCAAAGGAAGCCGGGTGTTTATCCACTCTCCACATATTTGTGCCTCTGTTTGATTCAACTGTGAGCGTGCCCGTCAAAGAATCAAATTCCCAGCCCTCGCCGTCAAATGTTTCAGCTGAAACATTCAGCGCGGTAAAGATTGAGATGAAGATTGCCAGGGCGGTTAGGGCAGAGATAAGCTTGCTTGCTTGCTAAAATTGTAGCACATTTGGACATTAAAATCAAGACCTTTCTTGTTAATTTTTTGTATTTTTATTATAGCATATTTGGGCGGGGGTGTCAATTAGAAATTGACATAATTTCCTCGCGGGATAGCCCTGTAGCCGCTATAACATCGTCTATCGGGATATTCATTTTAATAAGGTTTCGCGCAACATTAATGTATCCCTCCTGCCGACCTTCCTGCCGACCCTCCTGCAACCACTCCTGCTGCCTTGCTTTGATACCCTTTTCCACCTCATAATCCACAGCCCACTCAAAATCCCGCCTTGCTTTTTCTTGGCGTTCATACATATCACGCGCTTTTTCATCCGCCGATAATTCGCGGA
>WRLG01000030.1 GCA_009777725.1 Oscillospiraceae bacterium | reverse complement strand
ATTACATTGCAGGTTGTATTAATGATAAGCAGAATCAGAACTAATGTTTCCATAAACTACCACCTCCTTTCGGAGCTGGAGGAAAAAGAGCCGCCACCGTATAAGTATGCTCCCTATATTTTGAGGCTTTATGTCGGTTATGTAACTTGAATGATAAGGAAAACTTAAAGTGCCTCATTTTTATTATAGCGGGTTTCGGTGGGGTTGTCAATAAATGTACCGAATTGTAATATTTTTTTAGGTATTGACAATGCTTTTTATATGTAAAGCAAACGAAAAAAACAAACAACCGATAATTAACCTCCTCATCTCGGAGGTGGTTCATTATCGGCTGTTTTTAATGGAGGCGCCACCCGGATTTGAACCGGGGAATCAGGGTGTTGCAGACCCATGCCTTACCACTTGGCTATAGCGCCGCTCGCAGTGCGTTGTATTGTAATTATATGCAAGCTCGAATAGATAACATTACTATTATAATATAATATTTTTGCTTTGTCAAGAGTTTTCAAAAAATTTGTTTCGTGATAAAACATTAAACCATTAACGCGATAAAATAAAAAATATATTGACATTCCAAGCAAATTATGGTATACTATTAATGTATATTTCTTAAAATTTTAATAAATAAAGGATGGTTTAATTGTATGGCGGAAGTTAAGTTTTTCGGCAGCGCGGATATGCCCTTGGAAATGCACAAGGTAAGAATTATTCAAAAGCTGAATCTGTTGCCCATAGACGAGCGTTTAAAAGCAATATCGGAGGCGGGCAACAATACGTTTCTCCTTAAAAACAGAGAGGTTTTCCTGGACATGCTTACCGACAGCGGAACAAATGCCATGAGCGACAGGCAGCTCGCGGCGATGATGACGGCGGACGACAGCTACGCCGGAAGTGAAACTTTCTATCGGTTAGAAGCGAAAATCCGCGAGGTTTTTGATACCAAATATTACCTGCCGGCGCATCAAGGCAGAGCCTGCGAAAATATACTGGCGCAGACATTAATCACCAAGCCCGGTATGATTGTACCCATGAACTACCACTTTACAACCGCGAAAGCCCATATATCAAGATTCGGGGCTGAAATCGCGGAAATCGTAGGCGATGAGGGGCTGGAGGCGAAAAGCAGCAACCCCTTTAAAGGCAATTTAGACCCCGAAAAGCTTAACGCGCTCATCAAGGAGAGAAAAGAGGATATAGCCTTCGTAAGGATTGAGGCGGGCACAAACCTCATCGGCGGTCAGCCTGTTTCCATGGCGAATTTTAAGGAGATAAGCGCGATATGCCGCCGCGAAGGGCTTATACTTGTGGTTGACGCGAGCCTGCTTGCCGATAACCTGTATTTTATAAAAACAAGGGAAGAGGAATATAAGGATGTTCCGATTTCCGATATAATGCGCGAAATCGGAAGCTTATCCGATATTATCTATTTCTCCGCACGAAAATTGGGATGCGCCAGAGGCGGCGGCATCTGCTTGCACCGAGATGATTTAATGGAAAGAATCCGCGAATTAATACCGCTTTACGAGGGCTTTTTGACATACGGCGGTATGTCCGTCCGCGAGATGGAAGCGTTAACCGTTGGTCTTGACGAAACGCTTGACATGGACATGATAGCGCAAGCTCCCCAATTTATCAAGCATATGGTAGACGAGCTTTCCGCCCTTGACATTCCTGTTGTTACGCCGGCAGGAGGGCTTGGTTGTCACCTTAATGCAGGAGAATTTTTAGACCACCTCCCGCAGAATAAATACCCCTCGGGTGCGCTTGCGACCGCGCTGTATATCGTCAGCGGCATACGCGGCATGGAGCGCGGCACATTATCCGAGCAACGCAACCCCGACGGCACAGAGCCGCTGGCACACATGGAGCTTTTGCGCCTTGCTCTTCCCAGACGGGTATTCACCTTATCGCAGATTAAATACGCCATCGACAGGATTAACTGGCTTTATCAAAACAGAAGGCTTATAGGCGGGCTTAACTTTGTCGAAGAGCCCAGAATACTCCGCTTCTTTTTCGGTAGGCTCAAGCCCGATTCCGATTGGCAAATCAAGCTTACAGAAAAATTCAAAGAGGATTTTGGCGAGAGTTTGTAAACGGCAAATCACTATAAAAAAACAAAAACAGCGCGATATTTACAGTGCGCTGTTTTTGTTTAAAGGCGATTCGCCTGCAATGGTACGGGCGACAGGACTTGAACCTGCACGGTCACCCACCGGAACCTAAATCCGGCGCGTCTGCCAATTCCGCCACGCCCGCAAGTTGTGTCTTGATATGCGTCCGAAAATAATTATATCATGTATAAGCGAGGGTGTCAAGTAAAATGTAAACATTTTAAAAAAATTCTTGCAATATAAACAAAAAAACAGTATAATATATAAAGCAAACAGAAAGGAAGTAAATATATATGCCTGCTACAAAATACATATTCGTAACCGGGGGGGTCGTTTCCGGGCTTGGTAAGGGGATTACGGCGGCTTCGCTGGGGCGGTTGCTTAAAGCGCGCGGTTATAAGGTTACCATGCAAAAATTTGACCCCTATATAAATGTAGACCCGGGAAGAATGTCCCCCTATCAGCACGGCGAGGTGTTTGTGACGGACGATGGCGCGGAAACTGACCTTGACTTGGGGCACTATGAGCGGTTTATTGATGAAAACTTGTCAATCAATTCCAGCGTCACCACAGGAAAAATATATTGGACCGTGCTTAATAAGGAGCTTCGCGGCGATTACGGCGGGGGGACGGTTCAAGTCATTCCGCATATTACCAATGAAATCATAGAGCGTGTTTACCGTGTCGGCAAGGAATCGAGGACGGATATTGTGATTACGGAAATCGGCGGCACGGTAGGCGATATTGAGGCTACGCCGTTTTTGGAGGCAATTCGTCAAGTTTCAACCGAAATGGGAAGCGGGAATGTCATGTACATACACGTCACCCTTGTTCCCTACGTGGCGGGCTCTGACGAGCTGAAATCAAAGCCGACTCAGCATTCGACTAAAGAGCTTTTGTCGGTAGGTATCCGCCCCAATGTTATCGTTTGCAGGAGCGAAAAGGAAATCCCCGATGATATAAAGAAAAAAATCAGCCTTTTTTGCAATGTTCGGCGGGAGGATGTCATTCAAAATCTTACAAGCTCCTCCATTTACGAGGTTCCGCTTCTGCTTGAAGACGAGGGCTTCGCCGATGTTGTCTGCCATCACCTTGAATTGGAAAAACGTGTTCCCGATTTGAAGGAGTGGAGGGAGATGGCGGAGCATATCAATGCCGCTTCAACTAAGGTTACAATCGGTCTTGTCGGAAAATATGTGGGACTTCACGATGCCTACCTGTCCGTTGCCGAGGCTTTGCGCCACGGAGGGATAGCTAACGATACCGCCGTTGAAATCAAATGGATTAATTCCGAAAAGGTAACGGCTCAAAACTGCGCGAAGCTGCTGAAAGGCTGTAACGGAATCATAATACCGGGCGGCTTCGGAGATAGGGGTATAGAGGGGATGGTCGAAGCCGTGCGTTACGCGAGAGAAAGCAAAACTCCGCTCTTCGGGGTCGCGTTGGGGATGCAGATAATGGCGATTGAATTTGCCAGAAATGTACTTAACTTGGAGGGCGCGAATTCCACCGAGTTCGTTGACACGCCTCACCCCGTGGTAGACCTGATTGACATTGAAAAGGACAAGATTGAAAAGAGCAGTATGCGCCTCGGGCTTCACCCCTGCAAAATTATGCCGGATACGAAAAGCTACGAAATATACGGCGAGCCGCTGATTTATGACAGGCATCGGCATCGCTGGGAAATCAGCAATGAATACAGAGAACAGCTTGAGGACGCGGGGTTGGTCGTTGCGGGCATATCGCCCGACGAAAGAATCGTTGAAATCATTGAGCTGAAACAGAAAGACCACCCGTGGTTCATAGGCGTACAATTCCACCCCGAATTCAAATCACGCCCCAACAAACCCCAAAAACTCTTCGCCGATTTCATCAAAGCAAGCCTTTGTCAATTAACAATGAACAATGAACAATGAACAATGAACAATAAAATAAAATAAGGGCAAACGCACTTTTGCGTTCGCCCTTAATCATTGTTAATTGTTCATTGTTAACTGTTAATTGAATTTACCTTCCTTCGCTGATGTAGAGGGAGGCGCGGTTTTGGATTATTTCGGCTACATCGCGGGCGGATTTTTGACCTGCGAAGAAGAAATCCGTTTCCTCAATGATGATATTGCTCAGCCCTTGGTCGTAGCGTATAATTTGGTTTGCCGAGTTAATCAAATCCATAATCTTTGCATTGTCCTCATCGGTGTTAACGCCGATGTTGATAACAACGCCGTTGTCGTTGCCGGAGTCCCTTCTCCAATAGGTCGGTTCATACTCAACCTTGTTCCCATCGTTGTCCGTCCAGAAAGGCATCTGCTTTGCCGTTTCCTGCTTCTTTTCAAGGGAAGAAAGCCTTATGGGGAATGCGCCGTCAACTTTGTCTTGATATTCCTCTGTAAAGAAATACTGCAGAAATTTCCACGCGCCATCGGGGTTGCTTGCTTTTTCCATGATAGCAAATTCTGTATTCCCCGATAAAACCGAGCCGTTACCTTGCGCGCTTGGGAAGCCTATAAAGGTGACCGGCGTGCCCTTTTCGGGGGTGAACGTATCCATTTCCGAAGCAGACATTGCACCCACAACAACTTCAACGTCCTCATCATTGCCACCATTGTCATCGCCTTCGGAATCCGCAGTCTGCACGGCAGACTCATTAGCTTCATCGTCATCATCGTCAGCTAAAATCGGGTCATTGTCCTGTGCCCCTATGCCTTCGGGCATTTCTAAAAACAAGCCGTATTCATACTCCCTTATCGCTGTAAAATTATGTATATATGAATCCACGAGCAAGGGATTCACGCCATCGTCTCCCATTCTGTAATATTCATATCCGCCGCCGCTGCTGTCAATCTCTGCGGGGAAGGTATTCGCGAATTCAAGGAGCTTTATAAAGTCCTCCGAATCGAAGCTGCAGGCACCGGTTTCGTTGTTAACATAGCTGCCCATTGAATTATAAAGCGCGCTTTGTAAAAATTGCTCTTTAGTCATTTCTCCGAATATTTTCTTATCGGAATTGGCTTCCGCGAATTTCAAAAATTCATCCATAGTCCAGCCTGCGTTTTCCCCGACATCCGAGGTTTTGCCCGCTAAGGAGCGAACATAAAAGTTTGGCGCAATGCTGTAAAGCTTCCCGTTAACGGAGTAAGCATCAAGAACGCATTCAAGCAGGTCGCTTCTGTTAATTTCGGGGTCATTGTCAATAAAGGTATACAGGTCGGCAAGCAGACCCTTTGAGATATAGCTGTTAATAGGCATTTCAGTGCTCAGCATCAGTATATCGGGGATATTTCCGGCGATTAGGTCGTTATTGAGCTTGGTGTTTGCATCCCGCCAGCCGTAATCCTCCGTATAAGAGATAATTTCAATTTGATATTCAAGGCTGTTCTTGTTAAATTCAACAGCGGCGCGGCGAACGTCCCAATCAAGATACCAAGAGGCTATTTTGATAACCCTCTTATCCGGCACATCTTTGGGGTCAACCTTAGTTAGGATTGAAAGCGTCATGCCATCGTTACTGCTCCATGAATAGCCGCCTCCTTGCGCGGTGTAGTTACGGGTTACGCACAGGATTCTGCCGTCCGGCAAAATCAACGGGTTTCTCAATGTAGTTGAATCAAAGCCGGAAGCAACCCAGTCTATGATGACTGTTGCGGTATCGGTTGCCAAGTTGTAGCCCCTCATAGAAGTGCCGAGGTTTAATACAAGGTCATGACCGAAGCTTCCGCTTGATACTTCGCCCATGCTCCTGCTTGTTTCATAGGTTTTGCCGTATCCTTTTACCGCTACGTCAATTTCGCTGATTACCGTGGTGCTTATGTAATCATTCTTATCGCGCCGCCATTTACTTTCAATGGCAACGACCCTGCCATCGTCCGTAAGGTAAGCTCCGCTTATCCATGAGCCGGAAATCGGGGTTGAAGCTTCGCCTTCAAGCTTAAAAAGAAAATTTCCGTCCGAGTCGACTACGATAATGCAGTTATCGCCGTTGATGTAGAAGTTTCCGTTCGCATCTATGGTAAAGCGGCTTGCATATCTGATTTCAATCTCGGCATCCTCAACAGCCTTGTCCACATTAACCTCCGAAACCTTTTCGCCGGAGCTGTCATACTTAACAAAAAACGTAGATATATCGCTTTCCATATACCCTCTGAATTCTCCGCCGGATTCGTCGGGCTTTATAAGCTCCTCGCGAGTCCAAAAGCTGCCGTTAGTATCCAAAATGGCTTCGTTTATCGTTCTGCGTTCGATAACCTCCTCGTTCGATTCTGCCTCGTCATCATCGTCATCGCTATCGTCTTTTTCCTTATAATTGTCGCTTCCGTCGGAGTAAGTTATCGTTTCGCTTATAAGGTTGCCTGCCAGGTCCATGATTACCAGTTTGCTTTCGCTTTGCCAGAAGTATTCATCCTCGCGCTCCTCCGATTCATAGTTGTCGCCGTAGATATAGACGACATTGCCATCGCTGAGCACCGTTCTGACATCGGTCAGCTGAACGGGAAGCTCAATCTCCTCCACGCTGTATACATTATCCTTTGAAGCGAAGGTTTCTTCCTTCTCCTTCTTGCCTCCGCAAGCCGAAAACGATACGGCGACCGCCGCCGCCAAAGCTGCGCTTACAGCCCTTTTAAAAAATGTGTTTTTCATTGATTAGTACCTGCCTCTCTTAGTCTTTATTTTGGAGTGAACCCTTAACCTCTGTTCCCTCTGTTCTTTAGATTGCTTTTTTATTTCTATTGTTATAATAATTAAAAAACAAAACAATGTCAATAGAATCGCGACAATTGACATTGTTTTGTAATAAAAATTATTGAATTTAGTTAAATAAACCCGCTGATAGGCGGTAACCTTGTTGATTATTTAGGGGCGGATAAAATTATAGCGTATTTTTTTTATTGGTTCTTGACAACGCTCTTTATATATGATATGATATTGTTAGGCTATAAAATTACTTAGAAGGATTTATTTACTATTTTCATAAATGATTAATTTGATGCGGAAATGGGGTTTGATTAAATGGCATTGACTAAGGAGGATTTACAAGCAATAGGCTCATTAATGGATATGAAATTAGAGCCTATCAGCCAGCGAATTGACGAAACGAATCGGCAAGTAAGCGGTTTAAGCCAGCGAATTGACGAAACGAACCGACAAGTAAGCGTTTTAAGTCAGCGAATTGACGAAACGAATGAGCGAATTGACGAAACCAATAAGCAGGTAGGCGTTTTAAGTCAGCGAATTGACGAAACCAATAAGCAGGTAGGCGTTTTAAGTCAGCGAATTGACGAAACCAATCAGCGAGTAGATGGTTTAAGTCAGCGAATTGACGAAACCAATCAGCGAGTAGATGGTTTAAGTCAGCGAATTGACGAAACCAATAAGCAGGTAGGCGTTTTAAGCCAGCGAATTGACGAAACAAACAAGCGAATTGACGAAACGAACAGCACTCTTGCAAGAGAGGTTGGCACTTTAAGGAGGGAAATCGGCAAAGTCCATGTTCTGATTGAAAGCGATGTAATGCACAAAATTCAGTTAATAGCAGAAAGTCATTCATCGCTTGTTAGTCAAAATACTTATATCAGAAGGAAAGTTGATAAAATGGACGACATGAGCGACAGTATATTTGCGCTTGAATCATGTGTAAGAGAACATCACGCGCTTATTTTATCGGGAAATATTAGTGTGTGATTATATATAACAGATTAATACATACCGCCGAGGGCGGAAGAGCCAACCATCACCACGCTTTATAAAGCGACGGAAATGTGGGTAAGTGTGATACGCCACCTCGGTATGTTTAATAAAAAGCCGCCTTTCGAAGCGGCTTTTTACATGGTTTTGTAATTTAGTTAAATAAACTCTCCGAGAGACAATAATGTTGCTAATATTGAAGAATAGAATAAAATGGAAAGCAATATGCTGACAGCCGCCATCACAAGTGCCGCCTTGCAGAAATTAGCCTTGCTTTTTTTCGGCGATGAAAACGCCCATACAAACATCATGATAATGCCGACAACAGGGATTCCCAAAACGATAAGAGCAACAATCCATTCGCCAACCGATACAATTTGGTTATCATTATCCATAAAAAAACAACTCCTTTTCTTAAATTATAGCATATTTTAACAAATAAAGCAAATGACAAAACTACCAATTTTTATATAAAATTACCGTTATTTTATGAAAATAAAAATAATCTGCAAAAAAACCCTTGACAAGCAAAGATTTGTGTGGTATAATACGTATGTAATAAAAAGCTGTCATATTCTAAAGACAGCAGGTTGAAGCGGCGTAATGCGCGTTTTGTAAATCCTGCCGAGGAAAAGAAGCCGGTTACAGTATATAATAGTATACTTAACTGATGAATTCCTTTTTGTCTTTATGATGAAAGGGTTTTTTTATTGATTTAATCGGAGGTGAAATCATGCCAAGCGCAAAGGTACTTGAAATTAAAAAAGCCAGAGTGGCGGAGCTTACGGAGCTTTTGAAAGAATCTGCGGCGGGTGTCCTTGTTGATTATCGCGGGATTAACGTAGCGGAGGATACGAAGCTGAGAAAAGAGCTTAGGGAAGCGGATATAAACTATTTCGTAGAGAAAAACTCCCTGCTTTGTCTGGCTTTCAGAAATGTAGGGCTGGAGAAGTTGGAGGACGTGCTTGAAGGTCCGACCGCCATCGCACTTTCAAAAGCGGACCAGACCGCTCCCGCGCGTATTCTGGGAAAGTTTTCGGAAAGCAAAAAGGATATTTTCAACCTAAAGGCGGGCTTTATCGGTACGGAATTATACGACCAAAAAGGCGTTAACGCTCTTTCTAAGATTCCCTCAAAGGATACGCTGCTTTCTCAGCTTGTATACTCCATGCAAGGTCCTATTCAAAAGCTTGCGGCTACTCTTAAAGCACTTGAAGAAAAAAGAGCGGCAGAGGAAGGCGCGGCTTAGGCAGTTAACCATTATTTTTACTGCGCGGCGTGTCGGATAGATTCGCCGGAAATAAAAAAAAAACAAAACACAATATATAAGGAGAGATTTATTATGGCTTCGGAAAAAACCCTAAAATTTATTGAAGATATTAAAGCCCTTACAGTGCTCGAGTTGGCAGAGCTTATAGAGGCTATTCAAGAGGAATTCGGCGTTTCGGCGGCTGTTATGGCGGCGGCTCCTGCGGCAGGCGGCGGCGCGGCGGCGGCTGAGGAGAAAACAGAGTTTGACGTTGTTCTTACATCATTCGGAGAAAAGAAGATGGACATCATCAAGCTTGTTAAGGACGTGTGCGGTCTTACGCTGAAGGAAGCAAAGGAGCTTGTTGAGGCGGCTCCCAAGGCTCTTAAAGAAGGTGCTTCCAAGGCTGACGCGGAAGAGCTTAAATCTAAGCTTGAAGCGGCAGGAGCTTCGGTTGAGCTTAAATAAAACATTGCAAAGATTTGCGGAGGTTAGCTTTTGGCTAGCCTCTTTTTGTTGGGGGGCGGGGTATAGAAATAAGAATTAAAAATACAGCAAAGCAATATTTAAATAAAATACTTGACAAATCAAATTAAGTTTGTTATTATTAATAAAGAACATAACGGCAACGGTTGAGCAAATACAACCTATATAATATATAATCACACTGCTTTCAGCGGAGGTTTAATGAAAATCAGGAAAATCGGTGCGTTGGTAATCATTCTGGCTTCGGCTTATCTTTTCGGGCTGAGGATGAATCATCTTTCGGGTGTCAGCCCAAAAACATATTTCTCGGAAGGGTTTTATTTAGATACCTATGTAACTGCTGCCTCTTATAAGAACGAAACGGATATATTTAACGCCGTTTCATTTCTGGATAACGAGTTTCAAGCCGCATATTCAAATAAAGCCAATGCTTTAAGCAGCGATATTCTTCTCGACTGCATTTCAAAAACCGCCGCTCTTAATGAAAAATACGGGGACGGCATTAATATAACCTGCGGAGAATTGACGGCTCTCTGGGGAATCAGTACGGACAACCCCCGCGTTCCGGCGCAAGGCGAAATTCTATCGGCACTTGAATCAATTGTCGCTCCCCCTTACGCCGAATTCGGGGAGAACACACGGCTTGATTTCGGCGCGGTCGCTAAGGGTTATGCCTGCGATTATGTCTTGGCGGATTTGGAAAAGGATGAACAAGCCGTTTGCGTTGTTGCTTCAATGGGCTCGTCCGCTTTGCTGTACGGAGAAAAACCCGATGGCAAGCCGTTCAAATCGGCAATCAAAAATCCTGCTGACCCCGAAATTTTTTTAGGGTATGTATATACGCAAGCCGCGTTTATCTCAACAACCGGCGGCTATGAGCGATTTTTTGAATATGACGGCGTTAAATATGAGCATATTTTCGATTTAAATACCGGTCGCCCGATTGAAACGGATTTGAGCTCCGTTACGGCTGTTGTTCCTATCGGCGTTGAAAACGGCGGGATATTGTCTGATTTTATCGCAACGCTTGTTTACATGGAGGGCGTTGAAAATTTAGGCAAATATCTTGACAATGATGACTTTTATGATGATTTTTATATTGTCGCCGCCGATATAAACGGACAAATTTACGTCAGCGCGGGCTTGGATTTTGAGGCGTTCACAGATGATGGATAAGGGCTTGCTAAGTGACAGACCCCTGCTGAACAGATATGACCCGATGATTATTTTACTCCTGCTTTCGCTGGCTTTGACGGCACTGCTTTTGATGTGGCATTACGGTAATTTCGGCGTTAACGCGGAGATTTATTATAACGGAGAGCTTATAAAAACAGTCCCGCTTAAAACCGATTCCTTGTCGGAGCTTGGGGAGGGCTATCCTAACATGACCTATATGGTCAGCGAAGGGAGAATCAGAGTGATTTCCTCCGATTGCCGCGATAAGGTGTGTATCCGTTCGGGGACTATCCGCTCCAGCTATAAAACAATCGTGTGCCTGCCGAACAGGGTCGTCATAAAGGTAGAGCAGATAAGAGAAAATAACGATAATGATAACGATATAGATGTGATACTATGAATCCGTATAAGTCCCGTGCTTATTATGCCTCCGTTATGGGGGTTATGTTAGCTTTAGCTGTAGCTTTGACTACGATTGAGAGCCTAATATCCTTGTTTTTGCCGATGTCGGGCTTTGGCGTCAGAATCGGCTTATCCAATGTCGTTATCATGACGGCGGCTCTTATGATGAATATGCCGTCGGCTTTTATCTTAACCGTAATGAAGTCGCTTTTTGTCGCTTTAACGAGGGGGCTTACGGCAGGGTTGCTGTCACTCTCGGGAGGAATCCCTGCATTTTTGATTATGGCTTTGCTTTTTAAAAGGACAAGGTCATCGTATATCCTGATAAGCATAATCAGTGCGATTGCCCACATGACGGGTCAGCTGATTGCTTCCTCAATCCTGCTTAAAAGCATTTTTTCAATATATTACGCACCTATGCTTATAGCAACAAGCATACTTTCGGGCGTTTGCACGGGTGTTATTCTCAACGCTGAGCTAAAAATGGAATGGAGGCTGTTCGTTCATAATGAAAACGCTGAGGGGCGTCCAAATCCGCCACAATAAACACACGAAGCATAGCGAATCGGTGCACTTCCCCATCCCGGACGAGGTTTTAATCCCTATGTCGCAAAGCATGGGGGCGCATTGCGAGCTCCTTGTCGCTAAAGGAGATGCCGTTACCGTAGGGCAAAAAATAGGAGATACCAGCGCGTTTATGTCCGCGCCGATTCATTCCTCCGTATCGGGTACGGTGAAGGAGATTACCGATTATCTTCTGCCGGACGGTAAAACCTGCAAAGCCGCTTTAATTGAAAGCGATGGCTTGCAAACCAAATGCCCTGATATAAGCGTGCCGGAAATAACCGACAAGCCGTCACTTATAGCGGCGATTCGCGAGAGCGGGCTGTGCGGGCTCGGCGGTGCGGGTTTTCCCACCCATATCAAGCTGAACTATGACCCGGTTAAAACCCCCATTAATATGCTTATCATCAACGCCGCCGAATGTGAGCCCTACATTACTTCGGACTTTAGGGAAATCGTGGAACAGCCCAATGAAATTTTGGAAAGTATATTAACCCTGCAAAAGCTTCTCGGAATTCCTCACTGCAAGGTTTGCATAGAGGAAAATAACAGCGAAGCCGTTGCCGTGATGAAAAAGAAGATGGAATTTGTAAATTCCGTGGATGTCGTCACCCTGCCGTCCGCTTACCCGCAGGGTGCTGAGAAAGTTATCATTTACTCGGCAACGGGGAGAATCGTGCGGGACGGCGAATTGCCCGCGCACAGAGGGGTTCTGACGCTTAACGTATCTACCCTTGCTTTCATAGACAGATACCGCAGGACGGGTGTTCCTCTCATCACAAGGCGGGTCACTCTTGATGGTCCGGCGGTGGTTGAAAACGCGGGGAATTATATAGTACCGATTGGGCTGAGAATCAAGGAGCTTTTGAAGCACGGCAAGGCGGAAAACGCTAAAAAAGTAATCTACGGCGGACCTATGATGGGGCTTTGCGTATACGATGTAAACCAGCCCATCATGAAAACCACCAACGCCGTCATCGCCTGCCTTAAAGCGGAAATGCCTAAAACCACCCCCTGCGTGCGTTGCGGGCTTTGTATAGAGCGTTGCCCGATGAACCTAATGCCCGTTTCAATCCAAAAGGCATATATGAAGCGTGACGTTAAAACGCTTAAAGACCTAAAGGTAAATCTATGCTGTAACTGCGGCTGCTGCACCTACGTCTGCCCGGGGCATCGGCGGCTTGCGGAGAATACGCAGTTGGCAAGACAGCTTGTGCTTAAACACAATTAAATTTATCCGTTAAGGAGTATAATGCAGTGAACCATCTTGTTATATCCCCCTCCCCCCACAGGCGGGCGGAGCTTACTACTCAAAAAATCATGGCGGCTGTCAATATCGCGTTGCTTCCTGCGGCGGGCATGGGCGTTTATTTATTCGGTATCAGTGCGTTTTTTGTGCTGATTACCTGTATCGCCTCGTGCGTTTTATTTGAGATTTTATGCTACGCGGCTATGAAGCGTTCGCAGAAAGTTTACGACCTGTCGGCTATCTTGACGGGGCTGTTGCTGGGCATGAACCTTCCGCCGGATTTACCGCTTTACATAGCCATTATCGGCAGTTTTATCGCAATCGTCATCGTAAAACAGCTTTTCGGAGGAATCGGTCAAAACTTTGCAAACCCCGCCATTACGGCGCGAATTGTTCTCATGCTTTCCTTTACGCCGCAGATGACCAGATGGGTAGTGCCGCTTTATTACAAGGGCGCGGCGGACGCGGCAACGGGAGCAACCCCTCTTGCCGCTGAATGGCTGACCTATGAAGCGGGCGGGGAATTATACAAAATGGCACCGTTTACTTTGCAGGATATGTTTTTCGGGTACACGGGGGGCTGTATAGGTGAAACCAGTGCCGCTTTGCTTATTCTGGGCGGATTAACCCTTATCGCCTTGCGCGTTGTTTTCCCCATAACGCCCACGGTATACCTAAGCTCGTTTGCGTTGCTTACGTTTATCTGGACGCGCAGTATTAATGAAACGCTCTACCAGCTTTTGGCGGGCGGCTTAATGCTGGGCGCGTTTTTTATGGCGACCGACTACACAACAGCCCCCCTAACAAGCAAGGGCAGAGTGGTTTTTGCGTTAGGGTGCGGTATCGTTACGTTTTTAATAAGGCAGTTCGGCGGGTACCCCGAGGGTGTTTCCTTTGCCATCCTGTTTATGAATCTTCTGACCCCCTATATTGACAGAGTAACCCGCACCGTGCCGCTGGGTACGGACGACAGCGATGAAGTTAAACCCAATCAGCATAAGAAACGCCGCAAAAAAATAATTCAAGAAGTTTAAAACAATTGACAATTGATAATTGATAATTGATAATTGGCGGAGGGGTTTTTCAAACTTAATCCTTGAAAGGTGATTTTGTATGGGTAAGGATAATATTAAGCCGTCTATGGTTTTGACGTTGATTTGCGTGATTTCCTGCTGTTTGCTCGTATTTGCGTATGAGGCTACCTTTGACGATAATACGGGGAAGGTGACGGAGGAGTTGACGGCGGCTTTTACGGATATATACGGCGAAGCGGAGGCTCTGTATATAGAGCTCAACGATGACGGCACGGTTTACCAGCCCAACGGCGTAACCGCCGTGCTTGTCGATGCCAAGGGCGACAGAGCGTATGAAATTACCGCCGACGGTTACGAAAGGGGCGGTATACACGTGCTGGTGGGATTAGACGAAAACGGCGAAGTTAAAGGCATATCTTTCATAGCAATCAAGGAAACCCCCGGGCTCGGCACGAAGGTGCAGGATTCATCATTTTTATCTCAATTCACCGCACTCAGCTATGCCAAGCTGCCCGCCGAGTCGGCTGAAAAGCCTGCAAGGCGAAAAGCCGTATGGGGAAGCAGGGAGCAAATAGACAGCTTGAAAGCCGAAGCAACACCCTTTGACAGTTCTTTCAGCCTTGATGTAATAACAGGTGCGACCTATTCCAGCGAAGGCGTATATAACGCCGTAAGAACCGCTTTGGAAGCCGACGGCGAAAGGGGGGCTTCCTGATGCCCAAGAAAAGAATCACGGTTACGCAGGAGCTTTTGAAAGGAATCATAAAGGAAAACCCTGTTTTTGTAATGCTCCTCGGCATGTGCCCCTCTCTTGCCGTTACAACGATGGCGTATAACGGCTTGGGGCTGGGCGTTGCGACTACGTTTGTGCTGATTTGCTCCAGTGCCGCTATTTCGGCTCTGAGCAATGTGATTCCGAGCACCGTCCGTCTGCCGAGCTATATTGCCGTGATAGCGGGCTTTACTACGCTTACGGAGCTTTTGCTGAAAGGCTTTGTACCCCCTCTTTATGAGAGCTTGGGCATTTTCCTGCCGCTGATTGCCACCAATTGTATTATATTTGTAAGGGCGGAGCTGTTCGCCTCGAAAAACGGCGTGACACGTTCCGTGGCAGATGCCGTGGGTGTTGGGCTGGGGTTTACCTTAGCATTATTCCTAATGGGAAGTATCCGCGAAATATTCGGCGCGGGCATGTGGATGGCGGGCACTCCGATTGCCGTTGATTTTAATATATCCGCGCCGATGACGCTGTTTATACTGCCGGCGGGAGGGCTTTTTGTATTGGGTGTAATCATTGCGGTCGTTAACAAAATTACCGATAAAAAGCCGCCGCAGGAAATCGGATGCGCCAACTGCCCCAGAGCCGCCACCTGCCCGACCTTTAATAAAAACCTGCCGATTAATGAGGAACAGTTGGTTATCAATATCGCTCCGCAGTCGGCGGATTGAATAAGGTTCTAAGGCTTCTGATAATTGGTTTAAATGGAGTTAGGAAAATGAAAAACAGGTTAATCAGCATGGTTACCGCTTTTACAATTATATTAAAATTAATTCCGTTTTCGGCATCAGCTAACGGACATGACAGCAATGTTCAAGACGAAACAGGCATAGGCATAGCGTATTTTAAAGAAGTTGATTGGAGAAGTGTTGACTTTTTTTACGCTGACAACCGAAAAAGAATGTTATTTGATACTTATTTGGAGATGTTCAATCAAGAAATCCGCTTTGTCAGAAACCAATTGCTTATTATGGCATATAACCATGTTTCTTTTCAGCAAATCAAGGAGTTAACCGATAGCATAAATGCTGAAATCGTTGGATATATTGAACTGACAAACGATTATCAAATTGAGTTTTCAGAGGAGACATTTGAAGAATACTTTGAATATTTAAATTATTTAGCCACGTTTGAAGATGAAGACGATATTCCCGATATTCGCCCAAACCCTTATGCGAGCTACTTAAATGGCGTTATTGACGAGTTGAATCAAAACCCTTTAATTGAGCACGCATCTCTGAACATTGTCCTTAATATTGAAGACAATTCCGATTCAACCTATTCGGAGTTGGCAAAAATAGAGGACATAGACCCTGCGGGGAAAAATTGGCATTTAGCAAGCGCGAAAGTTTTTCAAGCATGGGACTATATGAGCAAGCAAGCAAATCTGCAGACCGTTAAGCTGGGGGTTATTGATTCGTTTTTAGGCAACGTGCACCCCAACGTAGTATTTGGTGACGGCAGGCTTTGGAATAAAAACCAAGAACCGATTCGGGATTATATCATGGAATATCACCAATATGAGGATACTAATGTGGAAAGCCATGGTGTCCATATTGCCGGAATAATGGCGGGCAAATATAATGCAACGGAGCAAACAGCGGGCATATGCCATAAAAGCGAGTTGTATGGCTACGCAACTAAAAGAAGCAGATATTATGAAGACTCACTAATGAGCATAATGGGATATAAGTACGCACTGGCACTGCTGGTTGGAAACGGCGTTAAGGTAATTAACATAAGCCAAGGTTTAGAGCGTGCAGGCGGAGAATCTCTAAGAAACGGAGCAAAAACACTTGAGCTTTTTCTTAACAAACTAATTGAAGAAAAAGGGTATAACTTTGTAATCGTTACTTCTGCCGGAAACAACAACGGAGTACTCGCAGAAAATATCAGCTTTTTCAACCAAATTGACCCAGATTCAACAGCGGGTAAGCATATAATTGTTGTGGGACGAATTAATAAAGACGGAAAGTATAACCCAACCAGTTCTTTTGGAGAGCGGGTTGATGTTTTAGCTCCGGGGCATGATATATACAGCACGGTCGCCGGCAATCAATATTACGTAGCTTCGGGAGCATCACAAGCCGCTGCTATAGTTTCGGGAATCGCGGGAATGATATATTCGGTTAATCCAAGCCTTAAAGGTTATACGGTAAAAGCTCTTATAACCTCTACGGCTGTTACGGGAAAGGTAGGCTCCGTCCCCGATGACACAACGGATAGGCTTGTTAATGCCCAAGCCGCCGTTGAAGCCGCCGATAACAGCCAGCTTAGAATCTTGCTTATGGCGAATTCTATGCGTAAGTTTCGGCAGTTACATGGATAGCTAATAAACTTTAGCTCCGTGAAGAAAGCTTATTCAGATAATTTTTTGATTGAAAGGAAATAAATATGAGAGAGATAGCCGCGATTTTAGTCAGCGCGATTCTTGTTGATAACTTTGTGCTTTCGCGCTTTTTGGGGATTTGCCCGTTTTTGGGGGTTTCAAAAAAGTTTGAAAATGCCGTTGGTATGGGCGTCGCCGTTACCTTTGTCATGGTGTGCTCCTCCTTGATGACGCATCCGATTTATAACCTCCTGCTTGCTCCTTTCGGACTTGGTTATTTAAGGACCATATCGTTTATAATCGTGATTGCGCTTTTTGTTCAGCTTGTAGAGATGGCTTTAAAGAAAAAAATCCCCTCGCTTTACAAAGGGCTGGGCGTTTATCTGCCGCTGATGGCTACAAACTGCGCCGTTTTAGGCGTTACCATACTGAATATAGACGCGGGATATTCCCTGCTTAAATCTGCAATCCATGCCCTCGGCGGAGGGCTGGGCTTTACTCTCGCGCTGATTATCTTCAGCTGCGTCCGTTCAAGGATTGAGGAAGCAGTTGTGCCGCCGATGTTCAAAGGAGTTCCGGCGACCTTGATTGCGGCTTCCATCGTATCGGTAAGCTTCATGGGGTTTGCGGGGCTTTTCAGTTAAGATAAGGAGAGTGTTTTCATGTTGCTTGTTGCTTATATCGTGCCTGCGTCAATCTTTTTGGGGCTGGGGCTTTTCGCGGGGGGGTTGCTGACGTTTGCTTCTAAATTTTTCGAGGTTAAAACAGACCCCAGAATCGATTCGATAATAGGCGTTTTGCCGCAAATCAACTGCGGCGTATGCGGCTATGCGGGGTGCGCCGATTATGCGGGGGCAATTGTAAAGGATGGAAGCCCTGCCAATCTTTGCAAGCCCGGCGGGACGGACTGCATGGAGGAGATTTCCGCGCTGATGGGAATTCCTGTTCAAAAGGTGGAATCACAGGTGGCGGTTGTCCATTGCAACGGCGATGAGAACGCCATGTCTTCAAAATACATCTTCCACGGGAAGCAAACCTGCGTCGCCGCCGACCGCTTTTACGAGGGCAGTAAGGCGTGTAACTACGGCTGCCTCGGCTTCGGCGATTGCGCCGCCGTGTGCAGTTACGGTGCGGTGATTATAAGGGATGGTCTTGCACGCATTGATAAATCCAAATGCGTAGGCTGCGGGATTTGCGTAAAGGCTTGCCCTAAAAATCTAATCGCTATGAGGGATTTATATCATCATATAGATGTGTGCTGTTCTTCAATCGAGCCCGGCAGGGTTGTTCGCTCTATATGCAAAAGCGGTTGTATTTCCTGCAAAATCTGCGTAAAAAAATGCAAAACGGGGGCAATGTATTTTTCTGATAATTTAGCAAAAATAGATTATTCCAAATGCGATGCCTGCGGCGACTGCGCGGACGCTTGCCCCACGAAAGCCATACGCAAGTGCGATATAATCTATAATGCTACCATAGCTCCTCCGCCTGCAATCAAGCATTAGTTGAGGGGTAACGTATGAATATTAAGAAAATAATCGGTCTTACGGCAGTGTTTGCTATCTGCTTCTCCTTTTCGGCTTGCGGTGAGGACTCAACCCGAGGCGGCGGCTTAATCACAACCGCAATGATTGAAAAAACCGAGCCCCTTGGCTCTGTATACGACCCTTTCGCCCTCTCCGAAGATGATATATTTGATGACAGCAAAATGCTTGACCGCAACGGAAAAGCTGTTTTAATCCCCGCTCAAATAAACACCATCGTATCAGCCGACCCTGCCATCACCGAGATATTAGCGGGGCTAGGGCTTGCGGATAAAATCGCAGCGGCGAACATATCGGCACTTGAAATTGAGGGGATACGCCCCGATATTAGCGTGATTGAGTATATGTCCTCCCCTGTCTCTATTGAGGCAATTGCGCCCGATGTTTTCTTTTCAAGAGAGGGTGACGTAATCCCGGGGCTTCGCGATGCCTTGGAGGAGGCGGGCATGAACGCGGTTTACCTGCCGAATCCGAACTCAATAGACAGCGTTCTGCTGGATATAGCATTTTTAGCCGAATACACGGGTAAAATTGAAGAGGGCGAACGGCTTATGAATGAGATAAACCTCGCGGTTGATGATATACTTGAACGCACCTCGCAAATTGCCGCTAAAAAAACCGTATACTTTGAAACGGGTCAAGACCCCTCCTATTCATTCGGCGCGGGAACTTTTTTAAACGACCTTTTGGCAACATGCGGCGGCGTTAATATTTATGCGGGTGAAGCGGGCGTATTAGCAAGCCTGCCCCAAAGCGTTATAGCCGCGAACCCGGATGTAATCATGACAAGCGTTGCTTACGATGGCTATGATTACAACGAAATAAAAAGCCGCCCCGGCTGGAGCGATATAAACGCCGTTAAAAACGGGGAGGTTTATTATGTTGACAGGAACGCTCTAATGCCGTCCCAAAGCTTGGTTCAAGGGCTTTATTTGCTGGCGGAAGCGTTTTACGGTATAATCGTTGAATAAAATATGCCAAGGAGATGAACCTATGACTAAAATAAGAATATCTAAGCTTATTGCGTTTCTTGCCCTATTAGGGTTGGCAGGCGCATTATTGACGGGGTGCGGACTGTTCGGACTGTTCAAGGATAAAAACGCCGCGCTTTACGGCAGATGGGAAAGCGGAGCAGACTTTGACGCTGACTCAAACTTCCCGACCGTTATTGAAATTTATGAGGGCGGAACGGGCGTATGCTGGGGCATTAAGGTTATATGGAAAACGGAAAGAGATGCAATTATCTTTTCCACTCTGCTGGCGGATACAACCTTTAGGTATGAGGTATCGAAAGACAATGTCCTCACTTTAAGAAACAGGGACGGGAGCAAAAACTACCGCAAAACCGAAATCATCACCGAAACCGAGCCCCAGCAAACCAGAGCGACGAGGAGGACGGCGGCTCAGGAGACGGAGGGCGCAGAGTTGGAGGAATAGTGCTCTGAATCATCAGCTGTTTTCCGAGCTGTCATTGAACACCCCCGCATCAGCATTATCCAAAGCAAATATCCAATATTCCTTATCCTTATCTAAAATAAACAAGTAACCCGGATAAGCATCAGCGACATAGATGCCGCTCCATTTAAGGGAATCACTGTTATCGCTTAGCTGAAAGTTTTTTTGAGGCGTTCTTTCGGAAGTCACCTCTTCAATAATTCCTGCAAACCGCAGGGCATCCTTGTTATATGAAGGAATATCAGACGGGTTGCTGTAATTACTGTACGGCGACCTGTATATACCGTAAAGCTTGTCCTCAAACATCACATAGGGCTTAACCGCCCATCTGACGTTGCTTTCTTTAATATGTGAAGCAATTAATATAATGGATAAAATCACAGCAATAAAAACAACAGCAACAAAAAATATCTTTTTCAATCCTTTCAGCCCCCTACTTAAATACACAATGTAAAGCTTACAGCATTACGCTGTAAGCTTTACATTGTATTACCCTATTAAATCGCCGCTTTGCGTATAACCGAATCCGATATGGATTTTTTGGTAATATCCGCGCCTAAAGCTCTGAGTTTTCCCTCTAAGTCTTCGTATCCTCTTTCTATGTGATAAATCTCATCAATTTCCGTAACGCCTCTTGCGGCAAGCCCCGCTATAACCAACGCCGCGCCCGCTCTGAGGTCGGTAGCTGTAACCGGCGCGCCCATAAGCTTTCCTACGCCCTCGACAACGGCGACCTTTCCGTCTACCGATATGTCCGCGCCCATACGGCGCAATTCGTCTACGTATCTGAAGCGATTGTCAAAAATGCCTTCGGTTACAATGCTTGTTCCCTCCGCTAAGCAAAGCAGGGTTGAAATCTGCGGCTGCATGTCGGTGGGGAAACCGGGATGGGGCATGGTTTTAATGCCGGTCTTAACGAAAGGACCGTCAACGGTTACTCTTATACTATCATCGTGCTCCTCAATTACCGCGCCGATTTTCAAAAGCTTAGCCGATATGCTTTCCAAATGCTTGGGGATTACGTTTTTAACAAGGACATCTCCCCTTGTTGCGGCGGCGGCGACCATAAACGTACCCGCTTCAATCTGGTCGGGTATAACAGCGTATTCGGCTCCTTTGAGCCTTTTAACGCCTCTGATTTTTATAACATCGGTGCCCGCTCCCATGATGTCCGCACCCATTGAGTTTAAGAAGTTTGCCACATCAACGATATGCGGTTCTTTTGCCGCGTTTTCTATAAGGGTTAATCCCGTAGCTTTAACGGAGGCAAGCATGGTGTTGATGGTAGCACCTACCGTTACCATATCAAAATAAATCTGAGTACCCGTAAGCTCCTCTGCCCTTATGTCTATCATGCCGTGGTCAAGAATACAAGAAGCTCCGAGCGCGGTGAACGCTTTCAGATGCTGGTCTATAGGGCGGTCTCCCAAATAACAGCCCCCGGGCATGGCAACCCGCGCATTGTTATATTTGCCCAGCAACGTCCCCAAAAAATAATATGAAGCGCGCATATGACGTGCCATTTCATAAGGAACAATCGGCTCGGTAATCCGCGTTGCATCTATCCGCACGGTGTTTTTATTTAAGAATCTCACCTCTGCGCCCATTTCATAAAGAATACGCAGGCTTATGGAAACATCGCTTATCCCGGGTATATTTTCAAGAATACAAGGTTCGTCAGACAGAATGACGGCGGGTATGATAGCAACGACTGCGTTTTTCGCGCCGCTGACTTCTACTTCTCCGCACAATCGGCGACCGCCCCTTATCACAAATTTTTCCAAACTTATTTTCTCCCCTAACCGCAAAATGTGCCGCTTAGCCGAGAAGATTCTCGGCGGCAGTGATTTTAAACAATAAACAACAATATATATTATACCATATTCGATTACAAAATAAAAGCCCGAATAGTTGTATTTTTGAACAGTTTTTTCACCCTTTTTCAATAAATTCATGTTCAATAAAACCAAAAAGGCATAAAACAGCCGATTTTTATGCCTTTTTATTCTATTTATTTTAACCGTTTTGTAACCTTTTGCTCAATTCTTAAGGAGCATGGTCGGATTCAACTCTGACAGAGGACTCCTGCACCGCGATAAGAGTAAATTCACTCCCTCTCCTCGATACAACGTACTCGACATACTTTTCCGGGGTCGGTGCTTCATCGTTTGAAAGAGTAAGCCAAGAGGGGGTGGGTGCTATGTAGCCGACGGTTAGGGTGTATCTCTCGCCTACGCGTGAAATATCCTTAATATAAGGCGAATAGGTAAAATACCGCGGTCTTGACGGGATATAATATGATTTGATTTCCTCATCGTAATAAAACTGAACGTCCGCCCCTAAAATTGAAACATGGTTGAAGCTCATGCCCGGACCGAAAAGCCTGATAGCGTGAAGCTCCACATCAACCTCCGGCACGATGATATAATCAAACTCGGCGGCATATTTGCTATGGTCCGCATAGAGGATAACATCCCAGATTGCCGCTGTTATCATCGTGTCGTTGCGTAGCTGAATCGTCTGGCTGAAGGGGGCGGGGTCGCAGATGACTATGGGGTAAATAAACCGCGCGAACTCGTTCTTCTCCTTCGTATTATCGGCAAAAGCCTTAACCATGCCGTTTAAGAAGCTGACCGTTGAAATCAGCCCGATTACGGTAAGCAGGGTTACGGCTACGCCTAAGATATACAAAAGCTTACTCCGCATCCCCTCGGGGTTATTTTCGGGCGGCGGCTCGGGCTCTGATTCCTCAAAGGTTATTTCATTGATTTCGTCATCGTCCTCGCTCAAAGCCGCGTCAAACATTTTCTTTATGCTCTCAATCGACTCATAGCCCTCAAATTTAAGATACCGCTTACTGTCGGCATCGTTATCAACAGCCTCCGCTTTTTGCTTTTTCGCCTTTTTTGAAGACGTCTTTTTTTTCTTAGACTTGTTTAAATAATTATCATAATCAAAAAAATCATCTTGATTATTATGGTTATCGCTCATAAAGATACTCCTTTTTACAATTAACAGTTTACAGTTAACAATTAACAATTTCGGAGTTACGCCCGTGGCGTAACATTTTAAGTAGTTTATTCTAACTACTAAACCACATGCCCAGCTAAACCATTTTAAATCCGTCGGCAAAGCCGACACATTAATTGTTCATTGTTAACTGTTAATTGTTAATTGAATCAATCTCTTACCTGCCCGCTTCCGTCTATCAGGTATTTTACGGAGGTAAGCTCTTTTAGACCCATCGGACCGCGTGCGTGCATTTTTTGGGTTGATATGCCGATTTCCGCGCCTAAGCCGAACATGCCGCCATCGGTAAACGCGGTTGATACGTTGACATATACTGCGGCGGAATCAATCTCGGCGCGGAAGCGGTCGGCGTTCAAAAGCGAATCGGTAACGATACATTCCGAATGGGAAGATGAATATTTCTCAATATGCGCGATTGCCTCGCCTATATCCTTGACTACCCTTACAGCTAAAATATAGTCTAAAAACTCGGTATAGTAGTCCTCCTCCGTAACGGGCTTCGTTCCGCTTACTATAGCCGCGGTCTTTTCACAGCCCCTTAGCTCTACCCTACTTTCATCAAGCTTTTTCTTGATTTCCGGCAAAGCCTCCCGCGCTATATTTTCATGGACAAGCAAAGTCTCCGCCGCATTGCAAACCGATGGGCGGCGGGTTTTGCTGTTGTTTACGATTTGCGCCGACATTTCAATGTCCGCCGATTCGTCTATAAATATATGGCAGTTGCCTACACCTGTTTCAATCACGGGCATGGCGGCGTTTTCCACAACGGCTTTAATCAGCCCCGCCCCGCCCCGCGGAATCAATACATCCACGTATTCGCGGCATTTCATAAGCTCGGTCGTTACCTCCCTGGTTGTATCATCGACAAATTGCACGGCGTTTGGCGGCAAGCCGACCCTTTCAATTGCCGCGCACATGATGCCGCAAAGCTTTTTATTGGAATGATAGGCTTCCTTTCCGCCGCGTAAAATAACGCAGTTCCCCGATTTAAGGCATAAGGCAGCCGCGTCAACCGTGACATTCGGGCGGGATTCAAATATAATACCGATAACGCCCAGCGGTACGCGCACCTTAGTCACCCTCATGCCGTTAGGGCGAACCGTTCCGCTCTCCGCCGCGCCGACAGGGTCTTCAAGGCGTATAAGCTCGCACAGGCTGTCCGCTATGCCCTTTATACGCTCCGGCGTAAGCCTTAGCCTGTCCTGCATGGCTTGGGACATGTTGTTTTTCTGTGCCGCTTCAATATCCTTGTCGTTTTCCGTAATGATTGCGCTCGTTTCCTTAATGAGCGATTCGGCTATTTCGGAGAGGGCTTTATTTTTGATTTCCGTTTTCGCGGAAGCCATCGCTTTTTTGCAAGCTTTAGCATTTTTCCCTAATGCTTCAATACAGTTCATCATATCGTTCCTTTCTCCATATCCACCGAAAGCCGCCGACTGATGTCCGGCGGCGTTTCTTTTTACAATTTACAATTAACAATTAACAGTTAACAATGAGTGTGTCGGCTTCGCCGACGGATTTGAAGTAGTTTAGCTAGGCATTTGATTTAACGGTTAAAATAAACTGCTTAAAATGTTACGCCAAGGGCGTAACTCCTCAATTGTTAATTGTTCATTGTTAACTATTAATTGTCTTAGTCGTTTTGGTCAATGTCAACGGGGATTTCGCCTTGCGAGGTGTCGGGTTGGGCGTTGGGGTCTAACTCATCCATTTTATCAACGATGGTGGAGGTCATCCAGCGGCGTTTTCCTACGCCTTTTATTTCAAGCTTAGGCGCGGGCTTGTATTCAAAGTTACTCCAGAACGCGGCGATGATAAATATGGCTATAAGCCCCATACCCAAATCGGTAATATCGGGCAATGACATATTATCGCGCAGGTTGTAATCAATGATGATAAACATCAGAAATTGCGGTATTACCGAAACCGTGGTAACAATCGTGGTAAAGTAGCCGAAAGCAATAAGCCAAAAGCGCGTGTGCTTTTTCTCAAAGCCCGAAAAGAAGCGAATCATAAGAAGCACGAAAACAGAAGCGATAATCGCGGACATAAGCCCGTATACCTTATCGGAATAAACGCCTACAATCTCATTCCCGCCGACCAAAATGAAAATATCAAGAAGCTTCCAGATAGGATAGAATATGAAGAAGAAGCAATTGCCCTTTGTCAGACCAACGCCTTTCAATATGTTTGTACCGGCAGACATAAGCGTAATTACCATAACAATCATAAAGGCGTAAACACACCATTTCATAGCGGGCACACCAAGAAAAGGAAAGTCCGGAAAATAAAACCCGGGCGGCAAATCCTCAGGTGCTATACGGTTTTCTCTGTTATACAAAGCAACCGCCGATAGCTGGAGATAAATTTCCGCTACAATCGTAAGAGCCATAATAAACATGCAGTAAGCCGCCTGATTCGGTATTTTCTTCGCAAGCTTTTCATAACCCATCTTCATAGGGTTAATTAAAACAACCGAGTCAATTACCTTGTCCTTTGATTCACCCAGCTTTAATACCGCAAGTATAAGCGCGAAGCCGATAACAAGGCAAGCCACGGTATAATTCTGATAAAAGCTGTTGTCAATATATTTCCCTGTTGCGAAGTCCACATTGGTAGACAGCTGGATAATGCGAAGCAAAACCCCGGCGGCAAGGGTAATATAAAAAACAAACAGTGACATTTTCTTGTCAAGCAAGACCTTTTTATTTTTATAGGGTTTAGCCTCTTTCTGATTTTTTCCCATAAGTAAACAAATCCTTTCATTGCATTAACACTCATAATCTGTTTGGAATACTTGTATTTTACAGCAGTGTTATGTTTTAAGGATAAGCCGCATAAAATTAATTATACTTATCCTATCATGTATTATTTTACTACACTATAAATATAAAGTCAAGAAGAATTTTAAAAAAGTTTAAAAGGAGTATGATTATGAAGGATTTTTTAAAGCCAACGGCGGTTTTTACGTTGCTTGTCATCATGATACCGATGCTGGCGATGTTCAAGCAAGAGCCGATAACAGCGGAAGAGCCCTATGTAAGCGCGGAGACGGAGGAGCGCGGCGAACCACTCGCTCATACCAATGCCTATACCAATACCCACACCAATGCTGCCGCTTTCTCGAATTACGAAGCTACCGCAGGACAAGCACCGCCTATTGAACTTTTGTACAGAGACGAGGCTTTTAAGGTTTTGGACGTTGGTTCGGGCGGCGTAATCGATTTAAGCATAGAGGAGTACGTAATCGGAGCGGTGCTTGCGGAGATGCCCGCCTCTTTTCACACCGAGGCGTTAAAAGCGCAGGCAGTAGCGGCGCATACCTACGCCGTGCGGCAGAAAGAAAAGCAGTTGATTTCGCCCGATGAACGCCTTAAGGGCGCGTATATCTCAAACGACAGTTCTAAATATCAGGCGTATTTCACCGAAAACAGCGCAAGGGCATTTTACGGGGAGCTGTATGATGAGTACTACGAAAAGGTATCGTCCGCTGTCGGAGAGGTTATAGATATGCTGTTATTTTATAAAGGCGAGCCGATTGTTGCGGCTTTTCACTCCATGTCCGGCGGAATTACCGAAAGCGCGGAGGTTGTTTGGGGCAGTGCAATCGACTACCTCATCCCGGTTGACAGCAGCCGGGATAAAGAATCGCCCGCATTTGAGGAGAAAAAAACCTTTACAGCCGCCGAGTTGGAAGCCCGCCTTACCGCCGAATACAGCGTAACCCTGCCGCCCACCCGCTCCGAATGGCTGAATATAAAGGAACGAAGCCCCTCGGGGACGGTAATAAGCCTTACCGCAGGAGATAAGGAATTAACCGGCGCGCAGTTCCGCACCCTGCTCACCCTCCGCTCCGCCAACTTTACAATATCCTACGATTCAAGAAGCGGCGTTTTCACCATAATCTCAAAGGGCTACGGGCACGGCGTGGGGTTAAGCCAGCACGGCGCAAACTTTATGGCGCAGGACGGTAAAGCCTTTGACGAAATCCTCATGCACTACTACCCCAACGCAGAGCTTATTGCAGTGAACAGTGAACAGTGAGTCAAGGTGCATCACATAAGCTCTGTCAGTTTATCCATCGGCAAGCCTTTTACGCGGTGTTTTTTGGTTGACTCGTTGTTGGGGTATACCGTGAAATCACACGAGCCGTTGCGCTTTTGGAGGATGGTCTGGCTTATTTTAGTTATGGCAACGCGGGATAGGGGGATGGTTACATCGTGAAACTGGGTGAATTTACAGTATTTTAAGCATATCGTATCCTTGGAAAAGGACACCCCTGAGGTATACAAGGAAATAAACTTTACAAGCAGAAGATAGATAAGCGGAAGCTCCAGCATGATAAGCAAAAAGGCGATAAAGCTGTACCAGTCGGGGAAAAACCAAACCGCCGCATACGCAAGAGCAAATACAAGCAGGATTAAAAAAATCGGAATCCCCAAATATTTCCATTTATATTTAAAGCGCGGCTTTATTTCGGGCTCTTTCAGAGAAAACCTCGGCAGAAGCATTTTAAGGGAGCTTTCAACCCGCCCCCTTGTCGTCACGGGGACTAAAACGGGGATTTCATTTTTAGAATTGCCGTAGCCGGAGCAGCTGATATGAACAGACATGACCTTGAAAAGCTTCATCAGCAGGCTCTGCCTTATATCTGCGTAATTTATTTTATCAAGGCTTATATAGTATTTCCATTTTGAAAAGAAGCCGTTTTCAACGATGATATTATTGCCGCATCGTTGAATTTTAAAGCGCAGGTGGCGGACAAGGTTGTTTAAAAATGAATACAGCCATCCCGCCGCTATAATCAGCGAAATCGCAACGGCGGCGGGCGTAACCTCCGGGAGTGCGTGGTTCACAAGCTCGGTAACGTCCTCTACCGTTGAGAAAAACCGCTCTTCAAGCTGAGTTCTCACCATTCTGCCGCCCTGCACGATTAAAGCGGCAAAAAAGATTACTCCCGAGAGGGTGGAGGAGAATACGAACGAGAAAAGGAGCAAATCTCTTTTGGGAGATACGTATACCGCTTTTGCCTTGCTTGTTTTTTCGGGCAGTTTTTTGAATATATCCTCCAGCGTGTCCAAGTCGGTTATGATATATACATCGGAATCGTTCTTTTTATTTATCGGCGAACGCGTCGGAGAATCGATATAAACCGACACTGCCTTGGTTGGGCGCGCCCACAATATACGCTTTGAAGTAACCGAGGAGATGATGCTGTAGGGCATTGCGAACTCCAGCTTAAAGAGCACGCCGCCCTTATAATAAAAGCAGTTTTCGCGAAATTCGTACTTAACGCTCATCCAACGCAAAAAAGCCGTGCCGAAGATGAGAGCCAGAAAAATCAAGTCAATATAGGCTCTTGTTACCCAACTGTAAAGCCAGTTGGAAAAGCTGAACTCGGGAACGGTCAAGGCGTTGATGAGTGCCCTCATAAGAGGGAAAAGCAAAAGCCAGACGTTCATTGTCGTGTATCGCAGATAAGCGATGGGGTGCTGACGTTTCACGCGACCACCTGCTTTGCGTATTTTCTGATTTTTTCAGCCGTTTCAACGGCATCCTTCGGGGATAAAAACATAAACACAAGCCTGCCCCCGTGCGCGCTGACTACTAAAAAATTAAAGCTTGTCACAGCCGAAAAAGGCATCTGTATAACGGTTACGTACTGAACCGCCGACATCTTCATAAAATGAATATTTTTGTTGATAACCCCCGCCCTCACAATGATTTCCTCAGCCGATACGGAATAGGACAAGGAATTATACCACATAGGCAGAAAAATAAGGATATAAATAACATAAACGCCCGCAACAAATATAATCAAGCCCCAAATTACAATTTCGGGAATTGACTTGGTGCTGACTATAAAGTATTGCGGAAAAGTTTCCTCCAGATAATTCAGAAGATACCGAAGCCCTATAATGATGCCGCTTAAAGCAAAAAAGGCAAATACCCGCAGGAAATTAAGGCTTGTTTTATCCGCATAGTATTTTTTCATAAGAAATTCACCGTCCCAAGTGGTTATCATCTGCCCACTTGCTATTATATCATACTTTTTCAAAAAATAAAACCCCCTGAAAGGATGAAATTATATTTATACTATTAGTGATTTATTTGAAAAAATAAATGGAATGTTATGGGGAACAGGCACGGTCGCCCTCATATTCGGGACGGGGATATACTTTACCGTTAAACTTAAATTTTTTCAATTCAGGCGTTTAGGCTTTATATTTAAAAGCACCCTTTTCGCCGGGGCTTCGGAAAACCATACGGCAAAGGGTGAAAATGTATCGCGTTTTCAAGCATTGTCAACGGCTCTCGCCGCTTCAATGGGGACAGGTAATATAATCGGGGTAGCCTCCGCCGTTTCAATCGGGGGCGCAGGCGCGGTATTCTGGATGTGGGCTTCCGCGCTGTTCGGAATGGCGACTGCATATGCCGAGAACGTGCTCGGTGTAAAATACAAGGACAAGGCGGCTCCCGGACCGATGGCGTATCTGGAGTACGGTCTGCGCTGTAAGCCCTTTGCGGTAGTCTTTGCTGCCGCTTGTGTTTTGGCATCTTTCGGAATCGGCAATATGACCCAGACAAACGCTATTTCCTCGGCAGGGCTTCAATTCGGAATCAGCCCTTATGTCAGCGGCGCGGCAATTGTTATTTTTGCGGGCTTCATTATACTGCGCGGCTCAAAATCCATAGCCAAAGCTACGGAAAAAATAATCCCCGCTGTTTCGTTTTTTTATATGATAGGGGCGGTTTTAGTCCTGTTCATATTCCGCGAAAATATAGGGCGGGTGTTGGTTGAGATTGTTACATCGGCTTTCGGGCTTAAAGCGGCGGTCGGCGGCGCGGCGGGCTACGCAGTCAAGCAAGCCGTTACCGTTGGCTTACGGAGAGGGATTTTTTCAAACGAAGCGGGGATGGGCAGTTCCGTGCTGGTGCATACCGCTACAGGCTGTAACGACCCCGCCGTCATGGGGATGTGGGCTGTAGCGGAGGTTTTCATTGATACGATTGTTTGCTGTACCCTTACTGCTCTGGTTATCCTTTCCACAGGAGCGCAGTTTGACGGCGGCGAGGGGGTCGCGGTTGTGGTAGCCGCGTTTGAATACGGCTTAGGCGGCTTTGCGCGGTATTTTATATCAATATCGGCGGTAATATTCGCATTCGCAACCCTTTTGGGCTGGTGCTGGTACGGAGCGCGAAGCCTTTCCTACTTAACCGCCGGCAAAACAGCAAACGCCGCATATAAACTGCTTTTTCTGTCGGCGGCTTACATAGGGGCTGTAGCCGATGTAACGCTTATCTGGGAAATTTCCGACACGCTGAATATATTTATGCTTTTGCCGAATATTGTCGCGCTGATTATATTGAGGAAAGAAGCTTTGGCAATTGGCAATTGACAATTGACAATGTACAATGTACAATTAAGGAGTTACGCCCTTGGCGTAACATTTTAAGCAGTTTATTTTAGCTGTAAAATAAACTGCTTAGCTGAAATGTTTAAAATCCATCGGCGAAGCCGACATATTAATTGTAAACTGTACATTGTGCATTGACTTAGCTTCCGCGCTTAAAGCTAAGAATTCTATCAATTTCGGCTTCGGACATGCCGGATAATTTCATGCTTTCAATAAGCTCCTGCTCGCGTTTTTGCGTACCCTCCTTGATACCCTCCTCAATACCCATTTCCCGAGCATAATCCATAGCCCACTCATGGTCTCGCCGTGCTTTTTCTTGGCGTTCATACATATCCCGCGCTTTTTCGTCCGCTGATAATTCGCGGAGCTTGACTACAGCCTTACTAATTTGCGTATTCCTGCTTGCTACCATTTCCAATTCCTCCTCGCTTTTAGCGGCGATAAATTTCGCCCAGTCGCATAATTCCGTGCCGTCAAAATTATCCGGCAGTTTGTTTAATTCGAGAGTATGAATTTCGATGAGGTCGGATAGTTCAATGTTTGCATTTGGGTCGAAAAAAGTGAAGCGATGATGATAAAGCGGGCTTGCTTTTATTAGAGTTTCTTCGGTGATTATAATGCTGATTACGCGCTTTAAGTCTTTATATTTATCACTGCTTCCGATTTGCTCTGTGATTAGTTTAGCATCATAATAAATGATTCGCTCCTCCATGCCCGGGCGGACTTTGAGTTGAATTTCGATGTGTATGATTTTCCCTGTTTTGGTTTTTACCTTTACATCGACAATGCCTAGTTTATCCCCGTGAAATTCGCGGAGCAGATGCGGGTCTAGGATTTCGATGACCTCGTATTCGCCATCGTCCAGTTTCAGAATTGATTTTAACAACCCTTGTAAAAACTCAATGTTCCGTTCGTCAGCGAAGAAAAGCCTAAATCCGATGTCGTTTTTAACTGATATTAGAAATGGTTTAGTTAGCATTTTTAACGCTCCTTGCTTTTGTTGGTGTGGTTTTTATTATAGCAGATTTTGGCGGGGCTGTCAATTGTAAACTGTAAATTGTCAATTATCACCAACATATTGCGTGATAATTGATTTTATATGCCGGGCGACTATATGCGGTTGCGTTTCGTACCTAAATTGCGCTTCTATAATGTAGCTCGCTAAATCACTCTTTATCATTGCCCTCAGTTGCTCCTCGTCTAGTCCGTAGGGGTAGAAGGTCATTTTTCCTTCGGCATCAATATATTCCATGATAATAACCTCCGAAATTGTTCATTGTTAACTGTTCATTGTTATTGTGTCCGCGTTAATAAACATTTCCTCTGTCTGAGCTTGTATGTCTTTTAGCTTTATAAGCTCAGATTCAAGGGTTTTGATAGAATCGGTGATTTGATTGAAAAGCTTTAGGTACATGGCTTGGTATTCCGGCATTGTTTTCACCTCCTTTTTATTGTCTTATATATAGGACAATAAATTGCCAAATATAGTGTATCATAATATTTGTCTTATGTCAAGACAAAACTTATGATATGGGGAGAAAATTTTGTTAAGAATTATTGACGGCGATAAAAAGAATTTAATCGGCAAAAAGGTAAGAGAGTTTCGGTTATCGCATAATATGAGCCAAAAGGTGCTATCAATTAAGCTTGAAACGATGGCGATTTACATATGCCGAGGCTCAATATCCAGAATTGAAAGCCAAACCAGAACCGTTACCGATATTGAGCTTTTCGGTCTTTCCGAGATATTGAAAAAGCCTATTTCTGATTTTTTTGATGAGAATTAGGTCTTTAGCTCCGATTGACAATTGCTTTAACAGCCGACAACGCTTTGAGAAATCAAGGCGTTATTTTTTGCTTTAGGTACATAGCTTGGTATTCTGACATTGTTTTCACCTCCTTAATATATATTATAACCGATAAATTATTTTATGTCAATACTAATAATCAAATTTGATAATATTTATCATTTATAATTTAATTAATCGTAAATGATAATGAATATTCTTGCGGGATAATATAGTATTATAAAGGGTGATTGATATGATTAGCGAAAAAATAAGAATGTTAAGAGAACAAAATGGTATGACACAAAAATATCTAGCCAAAAAGATAGGCTCTACAAGGGTTACCGTGAATTCTTGGGAGATGGGAACATCTGTTCCGACCACTCAGTTTGTGGTTGAATTGGCTAATGTTTTTAGGGTGTCTGCCGATTACTTGCTTGGATTGGAAAACGAAGAAAAAATAAGCATCGAAAAATTAGACACGGAAGAAAGAGAGCTGTTATTTAAATTATTACACCAATTTGAGAGAAGAAGGCTATCTGAAGCGGCAAATAATCAACAAGAGGCTCTTGAACAAAGGGGATGACAAAATGATTGATTATAAAATTATCGGCAAACGGATTAAGAAAGCTCGCTTAGAGGCGGGCTTAACACAATCGGTTCTTGCGGAAATGTTAGAAATATCCGATAATTATTTGAGCCAAGTAGAAAATGGCAGAGAGCATCCTAACCTTGAAATGCTGTCTAAAATATCGATTCACACTAATGTTACGTTGCCTTATCTGTTAGCAGACACTGTTTTTGAAAGCAATGAGTATTTGAACAAAGAATTTGCAGAGGTTTTGAGCCTGTGTTCACCTAAAATGAAACGGCTTATTTACGACATCGCGTGCAGAATAGCTCAAGAGGGTGATTGATATAAGTTATGTATAGAAGAATTAAGGATTTAAGGCAAGATACAGATTTAAATCAGACGGAATTTGCTAAGCAAATCGGTATGTCCCAAACAGGATATTCAAAATATGAAACAGGAGAAAATGATGTCCCGACAAATATATTAATAACGCTCGCTTCTATTCATAATACAAGCGTAGATTATCTGTTAGGCATAACCGATGAAAAGAAACCGTATCCGCGAAATAGTTAACGCAAATGTTACAATATTTAACAGCCGATAACGCTTTGAGAAATCAAGGCGTTATTTTTTTGTCGGCTTCGCCGAAAAGACATTGACAATCCTGCCAAAATCTGCTATAATAAAAATCACACCAATAAAACCAAGGAGCGTTAAAAATGTTAACTAAAACTTTCCTCATATCAGTTAAAAATGACATCGGATTTAGGCTTTTCTTCGCTGACGAACGGAATATTGAGTTTTTACAAGGACTGTTAAAGTCAATTCTAAAACTGGACGATGGCGAATACGAAGTGATTGAAATCCTCGACCCGCATCTGCTCCGCGAATTTCACGGGGATAAACTAGGCATTGTCGATGTAAAAGTAAAAACCAAAACAGGTAAAATTATCCATATAGAAATACAACTCAGAGTCCGCCCGGGTATGGAGGAGCGCATTATCTATTACGATGCTAAACTAATCACAGAGCAAATCGGAAGCAGTGATAAATACAAAGACTTAAAGCGGGTAATCAGCATCATAATTACCGAAGAAACCCTAATAAAGGCAAGCCCGCTATATCATCACAGATTCACCTTTTTCGACCCGAACGCAAACATCGAGCTATCCGACCTCATCGAAATTCATACTCTGGAATTGAACAAGTTGCCGGATAATTTTGACGGCACGGAATTATGCGACTGGGCGAAATTTATCGCCGCAGGGAGCGAGGAGGAGTTAAATATGG
>WRLG01000029.1 GCA_009777725.1 Oscillospiraceae bacterium | reverse complement strand
CGGAGCTTGACTACAGCCTTACTAATTTGCGTATTCCTGCTTGCTACCATTTCCAATTCCTCCTCGCTTTTAGCGGCGATAAATTTCGCCCAGTCGCATAATTCCGTGCCGTCAAAATTATCCGGCAACTTGTTAAGTTCAAGAGTATGAATTTCGATGAGGTCAGATAGCTCAATGTTTGCGTTCGGGTCAAAAAAGGTGAAGCGATGATGATAAAGCGGGCTTGCCTTTATAAGGGTTTCTTCGGTGATTATAATGCTGATTACTCGTTTTAGGTCTTTGTACTTATCACTGCTTCCGATTTGCTCTGTGATTAGTTTAGCGTCATAATAAATAATGCGCTCTTCCATACCCGGGCGGACTTTGAGTTGGATTTCTATATGGATAATTTTCCCTGTTTTGGTTTTTACCTTTACATCGACAATGCCCAATTTATCCCCGTGAAATTCGCGGAGCAAATGCGGGTCGAGGATTTCAATCACCTCGTATTCGCCCTCGTCCAATTTTAGAATTGACTTTAACAGCCCTTGTAAAAACTCAATATTCCGCTCGTCAGCGAAGAAAAGCCTAAATCCGATGTCGTTTTTTACTGATATTAGAAATGTTTCAGTTACCATTTTTAACGCTCCTTGGTTTTGTTTTGTATTTGTTTATTATAGCATGTTTGGGCGGGTTTGTCAATGAACAATTTACAACTCACAAACCCCGCACAATTTCATAAACCTGCCTTGCTGTTTCCATGTTAACGCCTGCGATTTTGGCTATGTCTTCTTGTGATGCTTTTTTAAATTCCTCGCGTGTTTTAAACGCCGCGAACAGCTTCTGTGCTTTTTTTTCTCCGATTCCTTTAGCCTTGGTAATTTCCATGGAGTATGAACGGCTCTTATGCTTGCTGTGATGGTAGGATAGTGCGAATCTGTGAACCTCGTCTTGAATTCTTGTTACTAACGCGAATGCGGATTTGTTGCTCGCGAACGCTGTTTCATGCCCGCCCGTTGTTATCGCCCTGGTTCTGTGCTTCCCATCCTTTACCATGCCGAAAAGCGGAACATTGACCGAAAGCTCGGTCAATGCGGCTTGAACCGCGTTCACCTGTCCCTTGCCGCCGTCAAGCAAAATAAGGTCGGGCATTCGTGAGAAGCCTTCTCCGCTGTTGTCATCATTTAAATGGTTAAACCTGCGCCGAAGCACCTCGCGCATACAGGCGACATCGTTTTGAATCGCCGTTTCTTTAATGGAAAACCTCTTATACGCCTTTTTGAGCGGTCTGCCGTTTTCAAAAACGACCATCCCCGCAACCATAGAACTGCTCCCAAGATTGGATATATCGTAAGCCTCGATGTAAAGCGGAGGCGCGGGAAGCCCCAAAAGCTTGCCGAGCTCCTCCAGAGCGGTAATCTCCCTGCCTGTTCTGCCCACCCTTAAAGCCAGATATTCGCTGGCGTTAGATTTGGCTAAAAGTATAAGTTTTAAACCCTTTCCTCTTTTGCGTGTATCAAGCGTAACGGCGTGACCGCACCTTTCGCGCAGGAGCTTTTCAATAATCTCTCTATCGGGCAATTCCTCTTCAACAATAATTTCACGCGGGATTTCAGCCGTGCTGTAATACTGAATTATAAAATCAGCAAGTATTTTTTCGGGCGAATCAAGCACGCCGAGAAAATACTCGCCCTTGTCAAAAAGCCGACCGTTGCGGTACATTATAACCGCTACGCAAGCAAATTCGCCATTCTGTGATAAGGCAATTATATCGGTATCACACAGAGCCTGAGACACCATTTTTTGCTCGCCCGTTGCCCGCCCAATGGCGGCAATTCTGTCGCGAATACGCGCGGCGCGCTCAAAGTCAAGCTCCTCGGCGGCTTTTTCCATAGAGCAGGTAAGGCTTTCGATTGAAGAAGCCGCACCGCTTTTTATATACTCCGCCGCCTGCTCCGCCGTCCTGCGGTATTCCTCGGCTGACACGCCTCCCGCGCAAACACCTACGCATTGCTTGATATGAAAATTAAGGCAGGGGCGTTCTTTGCCTATATCCGGCGGAAATTTCTTTTTACAGGTCGGGAGCATAAATATTCTGTTTGCTTCGTTAACTGCTTGCTTGGTTGCAAACGAGCCCGTAAACGGACCCAGAAAAGTGCCTTCCCCCTCTTGCTTTGAGCTTTCCGTCGTAATCACGGGGTATTCGCCGTTTGAGATTTTTATATAATGATTGCCTTTGTCGTCCTTTAACAAGATATTATATTTAGGCTTATGCTGCTTTATAAGCGAACATTCCAAAACAAGAGCCTCATATTCCGTATCGGTGACTATAAAGTCATAATCATATATATAGCGAACCATTCTTGCAGTTTTAGGCGTGTGGTCGGGGTTCTCTCTGAAATAGCTTGAAACACGGTTCTTCAAATTCTTAGCCTTACCGATATATATAATTCCGCCGTCACTATCCCTCATACGATAAACGCCCGGGCTTGCCGTAAGGTTTTGTGTTTTTTCGCGCAGAAATAAAAGCCGTTCGTTCATTTTTATAGCTCCTGTTTGATGATTATTCTATTGATATATAATAGCATTTATTTTAATGCTTGTCAAATACTACTTGCTTAACTTTAAATATTAACTCACCTGTGAGTTTGCCGTGAGATAATCCCAAACCCCTATTGCAAATCACCCCATTATATGTTATACTATATATATTAAAAAATGAAAAGACCTTTACCTCTATATTTGTGGTTGAGTAAAAATTATTGCAAGGGAGTAAAAATATGAAAACCCCGCGCCTTGCGGCATACGAGCTTCTTTTAAAGATGGAAAATAAAGCCTATTCAAACCTTGCCTTAAACGCCGCGCTGTCGGGAACGGCGTTTAAGACGGGGGAGAAAGCGTTCACGGCGCGGCTTTTTTGCGGCGTTACCGAGCGGAAGCTCACCCTTGATTATATAATATCCCTCCACAGCAAAAAGCCCCCCCAAAAGCTTGACCGCGAAATCCTTACCATACTGAGAATGGGCTTATACCAGCTTTTGTATATGGATTCCGTGCCGGACAGCGCGGCGGTTAACGAATCGGTTCTGCTTGCGAAAAAGGCGGGCAAGGGGAGTGCTTCGGGCTTTGTCAATGCCGTGCTAAGGGGGTTCATTCGCGGCGGTAAGAGGTATGAAGTTCCCGAAGATAAGGAAGCGGCTTTGGGCGTTGAATATTCCTGCCCCATCCCCCTCTTAAAAGCCCTCACGGCGGATTACGGCGAGGAAAACGCCGTTGACCTGCTTTCATCATCCTTCGGCGGGCGCAGGCTCTTTATCCGAGCTAACAGCGTTAAAATAACCGCTTCGGAGCTTTGTGTTAAGTTTGCCGAGAATGGGATAAAAGCCGAGCTTCACCCTGCCGCCGAGAATTGCTTGAGCGCGGACAGTTTAGCGGATATTGAAAACAACCCGCTGTTTAAGGAGGGGCTTTTTCACATTCAGGATTTATCCTCTCAGCTTTGCTGTGCTGCCCTGTCACCGAAAAAGGGAGAAACGGTTCTTGATATTTGCGCCGCGCCCGGCGGCAAGAGTTTTACAATGGCGCAGATGACGGCGGAAAGCAACACCGCTCACAGAGGTGTTATATATTCCTGCGATATTAACTCAAAGCGCGTTAACCTCATTAAAAGCGGAGCGCAAAGGCTTTCCCTTAAAAATATTAAAGCATATGTAAACGATGCGCGGGTGTTTAACTCTGAATTCCCCTCGTTCGATAAAATTTTATGCGATGTCCCCTGCTCGGGCTTCGGGGCTATCGGCGGCAAGCCGGAGATTAAATATAAGGAATTATCCGAGACAGAGCCGCTCCCGCAAATTCAATGCGAAATACTGTCAACCGCCGCGAATTACTTAAAAATCGGCGGAGAGCTTGTCTATTCAACCTGCACTCTTTTAAAAAGGGAAAACGACAATGTGATTGACAGATTCTTAGAAGAAAACCCGCAATTTGAGGGTGTTGAGGATTTAGGAATCACCCTCCCCGCCCCCGCCGCCAAGCAATCCGGCTTCAAGCTCTCAATCTTCCCCCAGCATTTCGGGAGCGAGGGGTTTTTTATAGCTAAGATTAGGAGAAAATTGCAATCCCATGGGTAAATTTTGCTAATATGAAAGGAAATCAAACTTATGCTGACATCGGCTCAAATAGAACGGGAATATATGGATATTATCTCAAAATGCAAAAATATATTCAAGGTAAAGGATATGGAATACGGTGCAACGTGGGCGATTTACCGTTGGAGCTCGCTTACAGACCAGCTATGGATGAAAATAAAGAGAATCCGCACCATTGAGGAAAGCGGCTCAAAAATCCCCGAGCCCATAGCGGTTGAATATATTGCTCTTATAAATTACGCGATTATTTTTTTATTCAGGCTAAAAAATACGGCTCTGATAGAACCGCCCGAAAAAATAATTGAAAACACAGAGCTTTTAAACAAATGCACAAATGAAAAAATCATGGAATTATATGAGCTTACGGTAAAGGAAGCCTACGAGCTTTACCAAGCCAAAAACCATGATTATAACAATGCGTGGCAGGACATGTCAAGCGGCTCAATTACCGATTTGATTATAATAAAGGTGCTTAGGATGAAAAATATTATAAAGCAAAAAAATAATAATATCCAAAGCCTTGATGTAGACCAACAGCTTTTTGATATTATTAATTACAGCATTTTCGCGCTGATTAAAATGCAGTACAGTAACAATTGATAATAATTGTCAACTGTAAATTGTAAATTGCAAAGCCCTAAGTTTAAAATTAAAGCTTGACAATCCGCCCAAAACAGTATATAATTACGTATAACCAATAAACGAAAGGACGAATACTCCGATGGATAAAAATTTAAGGCAGCTGCTTACAGCGGCTTTGTTTGCGGCGATGACTGCCGCGCTTACATTTTTCGTAAAAATTCCCGTAGGGAACGGGTATGTTCATATGGGTGACAGCATGATATACCTCGCGGCTTGCATACTGCCTACCAGATATGCGATTATAGCCGCAGGGCTGGGGGGGGCTTTGTCGGACGCGCTCGGCGGCTATGCCGTTTTTATTGTCCCTACGCTGATTATAAAAGCACTTATTACATTGCCCTATGAATCAAGCGGCGATACGGTTTTAACAAAGTGGAACACTCTGATGGTTTTGCCCGCCGGGTTTATTAATGTTTTAGGGTACTTTTTCGCTAATTTATTGATTTTCGGAAGCGGGGGCGCGCATATCGCGCTAATCGGGGATATGATTCAAGCAGTCGGAAGTGCTGTACTATTCATTTTAACAGCCGCTATGCTTGATAAAATAAAATTAAAAAAAATGTTGCTTAATTAGTCGTTCAACTATAAAAGCGGCAGAACGGAGTATATTATGTGCTTTAAAATAAAAAGCAGGCTTGTTGCAGCTTTAGCTGTCGCGCTTTTTCTTATAGTTTTTGCATCGGGTTGCCGAAAGGATACTTCCGCGGGCTGGAGCATAGGCGAGCCTATGGCTAAAGAAAATGTTAAAATCAGCATTATTTATGTAGACGGAAGCGGGGTAGGGTATTCTCTGGCACACGAGCAAGGTTTGGCGGAAGCCCAGCGGCTGATTGGGCTGAGCGATGAGCAGGTCACGCCGTGCTTCAATGTGAACGATGCGGAGGACGGCAAAGTTGAGCATGTCATGAGAGGCGAAATTGCCAACGGCTCTAATATTATAATAGCCACCAGCTGGGGGCATATGGAGGCTTGCGCTAAATTAGCCGAAGAATTTCCGAATGTCATATTCGCACACGCCTCCGGGTTCAAAAGCAACGATACTAATTTTACCAACTACTTCGGGCGGATATATCAGGCGCGCTATTTAAGCGGCATTGCCGCAGGGCTGAATACCCAAACAGGGAAAATAGGCTATGTGGCGGCTCACGGCAAGACTAACAGCGAAGTTACGGGCGGGCTCAATGCGTTTGCAATGGGGGTCGAAAGCGTTAATCCCGAAGCCGAGGTTTATGTTGCGGTCACGCACAGCTGGTACGACCCTGCCGGAGAACGCGTTGCTGCCCAAAGGCTTCTTGTTTCCGGGTGCGATGTTATTGCACAGCACAGCGATACCTACGAGCCGCAGAGGGCGGCGAAGGAAGCAGGAGCATTGGGAATCGGCTACAACACCGATATGAGCTTGAACGTGTCCGATACCGTGCTGACCTCTGCGGTTTGGTACTGGGATGTGTTTTACACTTCCTTTATCCAAAGCATAATCGATGGCAACTTATCTACCGCGCCTTATTACGGCGGACTGGAGGATGGTTTGGTCGGCTTGGCTCCGATAAAAAATTCACTTGCCGCCCCGGAAACCGAAGAGGCGGTAAACGCCGCAAAAAACCGCATATTAAACGAGGGCTTCAAAATTTTTGGAGGCGAAATGGAAACAAATGACGGGCGCGTCATCGGAACTGCCGGCTCAACACTGTCCGATGCCGAAATCGCGCTGGAAATCGACTGGTACTATAGAAATATAAGCGAAATTAGCCCGAGAACACCCCCTGCGGCAGACCGCACGTTGCTTTCCTAATCTGTCTTAATCTGACCATATTAGGGGGGATTTAAAGTGAGCATAAAAAAAACAAAGATGACTTATGTTCAAATATTGTTTGCGTGTGCGGCGTTTTTTCTTATAATATTAATTAACAGTATTTCTGTAAGCAATATTATAGAAAAGAAATCCTTTGAAGCCGTTACCGTTGCTCTTGATGAAACCGAAAAAACCATATATGCTTACCTGCGCGAGCCGTCGGTCGCGTTTGTTATTGTTTATAACACGGTAACGGATATGCTGGATAAGGGAGAATCGCAGGAAGCTATCCACAGCTATCTGGCGCAAACCACAAGCCTGCTGAAATCAGAGGGCGGGGTTGTGGGGCTGACAAATGTCTACGGTCATATACGCGGAGAATTAATGCTGGGCTTCGATATTGAATTGGAGGATAATTATATCCCTCAGCGAAGCCCTTGGTATCAGCTGGCTATCAGAAGCGATGAAATCGAATACACAGCCCCCTATATTGACACGAACACGGGAAATACGGTTATCTCTCTTGCACAGAGAATTTTCGGAAAAAACGGAGATTATTACGGCGTACTGGCTCTTGACATTGAAACCGCGTGGCTTATGGAATACTCGGAATCTCTGCAATTTACCGAGGGCGGCTACGGGATGATTGTAAACCAATTTTTGAATATCATCGCCCACCCTCTGGAGCAATATCAAAATGCCCAGCTTTATACCGTAAGCGAGGATTTTGCCGAAATAGCCGACATACTTCGCTCCGGCAAAGAGGTGTCGGCTGTCATTGCGCGCGATAACGCGGGGACAAAATCAATTGTATTTTTTCAACAGCTGTATAACGGCTGGCATGTCGGCGTTGTCATGCCGGTCAGCAGTTACAATTCCGACCTTTACAGCAGTGTCGTTTGGATGTTAGCTTTGGCGGCAGTATTGGTTGTTTTAAGCTATATTTTGCTTCGGCTTTCCGCCGCAAAGGTGCAGTTTGAAAAGGAAAGCGAGTTTAAATCAACATTTCTGGCGACAACCTCTCACGAGATACGAACGCCGATTAACGCGATTATAGGAATATCCCAAATTCAGCTTCAAAAGGAAAGCCTGCCTAAGGATTGCGCGTATGCTTTTGAGAGTATTTATAACTCGGGCAATGTCCTAGTCGGCATTGTAAACGATATTCTTGATATATCAAAAATTGAAACGGGCAAGCTTGACCTCAACCCTGCGGAATACAGCGTTCCCGCGCTCATTAACAGCACGGTTAAGCTTAATGTTGTGCGGATAGGCTCTAAGCCGATTGAATTTAAGCTTGAATTAGATGAAACGCTCCCGCTGATGCTTTTGGGCGATGAGCTCAGGCTAAAGCAAATCTTGAATAATCTTCTTTCAAACGCCGTCAAATATACCGAGCGGGGTCATATACGAATGTCGGTAAGCCATTCAATTGAGGGGGACGATGTACGATTGTGCTTTGTCGTGGAGGACACCGGGCAGGGCATGAAGCAAGAGGACTGCGCCAAGATGTTCACCAAATATCAGCGGTTCAACGCGGAGGCAAACAAGGCTACCGAGGGAGCAGGGCTTGGTTTAAGCATAACGAAGAGTATCACTGCTATGATGGGCGGTGAGATTAACTTTGAGAGCGAATACGGTAAGGGGAGCAAATTTACCGTAGAGGTTATGCAAAAATCCGCAGGGGATGCGGTTATAGGCGCGCAAACAGCCGAGCAACTGCGTACTTTCTCCTTTACCGGCGGAAATAAAAATGTACAGATTATACACGAGCCTATGCCATACGGCAGGGTTTTGGTTGTAGACGATTTGGAAATCAACCTGTATGTAGCCGAGGGACTGCTTTCGCCCTATATGTTACAGGTCGAAACCGCGACAGACGGCTATTGCGCGATAAAAAAGGTTGAAAACGGTCAAATCTACGATGTTATATTTATGGACCATATGATGCCGGAGATGGACGGGATAGAAACGACACAAGTCATACGCTCTCTGGGTTACAAGGGCGTCATTATAGCGTTTACCGCAAACGCCTTGGTCGGCAACTCCGACATGTTCAAGAAAAACGGCTTTGACGGTTTCATGCCTAAGCCGATTGATGCCGTATGCTTAAACGAGGTTTTGAACCAACATGTGCGGGACAAAAACCCCGACAAAGCATTGAAAATAAGCCACATCTTACCCGATACAATGCCATGCGCTCCGCAGTTTGAAGCGGAAAAATCCGAAAATACAAACAGCATCACGCAGAGAGGGACAGACCCCGAGCTACTCGACATATTCAAAGGCGATGCGGAAAAAGCAATTCTTACCCTTGACGAAGCGTTTAAAAGCGGGGACATCAAGCTGTTTTCAACTACGGCGCACGGGATGAAGTCCGCGCTTGCGACCGTAGGGGAAGCTCAAAGCTCTAAATTGGCGTTTGAACTGGAGCAAGCGGGAATAAATGGCGAACTTGAATATATTCGTGCCAATAAGGACGAATTTATCAATATACTTAAAGCCTTAATCAAAGAGCTTACTGCGGAGAGCTCAAAAGCCGCGCCCGGCGCAGGAACGCCCAAGAGCGCGGCTGAGGTCGCCGAAATAAAGGAACGGCTTGAACAACTCAAAGCCGCCTGTGAGGATTACGATGACACGGCGGCTTACAAGATTGTAGAACAATTAAAGGAACTGCACTTAGATGAGGAAGCGGAAGCTACAATAAAGAATATCCGCCGTATGCTGTTTTTACACAGCAACTTTGAGGGCGCGTCTGCTTTACTGAATCACCTTATCCAAAGCTTTTAACGCGCTTTCGCAGTCAAATTCCTTAAAGGCTTTAGCGGCAGTTTCCAGCAGGGTGTTGCGGTATTCGCCGTAGTCAAAGCTAAGTAGGGGCTCGACCGCCGCGCTTCCGCCGTCACTGTCATACTCGCGGGCATATTCAAGCGCGCTTTCAATGCTCTGCCTGAGCTTCTCTAAATCCCCCTGCTCTCTTTCAGCCGCTGTTTTTGCGGGGAAGATGACAAGCAGTTTTTTATGCAGGGCTGAGAGGTTATCATAAAAGTCGGGGAAAAGCTCATTGCAGATTACTTCGTTATGATTTTTCGCCGCTTTTTCCAATGTAAACGCATTATCTGACAGTGCGACCGCGCCGATGGTAGCAAGGACGGATTTAACGCCGTGTACCGCTATAGCGAAATCGGCAACAGCACCGCTCGCCAAGTATGAGGACATTTTTGAGCTCTCTCCGGGCAGTTGCTTACAGCATTGTTCGACAGCCTCATAATACAGGCTCTCCTCATCTGAAGCGCATTTCAGCCCTACTTTTACATTAATTTCATCAATGCCTTTTAATAATTCCAAAAATTCTGCTTTCTTGCCGCCCTGTTCTTCTTGAGCCTCCGCGCTTTGCGCCGAGGCTTTTTCCAGTAAGCTCTCCGGCAACCATTTTTTCAGCAAGGATATTAACTCGCGGACATCAATGGGCTTTGATAAAAAGTCGTCAAAGCTGTTTGAGAGGAAAAATTCCCTTGAACCTTGAACGGCATTGGCGGTCAAGGCGATAATGGCAAGCTTCTCATATTTTCCGCCGAGCGCGCGTATAGCCGCAGTGGTTTCAACGCCGTCCATTTCCGGCATCATATGGTCCATAAAGACAATATGATAATCGGTTTGCTGAACCATTTCAACCGCTAACGCGCCGGAGGACGCGGTTTCTACGTTAATCTTCGAGAGCTTCAGCAGTCCGACCGCTACCTTTAGGTTAAACTCATTATCATCGACCACCAGAATTTTAGCCTTGGGCGCGAAAAGCTTACTGCCTTTCGGAACTGCCGCTTTAAGCTTTTCGGCATCGCCCTGAATAAGCGGAATGGTAACGGTAAAGGTACTGCCGTCACCGTATTCGCTCTCGACTTCAATCGTGCCGTGCATCATTTGGGCAAAGGATTTGCAGATTGCAAGCCCTAAGCCTGTGCCGGCAATGTTCCTGTTCTTAACGGTATCGGTCTGACCGAACGCGCTGAAAAGCCCCTCTATATCCTCTTGCTTTATCCCTCTGCCGGAATCGGATATTTTAAAAATCATGGTATCGCCCGCATTGATAACTTTAAGCTCAACATAACCCCTTTGGGTAAACTTTACGGCGTTTCCGCAGATGTTTATGATGATTTGCCTTAAACGTATATCATCGCCGAAAAGACAGCCGGGTAAATCGCCCTGCGTTTCAAATTTAAATTCCAAGCCCTTTTCCTCGGCGACATAGGTGAACATAGAATGGATATTGTCCAAAAAAGCCATGAAATCATAGTCCACGGGGATAAGCTCCATCTTCCCCGCTTCGATTTTAGACATGTCCAATATATCATTGATGATAGACAGCAAAGAAACCGCAGAGTGCTTAATATCGCTGACATAGTTCATCTGGCGGTCGTTAAGAGGCTCGTGGGTTAAAAGCTCCAGCATACCGATTACGGCGTTCATGGGGGTACGTATTTCGTGCGACATGCTTGCAAGAAAGGAGGATTTTGAGCGGTTTGCCGCTTCGGCGGCATCTATAGCCTCCTCCAACTCCTCAGTGCGGATATGAACAAGCCTTTCAAGGCGATGCCCCTCGCTTTTTTTGCGGAAAAACAGAAATACTAAAAACACCAAAATAAGGAAGAACGCGGAAGCTCCGAGCATCCATACCGTTCTTTGGCGCGCAAGCTTTACGCGGTAATCAAAGGTTTTCCGCATCCAATACCCGGATATTACGTCCTTATCAATCAGCCCCATCCCTTTGTCAATTATCGAGCAAAGCACCTCATAGTTCTTATTGAAGCCAAAGGTTGATTCATATTCGGCGGCAAAGATAAAATTAGCCTTATAGCCCACCTGCTCGCGGTAGTTCGTGAGGTTTAACAGCTGGTGTCTGCTTGACATCAGCATATCAATTTCACCCCGCTCCAACGCCCCGAAAGCGGCGGGGTTATCTTCATATACCGTTACATGCCGATGCTCGGGAAACCATTGCAAAAACAAATCCCCGTGAGCCGTCCCCTTTACGACTCCCACGCTTGTGTAAAGGATTTCGTTAACGCTTATATCGTAGTGCTCACTTTTTGATATAAGGACAAAGGAATCGGCAAATAGTTTATTTTTGTTCCATATAAAGTTTTCTTCTCTTTCTTTTGTGTAGAGAAGCTCGCTGACCATTGCCGCCCTCCCTGTCTCCAAAGCATCCAGAAGGCTTAGCCATTCTTCGTTTCGGCTGTTTACCGCTTCAAATTTTATGCCGATAAGCTGCTCCAGCTCGTCCATCATATCTATGGCGATTCCCTGCCATTGCCCCTCTAAGTTGTTGTAAAAGCTTACGGGGTAGTTGGAGGGTTCGATGGCTACGGGGATAGTTGGGTTATTTTTTATGTATTCTCGTTCCTCATCACTTAAAAGGGAGCGGAATTTATGCTTGATATATTTTTGATTACCTTGGTTGTAGAGGTTAACCAAATGCCGTATAGAGCCATCGTCCAAAGCCTTTTGAACGACCGCTATGACGGGCGCAAGCTCGGATTCTTGGGTTGAAAGCGAAACGGGGGCGAAAGCCATCGGTAATAAATAGTTGATTTCCAAGCCCTCGTGCACCTCAAAGGCGGCTTTCGCGTTTGAGCCCGCAATAATCGCATCGACGCGCCCGCTTTTCAGCATTTCAAAGGCATCGAAATAATCCTCGGCAAAGAGCGGAGAAAAGTCCTCTTGGTGAGTTGATACCAGCGAATAGGAGCTTGAACCCTCTAAAAACGCATAGCGCGGCGACTGATTCACTTCCAAAAGAGGAGAGCCCTTTGAGCTAACGACAATCAACTGCCGCTCGGCAATTGCCTCAGTCATATAATAAGCCTCGCGGCGCGCGGCGGTTATGGCTATATCTCCCGTAAAATCAATCGCTCCGTTTTCCAAGCCCTCCTTTAGCTCTCCCCAGCCGTGAACAGACGGGATAAACTCAATACCAAGCAAGCCGCTCAGCCAATCGCAGACCAGTGCCGTGAAGCCGTCAACATTCCCGTTTTCATCTAAAAACGCCTCGGTGCTTAGGCTCATTCCGTAAGAAAAGGAATCCCTCTGTGCTTTCAGACGTTCAATTTCCTCGACCTCGAGCTCCGTAACTCCGGGGATTTCGCGGTAGTCGCTATATATGCCGGGTGCTGCATTATTCCCCTCCGAGCTCAAAGCTTCGCTGCAGCCGGGCAGGAGGGATGCTAAAAGCGCGGCGGCAAGGAATACACGAATGAATTTTTTCTTCAAAGCCAATCTCCCCTTTCGGCTCTCAGCTCTCAACCGATTCATTATCGGGCTCATTTGGCATATTGGGTTCATTGGTTACATTGGTAACACTAGGCTCATCGGGCAGATTGTTCACATCAGGCTCATCAGACACATCGGACGTATCGGACACATCGGGCACTTGGGTCTCTTCGGGCTTTATGTACTTCACAATTCTTTCAAGCAATTGGTCTTTTGTGACCGGCTTTACAATAAAGTCCGCCGCTCCAGCCTGCAGAGCCTTCAGTACGTACTCCTTCTTCGAGTTACCCGTGAGGAAGATAATCGGCGCGGTTTGCCCGGAAGCTCTTATGCGGCGCGCCAGCTCGTAGCCGTCCATCTCGGGCATTTCAATATCAAGGAGGAAGAGGTCGGGTTTATGGTTGTCGAGATAATTCAAAGCCGACATGCCGGAGCTTATGCAAACCAGCTTATAGCCGGTGCCGGTGAGCATATTTTTTATGGCGTTCAAGAAAAAATGCCTGTCGTCAACGGCAAGTATGGTTTTCTTGTCATCGCTGACTTCCGAACTAACGCCGCCGTAGAGCTTGGGCATATCCTTATGCCCCGCCATCTGCAAATCAATGGAAAGCGCGGAAACCGCCTTTAACGCATAAACCACAAACGCCTGCAAATCATCATACTCAGTGCTGAATATGGTGTTAAGCTGATTCAGGCATGATTCGGCTAATCTCTCGGCGTATACCTGCCTTAGTATATCGTGCAGGTCTAAGAGGTATTTTGTCAGCGAATCGCGGTCATCGGCTTTCAGCGCGTTTTTTATGTTCTCCTCCAAAGCCGGAAAGCCATCGATTAAAGAATCCGCCGTTATCGTAAATGTATCGAGCATACTCATGTTCATCTGCCTTATGCTATCGCCGTCAATCTCCGAAACCTTCAGAAGCCTTTCTTTATCAAGCATGTTCAGCACTCCTTATTAAATCAATTTATCCTTTGTTATTATATTATACATAAAAAATTCTTTAAAGTCAATAGTTGGTTTTATATTTTCACGGCAAACGCATGAAAAAAATTAATCATACACCATTCAACTACCTTTTGTCAATAAAAAGGGCTAATTTGTAATAAAATCGGAAAAAACTACAAAGTATTCCCATTTTTATACAAAACAGCCCTGTTTCACCTAAAAATTACCATACAATACATACAACATCTCACGAAATAACCTTTTCCAGCTCTCTCCGAAGCTTCTTTATAATGCGTTTTTCCAGACGGGATATGTAGGATTGGGAGATTCCTATTAAATCTGCTACCTCCTTTTGGGTTTTTTCTTTGCCGTCTAAAAGCCCGAAGCGCATCCTCATAATTGAGCGTTCACGCTCCGGCAGTCTGTTGACTGCGTCTATGAGGATTCCCTTTTCAGCTTCGCTCTCAATGCCGCCGTTGACAACATCCTCCTCTGTGCCTAATATATCCGACAGCAGAAGCTCGTTTCCGTCCCAATCCATATTAAGCGGCTCATCAATTGAAACCTCATTTTTATATTGCGATGATTTCCTCAAAAACATAAGAATTTCATTCTCAATACAGCGGGAAGCATATGTGGCAAGCTTAATATTTCTATCAGGACTGAACGTGTTGACAGCTTTTATAAGACCGATAGTGCCGATTGATACCAAATCCTCAATGCCGATTCCCGTTGATTCAAACTTTTTCGCGATGTAAACGACAAGCCTCAAATTGTGCGTAATCAATATTTGCTTAGCGCGCTCGCCGTTGCTTTCAAGCATTGAAAATACCCGCTCTTCCTCCTCCCTTGAAAGGGGCGGGGGGAGCGTTTCGCTTCCGTTTATATAATGTATATCCTTGGGTTTGCGGGGAAAACGCAGTTTTGTTGCAACCCAAATTGTAATCTTCTCAACTAACCTCATAGTATACTCCTACAATATTTTAGGATTAAATACAGCGTACTCCATATCCTTTTCGACTATGCCAATGTATGCGGCGGTGTATTTTACCCGCCTTGTGTTTAAGTTTTTTATATACACCCTGCTCGGCAGAAACGAAGGGAGCAAACCCGTTGAATTAACCGTATTAAAAGGTATCAAACGCCAGCCCGTATACGACGGCAGGGCATTGTCCGAATTTGCCGCAAAGCGCAATATGCCTTCAAGTTCGCCGCCGTTAAAAATAGGTTTTAGGCTTTCCTTGCCGCAAACAATTACAGGCTTGCCGCTGAAGGAATCGGTAAGGTTGTTGCATGTGTCGCAAATCGCCTTAAACTCAGCTTTTTCATCGCCTTTGTATACCGTTATTAGATATTTGCCGTCAAAGTCATTTTTGCTGTCTAAAAATCGGCGGAATAGTGATATTGCCGCGTATGATATAATCGTGGACGCAGTGAGGACCGCCAAGGATATGTCAATATACAAAACCGAATTGTGCCAGACACTCGCCCCGCCGCCCAAAAGCATTGCCAACCCGTATTCCACACCTGCAAAGAGAAAGCTTACAAAGAAAAACACCCAAATGTTCCTGCATATCTCCCGCAGGGGCTTGCCGCAGAACGCGGTATATACCGTAGCGGCAGCACCGAGCAGGCGTATAAGCGTAAGCAAAAAAAAGCTAAGCTCCGGCAGGAGTATTACAAGCGAAAACAAGCTGCCCGCCAAAGCCCCTAAAACGCATTTGCCGCTTTTCAAATCGGCGTGGGTTATTTTCGCCGCGGCTTTCAATAAAAAAAAGTTTATGTAAATACTCGTTATGATAAGTATGTCAAGGTAAACATACAAGCCCGTCACCCCTGTCCCTCGGCGGTTCATACTAATCATTATACAACCTGTCGGGTTAAAAAACTGTCTGATTATAGGGTAAATTAAAAAAGATTTAAAAGGCGGCAGATTGGGGCGTGGCGGCTGATTTTTGGTAAATTAAGGGAATTTTTGACCGAATTCCACAAAATATGACCGAATTCAACAAAGTGCTTGACAAGGTTTGGATTAAGTGGTATGATTAACTTGTAGCTGCGAAATATTTTTATAATAATGAAAAAAAGATACAAATAAATTCAATAAGCTTGGTATAATCAATGAAATACCAAGCTTATTGAATTACTATTTTCTTACATTAATATAGAAGGGAAATCTTCACAAACATGTATATTAAAAAGACGTTAACTCTTATTTTATCAATATTAATAGCCTTGCCCCTGGGCTCTTGCCGCGGAGGGGAGGGGCAAAAATTTTATGAGCCTGTTGAGAGCGTGCCTCCTTTTAAGATGGTTAAGGCAAATATTGATATTGATAGAATTGAATATTTTTCACGTTTTAAGGACGAGATGATTCTTATTGGTTCTCTTTATAAAGACGGTGAATTAATTACTACGATTTTAACATTTAACTCTGAAGGGGAATCGTTATATGAAATGACACCTAAAATTCCTTTAAATCATAGCGTTATCGCGACGGATGTTGATTTTCAAGGTAAGGTCTGGCTTTTTAGCAGTTGCTACAATGAGCTTGAGTCTCGGGTTGAATTTTATTTGCATTGTTTTGATAAGCAATCGGATGAGCTTATTAATACGATTGAACTGAAAACAAGCTCAAACGATATATCTTGGGATTCGCTATTCGCTGACGAGAATTACTTTTATTTATATTCAAGCTACGGCGGCAGAGAAAGGGAAGTAGTCATCAACGTATTTGACGAAAGCGGGGAATTAGCCGACCAAATTCGTAATCATAATAACAATAAGGCAGAGGGCATATACAGGCTGTTTGATAGGCGGCTGTTACTGAAAACCATTTCCGACACAGGCATTGCATCATTTGAAAAATTCGTATTCCCATTGACTAACAGTGCCCCAAAATGGAATTTAAGCGCGGAAAATAACAAAGACGTTCACTTTAATACCGGCAACGAAATTTACGACCTATTGCGATGCAGTGATGACATTATTTATGGTTACACTCTGGAAACCGACTCAAACACCGCGCTGATTGATTGGGAGCTGCGCGGTATCGGTGAGGCAATGCGAAAATACGCGGTTGTGTTCGGTAATGAATATGTATACTCTCTTACCCAAAGCTCTAATAATAAATTAAATCTAATTAAAATGAATATAACGGAGGACGAGGCGGCAATGGCTGCGAGAAAGACCATAACCGTTGCTGATTTCGGCGTTTGGAAAGATGTTGCGAAAACTATATCTGACTTTAATAAGAGCAACCCTGAATATCGCGTAAAGACCGTTTCGTATATGGATTACGATGAAATAGATTCAAACGGAGCTATAACTAAGTTTAACGCCGATATTGCCGCCGGAGATGTTCCCGATGTTATCTTGCCGGGCTCTTCAAAAGGCGGAAAATTACCGATTTCAAGCTACATTTCAAGAGGTGCTTTTGCAGATTTATATGAATTTATGGATAACGACTCCGATTTTAACAGGGCTGACTATCTACCGAATGTTTTCAATGCTCTTGAAACCGATGGTAAACTTTTTGTCGGAACAGCTTCATTTACTATAGAAACAATCAATGGGAAAACAGCAGATGTGGGTGCTCAAAAAGGCTGGAAGTGGGAAGATTTTAAAAGCTTTGCAACAAAACAACCCGCAGGGATTATGCCGTTTGCTGACGAGAGAATGACATTGTCTAAACAAGATATACTTTCAGCTATGGTTAAGGGACAATTCAATGATTATGTCAATTTAAAAAGCGGAAGTTGCAATTTTACAAACTCAAATTTCATAGAGGTTCTGGAATTTGTTAATCGAATTGAGCATGAATTGTCGGATTACACGTCTACATCTGATTTAAGCCAAGGAAACCCATTGCTTTTAATGACGGATGTTAGGGATTTTTACGGGCTTAAATTATGGGAAAAGGCATATTTCGGGGAGGAGATAACATTTATCGGTTATCCCGAAAGCAGTAATTCAATCGGCTCTTACGGGATAGCGGGAAGTCTCTTTGCTATATCATCACAAGCTAAAGAGCCGAATGGCGCGTGGGAACTGATAAAATTCCTGCTAACCGATTATCAAGAGGATTCCGGCTTTAACAGGAATATGGTTAATGGAGGCGGAGGAGCTCTTTTCTTTGGATTCCCCGTAAAAAAATCTGAGATTCTAAGGCTTGCGGAAGAATCAAAAAGCGGCTACTATTCACAAGGCGAGCCGCGCCAAGATTCCGTTTTAGTAGAAAGAAACTTCACCAAAGTAACTCCTAACATTGAATTTAATACCGATGATGATAATGAGAGAATTCTTGAACTCATATACGCGGTTACTGACTTTACACTGTATGACAAAAGAATTCTCAATATAATATCAGAAGAATCCGAATACTTCTTTACCGCCCAAAAATCCGCCGAGGAAGCTGCCGCTGTAATTCAAAGCAGGGTGGGGCTTTATCTTGCGGAGCGGAGTTGAGGGTGTTTTTTGGTAAATTAAGGAGATTTTTGACCGAATTCCACAAAATACGACCGAATTCCACAAAGTGCTTGACAGGGTTGTAGTTTCGTGTATAATATAATTATACATTACAATTTTGAGGCTCGGATTTAATTTTCGTGGAGGTTCGGTAAGGAAACTGATAATTATACAGGAGGTAAAAAGTTATGGCAAAAAAAGTATCTTCAAGCTGCACATTACCTAAAATATCAAAAGGGCAGCGAATGATGATTTATGCAAATTCCGCTTGCGGAAGCACGGCAAGTATCATTTTAAAAGATGATAAGGAAACTTATGCAACCATTAAGAAAGGCGAGCTTAGCCACTTAAGCCGTTTCTTAGGTCAAGAAATCAAGCTTTATAACGGGGGGAGTAATCTCCGGCTTGAAATTGAGATGGAGCATCCAAGCTACGACATAGCAATTAAACCGATAGTTACATTTACCGATACGGTAGATGCTCTCGGAAAGAGCCACGGCGGCGTTTATAATATCGCCGTTGAGGATTACAAGAACAATACATATAGCAACCTTTCAATTGTGATTGCTGTAAATACACCGAATTAGGTAACATCAAAATCACCATGAAAAGGTCAAACCCTTGAACGGCAATTGCAACATGTTTGAGCGAGTTTATCAGACCTCCACGGAAGTTAAATTTGAGCCTCAAACATGTGTTATAATCCTCCTAAAATATGTCTAAGAGAAATTATAATATATTTGCAGAAAATAGTCAAATATTAGAACTTGTATACTTCTAAACAGGGCAGTCTCCCAAAGACTGCCCTGTTTTTTACGAAAAAAGCCCAAACAAACCCCTTGACACCCCCTAAAAAACAATATATAATAATCATAACGCAAAAAACAGGGGGCGGCTTTTATGAAATTCAGACCTTGCATAGACATTCATAACGGAAAGGTTAAGCAGATTGTCGGCGGAAGCCTTTCCGATAAGGATAATTTTGCTCTTGATAACTTCGTGTCCGATAGGGACGCGGGCTATTATGCGCGCCTGTATAAGGAACGCGGACTGCACGGCGGGCATGTCATCATCCTAAATAAAGAGGGCTCGGCGTATTACCCCGAATGTAAACGTCAAGCGTTCGGTGCGCTGGAAGCCTTTGACGGCGGGTTGCAAATCGGCGGCGGCATAAACGATAAAAATGCCGAAGATTTTTTAAACGCGGGTGCTTCTCATGTAATTGTGACCTCCTATGTTTTCAGCGGCGGCTCTTTTAACCTTGATAATTTGAAACGGCTTGCGGCTGTCACGGGTAAGGAAAGGCTTGTCCTTGATTTGTCCTGCCGCAAAAAAGGCGATGACTATTATATAGTAACCGACAGGTGGCAAAAATTTACTCCCGTTAAGGTGACTTTAAGCACGCTTGGAACCCTCGCGGAATACTGCGATGAGTTTTTGGTTCACGCTGTAGACGTAGAGGGTAAGGCTCTCGGGATTGAGCGCGGGTTAGCGGCTCTTTTAGGCTCATACCGCGGGCTTCCCGTAACATATGCCGGAGGAATCGCCTCCTTTGAAGATATTGAAACGCTTAGGGAACTGGGCAACGGCAGGCTTGATTTCACAGTCGGAAGCGCGCTTGATATTTTCGGCGGGAATTTGGACTTTGATAAGGTTGCAGGAAAAAGGAGTACATCATGAAAAGACTTAAAGGCGCGGGGCGGAAAACTCGCCGTGAGCTGGATATTTTCGCCGCGCTATTGTTTTTACTTGACAAATAAGACGAAATGTTGTATAATTACGGCATACGGATTTAAAAAGTAACGGGGAGGACGGACGAACCATGAAAGCGATTCGCAAGCCGATAAGTGCCCTGCTTTCCGTAATATTGCTTTTAACCGCTCTTTCAAGCTGTAAAAGTGCCGCCAAGCCGCCGTTACCCGAAGAACCGCGTGCTTCCACGCCTTATAGCTCCTACCGCGACATTCCGGGCGTTACCGCCGAGGAAATCGCCGATATTGAGGCTCTGCGCGAAAAAACAGACTCTTTCGTTTTCGGAATGATGCCCAATACCGAGGCTTTTCTGGGTAAGGACGGTGAAATACAAGGATATTCAGCACTTTTTTGCGAATGGATGTCCGGCTTGTTCGGTATTGAATTTAAGCTGGAGCATTATACATGGCAAAGCCTGCTGGACGGGCTTCAAAACTTCTCCGTTGACTTTACGGGTACTCTGACGGTCAACGAGGAGCGGCGTAAAATTTATTATATGACCGATGCGATTGCTTATCGAACAGTAAAATACATACGCTTGACGGACGGAGAGCCGCTTTCGGAAATAAGAAAGCTTCGTCTGCCGCGCTACGCTCTCCTTGAAGGCTCCGCGACGATTGAAAAGATTTTAAACAGTGCGAGCGAAGAATTTGAGCCGATTTATGTTGCAGAATATATAGATGCTTATCAGCTTATGAAAAACGGCGAAGCCGACGCGCTTATTGCCGAGGGCACGGCAGAGGCGGTTTTTGATGCTTACGGTGACGTTGAAGCATCGGCTTTTTTGCCGCTTATCTACACCCCCGTTTCCCTTACCACGCAAAACCCCGCGCTTAAAGCAATCATATCCGTCACGCAAAAGGCTCTGGAGGGGGATGCTAAGCGATATTTAAACGAGCTTTATGTTCAAGGCTACCATGAATATTTGAGAAATAAGCTGTTCATGAAATTTGATGATTTGGAGATAGAATATATTCACTCGCAAGGTACAATCCCTTTTCTGGCAGAGCATGATAACTACCCCATAAGCTTCTATAACACCCGCGAAAATGAATGGCAGGGAATCGCCTTTGACGTATTAGCCGAGATAGAGGCATTTACGGGCTTTAAATTTGAGGTGGTTAACAGCATAGACGACGATTGGAGCGAACTGATTCGGATGCTTGAAAGCGGAGAGGCGTTAATGATTTCAGAACTGCTTCACATGCCCGAGCGGGAGGAGCGGTTTATATGGACCGATTCGCGCTTCTTTAAGGACCAAGCCGCCTTAATTTCAAAGGTTGATTATCCTAATATTGATATTACGGACATATTGTCCGTAAGGGTGGGTTTGAGCAAGGATACCGCCCTAGCCGAGCTTTTTTTGCAATGGTTTCCGGACCACAATGATGTTGTGGTATACGACAGCAGGAACGCCGCCCTTGAAGCCTTGATGCTTGGGGAGGTTGATATGGCGATGACCTATTTGAGCGGTCTTTTGTATCTGACGCATTATCAAGAAACAGCGGGCTATAAGGCTAACTTTGTGTTTAACCACAGCTTTGAAACAAGCTTTGGATTTAATAATGAAGCGGTGGTTCTTTGCTCAATCGTTGACAAGGCTCTGCATGTAATAGATGTTGAGACGATTTCGGGGCATTGGCTCAGGCGTACCTACGACTACAGAATACGTCTGGCGCAGGCTCAAAGACCGTGGATAGTAGGTGTATCTATACTGATTTTGCTGATAATTGTTTCGGCTACGGTTTTGTATATGAAAAGCTCCCAAAAGAAAAAGCGGGCATACAATTACATATACGCGGGCGAACTGAGCGGAGCATTGGCAAAAATCACCAAGTCGCCTACCATCTCCGCCGGAATTTTAAAGGATGCCGCGGATATTATCGCGCGCGAGGGATGTGCCGCATTGAACGTAAACCGCATCGGCGTTTGGAGAGCATCGGAAAAGGGCGACCTTCTCCAAAGCGTATCCTGCTATGACAGAGCCGCAGACGAATTTTTAATTCAGAGTGATTTTGATTTGATGGGCAGTAAAGAATACGTGGAAGTTTTCGAGTCGGAGCGGCTTATTATTACAAACAATACCCGCACCTCCCGCATATGGTCCGCTATGGTGGACGAATACGCTCCGGCACTATGCGCTATACTTGACGTTCCCATAAGGATTGACGGCAAGCTGGCGGGGGCGGTCTGCGTTGAGCAGGATAGAAGTGAAAAATACCCCGAAGAGCGCGTATGGACGATAGAAGAGCAAAATTTCGCTTCCTCCTTAGCCGATTTAATGGCACTTGCGATTTCGGGCGCGGAACGCCGCGAGGCGCGCAATGCCGCAGAAACCGCAAACCTTGCCAAATCTGCTTTCCTTGCTAATATGAGCCACGAAATCCGAACCCCCATGAACAGCATCATCGGCTTTGCAGAGCTTGCTCTGGACAGTGATATAACCATTCAAGCAAAAGAATACCTCAATAAAATTACAGACAGCACAAAATGGCTTTTACATATTATAAACGATATTTTGGATATATCAAAAATCGAATCGGGCAAATTGGAACTGGAGCGAACCCCCTTTGATTTGGGCAGTGTTTTTATGCAGTGCCGCTCGGTTATTATGCCGAGCGTGAAGGAAAAGGAGCTTGATTTCCGCATCTGCGCCGAACCGCTGACGGGGAAAAAATTGATGGGCGACCCCGTAAGGCTTTATCAAACGCTTATAAATCTTCTCTCCAATGCGGTAAAATTTACCGACAGCGGCATCGTTGCGCTTTCATCAAAGGTTAAAATATTGGCTCATAATCAAGCCTCCGTATATTTTGAGGTCAAGGACAGCGGCATAGGCATGACCGCCGAGCAAACGGAAAAAATCTTTGAGCCCTTTATACAAGCCGATTCCAGCACCACCCGCAACTACGGCGGCACGGGGCTGGGGCTGACAATCGCTAAAAATTTATTAGAGCTGATGGGCGGAGCTTTGCGCGTTGAAAGCGCGCCCGGAAAGGGAAGCACCTTTTCCTTTGAGATTGTCTTTGCGCTTGTCGATTCGCTTGATGCCCAGCCGGAACGCTCCAGCTTTAAATTCACGGAAAAACCGTATTTTAACGGCTTTGCTTTAATATGCGATGATAACTCGATGAACAGGGACGTCATATGTGAGCATCTGGCACGTGTCGGCGTAAAGACGGAGGCGGCTGAAAACGGAAAAGCAGGCGTTGACATGGTTCGCGAACGTCAGCAAAGAGGCGATAAGCCCTTTGACTTGATATTTATGGATATGTTCATGCCGCTCATGGACGGGATTGAGGCTACACGGCAAATCACCGCCTTGAATACGGGTACGCCCATCGTCGCGATGACGGCTAATATCATGGTCAGCGATTTGGAAAAATACAAAAGGCACGGCATATACGAGCACTTGGGCAAGCCCTTTACGGCGCAGGAATTATGGAGTTTGCTTATGAAGCACCTGCCCCTTGCAAGCACTCCCGCAAAGAATACGCATAAATCGGACGATGAATTGCAAAGGAAGCTTCAAAAAAGCTTCGCTAAGAATAATCGGGCGGCATACAGCGATATTGCCCAAGCGGTTCAGACGGGCGAAATAAAGCTTGCACACAGGCTGGCGCATACCCTTAAAGGAAGCGCGGGCTTAATCGGCAAGACAGAGCTGCGGGATGCCGCCGCAGAAGTAGAATATCTGCTCAGGGGCGGGGTCGCCTCAATCCCGAGCGAAAAAATGAAACTGCTTGAAAACGAGCTGGCATTGGTTCTGGAGGAATTGAGCCCTCTGCTTGATTTGAGCGGAGCACAGAGCGCGAAGCAAGCCTTAACCTCCGAGCAGACAGGCGAACTGCTTGAAAAGCTGGAGAGATTGCTTGAAAAATTATCCCCCGAGTGTGTGGATTTGCTTGATGAAATCAGAGCGATTGACGGAACGGAGGAGCTTGCGCGCCGAATTGAGGATTATGATTTTGCGGCGGCGGCGGAGGCTCTTAAAGACTTTAAGCTTAGGCTGTAGTTTACAGTTTACAATTGCATGGTGTGAAATATAGAGTGTAAAGGGGTATAATATGCTTGAAGTAAGGAATAACAGTATATTGATTGTGGACGATGAAACATCAAATATTATCGCGCTTACGCACATATTGCAGTCTACATATACCATCTATGTAGCGAAGAGCGGTAAAGCAGGGGTTGAGGCGGCGAAAAAATTCCTGCCGGATGTTATTTTGCTCGATGTGATTATGCCCGAAATGGACGGCTACGAGGCGATTGCCGCGTTAAAGAGCCATGAAAAAACAGCGAATATCCCCGTTATATTTATCACGGGGCTGAGTGACGCCGATGATGAGGAAAAAGGCTTTTCCTTGGGAGCGGCGGATTACATAACAAAGCCGTTTTCCTCCGCGCTGGTCAGAATCAGAGTGTTAAACCAAATCAAGCTGATTGAGCAGTTCCACGCAAACGAATATGACATCATGAAATATAAGCTCTCAAACGACGCGCTCAATATCGCGCTGTGGGATATGGAGGTGCTGAGCGAAGACCCCGTAAATCCGAGCAATGAATTTACATGGTCGCAGGAATTCCGCCGTATGCTGGGCTTTAGCTCCGAGAGTGATTTTCCCAACCTGCTTCAAAGCTGGAGCGAACGGATTCACCCCGATGACAGGGCAAGGGTTCTTAATGCCTTTGCGGAGCATGTAAACGACCGCTCCGGCAGAAATCCTTATGATATTGAATGTCGCCTTATGATGAAAAGCGGCGAATACCGCAATTTTCATGCCTTGGGCACAACCAGACGGGATGCCGACGGAGTGCCGCTGAGAGTTGCCGGTGCTTTGAGGGATATAACGGCGCAGAAGCGGATGGAGCGCGATATAGCGGATTCTATGGCGAAAATTGAAGCGAACGCGCATTGGTATAAATCCATTCTTGATGCGATTCCGCTGCCCGTGAAGGTCGTCGATTCTGATATGTGCATCAGCTTTTCAAATAAGGCGGTCGAAGGCTTTTTGGGCGTGAAGCGGGAGGAAATAATAGGAAAGCCTTGCCGCAGTATATGCCGGCTAGAGATATGCGGCACTGAAAAATGCGGCGCGGCATGTGCCGTGCGCGGCACGAAGCAAACTTTTTTCAACCGAGGCGAATCTTCTTATCAAGCGGATGTTGAAATTTTGAGGAGTGTGGAGGGAGAGCCTGCGGGTTTTATAGAGATTATACAGGACGTTACCAACATACATCAGCTGGCAAAGGAGCGCGCCGAGGCGGAGATGACAAGTCAAGCAAAATCAGCCTTCCTTGCGAATATGAGCCACGAAATCCGCACGCCGATGAATGCGATTTGGGGCATTATAGAGATATTAATGCAGGACGAATCGCTTTCAAACGAAACAATGGAAAAGCTAAGCAGGATTCACAACTCCTGTGAACTGCTTCTCGGCATTATCAATGATATACTGGACTTTTCAAAGATAGAGGCAGGCAAGCTGGATATTTTCCCGGCGCAATATAATTTAGCAAGCCTCATCAACGATGCAATCAATCTGAATACGATGAGGAACGGTGATAAGCCCATAGAATTTGAGCTTCAGGTTGATGAAAACGTGCTCTCGAAAATGGTCGGCGATGAGCTTAGAATTAAGCAGATTTTAAACAACCTGCTGTCTAACGCTTTCAAATATACGGATACGGGAAAGATAACGCTAAAGGTCGATGCCCAATTAAGCGAGAAAAAGGATTCCGCACTTCTTGTTTTAATTGTAAAGGATACAGGGCGCGGAATGACAAAGGAGCAGGTAAACAGGTTATTTGAGGAATATTCTCGCTTTAATGACGGCACGAACCGCACGATTGAAGGCACGGGGCTGGGCATGACCATCACCAATCGCCTGCTTAGCCTTATGAACGGCGAAATTATTGTTGAAAGCGAGCCGGATAAGGGCTCAACCTTTACCGTGCTCCTGCCGCAGGGAACGGCGGGCTGTGAAACGCTGGGCAAGGAGGCGGCGGAGAGCCTCAGCCAATTCCGTATGCGCTATATGTCGCAGAGGAAAAGGGCTGCCATTGCCCGCGAACCGATGCCCTACGGAAGTGTCTTAATTGTCGATGATGTGGAGACGAATTTGTATGTGGCGCAGGGGCTTATGAAGCCGTATAAAATTAAAACAGACACTGCTTTAAGCGGGTTTGAAGCCCTTGACAAGGTAAGAAGCGGCAAAACCTACGACATTATATTTATGGACCATATGATGCCTAAAATGGACGGCATAGAGGCAACAAAACTACTCCGTGAAATGGGCTATAAAGAGCCTATTGTGGCGTTAACCGCAAACGCTATGGCGGGGCAGGCGGATATGTTTCTGCAAAACGGATTCGATGGCTTTATCTCCAAGCCGATAGATGTGCGGAATTTGAACGCCGTCTTAAATAAGCTGGTCCGCGATAAACAGCCGCCGGAGGTGATAGAAGCCGCAGGACGGCAGGTTGGCAGAGCGGCAGTTGATGCCGAGCCCGAGAGGCATATGGATGCGGCAATGCTAAGCTCCTTTATGCGTGACGTAACGAAAGCTCTGGCGGTTTTGAGTGAGCTGTTTTCAAAATCCGAATTTGAGACGGAGGAGGGGTTAAAGCAATTCATAATCACCGTCCACGGTATCAAGAGCGCGCTTGCCAATATCGGGGAGGCGGAGCTTTCCGAATCGGCGCGAACGCTGGAGTATGATGGGCGCGCCCAAAATATTGAATCTATAAAGGCTTTAGCTCCCGAATTTTTAGAAAGCCTCGGCGCGCTTCTCAAAGAAACGGAGATGAAAACAAAATCAGTCGATGATGACGGCGACACTTGCGCGGATAGTGAGGGGCTGGCGGCAAAGCTTTCTGTTATACGGGATATGTGCGCCGATTATAATCGAAAGGGTGCTTTGGACGCTGTTGAGGAAATCAAGCAAGGAGGATGCTCTAAACAAACGCGGGAATTTCTGGAGGAGCTTTTAGAGCTTATTCTGCCAAGCGAATTTGAAGAAGCCGAAAAAGCAATTGCCGACTATATTGAAAGCTGTACCGCGCCGAAAGCTTCGCTTGTTTCAAGTAAAAAAATCGATGGTTTGGATATAATCAAGGGCTTGGAACGCTACCACGGCGATGAGGAAACGTATCTGAAAATCCTCCGCTCATACGCGGGAAGTGTCCGCGCTATGCTGGGGACAATAGAGGCTGTCGGTCAAGATGAGCTTGCAGACTATAAAATAACAGTTCACGGGATTAAGGGTGCAAGCTTTGATATTTTCGCGGAGCAAATCGGTCAAAAGGCTAAGGCTCTTGAAGCGGCGGCGGCAAGCGGCGATTTAGACTACGTAACACAGCACAACAGTGATTTCCTTGAAGCCGCGCACGGATTGCTTGATTCTCTGGACGACATATTCCGCTCCGCCAATGAAACCGCCAAGCCGGAAAAGCTAAAGCCGGATGATGAAACGCTCTTAAAGCTCCTTGCCGCCTGCAAGGTCTATGATATGGACGGGGCGGACGCGGCAATGGACGAAATAGACGCTTATCGCTACACGGCGGACGATGGGCTTGCGCTGTGGCTGAGAGAAAATGTCGATATAATCAATTTTGAGGAAATAACGCAAAGGCTCTCCTATTTAAATTAGAAAGGATGTCATATATGAGTAATCAGCGAAGAAAAATTATATACGTTGATGACGTAAACTATAGCTTGATTGCAATAAAAAACAGGCTCAAAGACCGTTATGAGGTTTACCCCGCGCAATCAACCGAAAAGATGTTTTCACTTCTTGAAAACATAGTCCCCGATTTAATTCTGCTGGATATTAACATGCCCGGAACGGACGGGTTTGAAGCCATTAAGCGGCTGAAATCCAACCCCGATTACACGGAAATACCTGTTATATTTTTGACGGGTAACAGGGAACGCTCCAGCGTGGTTAAAGGGATGGGGCTCGGCGCGGTGGACATCGTTTTTAAGCCCTTTTCGGACGAAAAGCTGATTGACAGAATCGAATACCAGTTTAACATTGATGAACAAAAGGCAAATAAGCCGATTATATTGGCGGTTGACGACACGCCGAGTATATTAAAGGCAGTGCATGAAGCGTTGCGTTATAACTATAACGTATACACCCTCCCGAAACCCGAGGCTTTAAAAGAAACGCTGAAGCTGGTAACGCCGGATATGTTTGTGCTGGACTGCAATATGCCTGTATTAAGCGGTTTTGACCTTATCCCCGTAATACGCTCGCTCCCGGCTCACGAAGAAACGCCAATCATTTTCCTTACCTCCGAAGGGACGATGGACAATATGTCTGCCGCTGTAGAATTGGGAGCATGTGATTTTATATTAAAGCCGGTTGACGAAAAGCTTCTGCTTGAAAAGGTAGAGCTGAATATAAGGCATTTTATGACGCTGAGGCTGATAAGGTCGCTTAACGTAAAGGATAAGCGCAGTTATTAAGAGGTGGTAAGGAGTATAATATATGAGAAAAACAATTTTTGTAGTCGATGATAATACCACAAATCTCACAGCCGCCGAGGAGGCTTTGGGGGGGCAATACAGGGTAGTTGCTTTATCCTCTGCGGAGCAGATGTTTAAGGCTTTGAATAAGATTGTTCCCGATTTGATTTTATTAGACGTTGAAATGCCTAAAATGGACGGCTTTGAGGTGCTGAAAATACTTAAAGCCGATAAAGCACACTCGAATATCCCCGTCATATTCTTAACGGGCTTGACGGACACGGCGACAGAGGCTTACGGAATCGAGCTTGGGGCTGTAGATTTTATATTAAAGCCCTTCTCGCACCCCGTGCTTTTAAACCGAATTAAGAACCACCTGCACATTGACGAGCTTATCCGCGAGCGCACGGCGCAGCTTGTCGAAAAAACAGAGCAGCTGATTATGCTGCAAAACGGGATTGTGTATACCTTAGCGGATATTGTCGAGAGCCGCGATAAAAACACGGGCGGTCATATTGACAGGACAACGGTTTATATGAAAACATTAACAGACGCCATGCTCGCCCAAGGCGTTTACGCCGATGAGATGCGCGGCTGGGATTTAGAGCTTGTAACTTCCTCGGCGCGCCTGCACGATGTAGGGAAGATAAGCATTTCGGACACGGTTTTAAATAAGCCCGGCAGGCTGACGGACGAAGAATTTGAAGTTATGAAAACCCACGTTTCGCAGGGCGAATATATTATTGATAAAGCAATCCAAAGAACGGGGAATGCGGAATTTTTGCACAACGCCAAATTAATCGCCGCCTACCACCACGAGCGTTGGGACGGCACGGGATATATGTACGGCTTAGAGGGGACGGACATTCCCCTGCACGGGCGCATTATGGCGGTAATTGATGTTTATGACGCCCTTGTTTCGGAGCGTCCTTATAAAAAAGCATTTACTCACGAGGAAGCCGTTGAGATTATCAAGGATGGCGCAGGCAAACACTTCGACCCGCTGATTGCAGAGGTTTTTATTAAAATAAATAAGCAAATCGATGAAATTAAAAGGCATATATCGGATTATTTGTAGTTTGGAGGATTATGTTGCCCGAATCTATAGGCGCGACCCTTAAATTTCGCGCGGCATAAAAAAACAGCACCTGCTTAAAATGCAAGTGCTGTTTTATTTGGCACGCTGAGAGGGATTCGAACCCCCGACCTACTGGTTCGTAGCCAGTTACTCTATCCGGCTGAGCTATCAGCGCACATAACAATGATACATTGCCCGGCAACAACTTGCCTTACAATGAATATGATTATACCATGCTTTGCAATGTTTGTCAAGTGTAAAACAAAATTTTTTAGTACATTTAAAAAATATTTTAAAAATCTCAATGAAAAATCCGAAATTCAGCCGTAAAGAATGTGTCGAAAAGCCCCCTAAAGCTCTTGCTCCGAAACCCAATCGATAAAGCTTAAGGTTAATTTTAATTTGGCTTGATTAAGGCTATGTATTTTTTCAGATATTATATTTTCAAAATCATTGGCGGTTTTATTTTCCAACGCCCCTGTCAGCAGGTAATCGGGGGTTATTTCGAGAGCTTGGCAGAGCCTCATTAAAACGTCAATGCTCATTACGGATTTTCCCCGCTCGATATTTGAAAGATATTTATCGCTTAAATTAGCCTTTTCGGTTACAAACCACTGCTTATAGCCCAATTCCCTGCGCCGCTTCGCAATCCGCCGCCCTACCTCAACATAATCAACGTACAATATTATCGCCTCCTATATTCATTGTACGTTAAATTTTCAATAATAAAAACATATTAAAAGTAGAAAAACGCTTGACAGGATACTTTTGTTATGATATAATGTAAATATGCCTATTTATAGTATAAATTAAGGCGGAAATTTACATTGAAAGGTGATTTTTTTATGAAGAAGAAATTTTCACGCATTTTCTCACTTTGGGTATCGACTATTATGGTCTTGTCATTGGCGGCGGTTAATGCAGGAGCAAGCGAAACTTGGTTTGACAAGGCGACCCCGTTTGAACCCGGCAAGTCAACGACGGTAATATTTAACAACCACAAGGTTTTAGATTACAAAATTGAAATCCCCGAAACAGGAGAGCTTGCAATAAGCTTTGATTCAACCTTGGAATATACTGCACTTGAATTATATGACAAAGATGGTGTGTACATAAAGCCTAATAAAACGGAAGCTACTGTTGGAGATATTTACAACTCAACTAACAATGTTTATTTGAAATGGAATAGAAACTCCGAAAAAGCGGTCGGAACGTCAAGGTATACTCTTAAAGGAGGTACTTACTATTTTAGAGTTAATAATAGCTATGTAACTGCAGGTAGCCAGAGTATAAAATGGGGAATGACTTCGGGCAGATGTCGGATTGGCGTATCATTCAAACCCGACACCCCCGCAGACCAAATAACCGACATATCCATTTCAATCAGAAAAGGCGACACATTGCAGTTAGGCGCAATCATGTCCCCCGCTAATTCAAGAACGCAACCGCAATGGCGTTCAAGCAACGCAAACATTGCGGCAGTTTCGGCAAACGGCACGGTTACGGCAAAAGAAAGCGGCTCTGCTTTCATCTCCGCAACAGCGGGCGGGAAAACGGTTAGGGTAGCGATTATTGTCAGAGGATAGGTTAAAAACCCCTTGAACGCATTGTTTGTGTGTTCAAGGGGTTTTATATAAAAAAACTTGACTTTCCATCAAAAATATACTATAATAAATATAAAATGCAATACAAAAACAGGAGGTAAAGTATATGGCTATGGAAAGAATGTGGCTTGATGAGGCTGATATGAAATATCCGAAGCAATTTTTTGTTGCTGTAAACTTAGGATATGATGAGGGTTATGACGGCTGTAAAATCTTTGGGGATATTTACGGAGTTTACCCTAATCACGACTCGGCTTTAGAAAAAATGAGAGAGCTGGACAAATTGGGGACTATGGGGGAAACAACGGTCGGAGAAGGCTTTGATGATACCCCGCAGATAGGGGGGTTATTCAGAAATGACATCGATTAAAATTGAGTTTAAACCATCAGGTTTAGGTAGGATTGTGTTTCGTGCAAAAGTTATGACCGCCGACAGAATGTCGCTCAAATCGGTTTATTTTAAATTGGACACGGCTTCTGATTTTACGACTTTGAGCCTTACTGATTTAAAAAATTTGGGCTACACGCAAGAGCAACTGCAAAAATGCAAAATTTTCAAAGGTTCGGCTTCAACGGGCGGCGGGGATTTGGAGCTTAGATTTATTGAGAATGTTTCAATTAAATTCGGCGACAGGGAGATTCAAAATGTAAGGGTTTTCTTTGCCCCCAAAACAAATTTGAGAAGCCTTTTTGGTTGCGATATTTTGAAATATTTTAATTTCTCCGTAAACTATGACAAAGGAAATTTCACCCTATCGCAAGCCGATAAAACCCCCGAATTATCTTTAGGTGAAACGCCGATACATATTTATGAGCTAATCAAGAGTTGAATTAGTGGAGAGTTGCTTTTTGTACAAAACCCACAAATCCCGGTTTTTTTTTTTTTTTTGCAACATGCCGAAATCCCCCCAAACCCCTTACATCTTTTCAATTTTTATGTTATGATTAAAGCAGAGCAACGGAAAAATAGTTGCTCAATTATGTAAAAATAAGAGAGAGGGTTTTAATTTTATGGTAAAAAAACAAAAAACAAAAAAGCTGTTAGCTTTGCTGACGGCGGCGGCTTTGGCATTATCGGTGACTTTGATTGCGCCCTTGACGGCGAGCGCGGCGACAGATTGGGTAGTCACAGAAAGTATGAGCATTTCGGACGACTGGGACGAACTTGGCGGCGGTGTTGGGTTTGCTGAGGCTGTTTCGGGCTTATCTCCTGCCGAGGGCGGAGCGATTGAAGCCGGAGATACGATTACCGTTAGAGGCGAGGGTGTAGTTTTAAGCCATATCGACAGAATTGAGGTACCGCATACATGGATTGCAGAAAACGGTGCGGCAGTCCAAACCGGTGGCGACGGTGCTAATTTAAAAATCACTACAACCGAAACAGCTTCGGTTAAGTATGAGCTTGGGTTAATAACCCTTTCCGGCTCGTCAAGTTTAACGGGCATAGAATTTGAAGTTACCGGGCAGGGCACGAATGTTACTTTAGATGCCGGAGCAAAAACGATTGAAAGGCTTGAAGTTAACGGCGGGAAATTAACCCTTGATTCGGCTGTGACGGTGGAAGAACTCACCATTGATTTAGGCGCGAACTTAGTTATTGAAGCTAATTATTCTACACTTAATAATGTTATAAACAACGGCACGATTATGACTGATACAGGTTCAATAAATACTGTTACAGGCACGTTTGTAAACAACGGAACTCTTGACGTTAAAGCCGATTCTACTGTTTTAGTAGCCGCAAGCAAAACACTTGTGAACAACGGAACAATCTTGACAGCGCGGGATGGGAACGCTGGTGCATATGGCACTCGTTATGGCATTCTTTATGTTCACAATATGGGTACTTTGGAAAATAACGGCAAAATCACTAATAATGGTGTAATACGCGGTGAAGGCAGCACAGTTACTATAAACAACTTTGGCAGAATAACCAATAACCTAGGAATTGAGATTAAGGGCGTTTTAAATAACGCCGGAACAGGAACAATTACTAACAACGACTATATTGCAATTGGCGGCACTCTTTCACACCAAGGCACAATTATAAACGGAAGCCAAACCAATAAAACTGCTGAAATTTATGCCGCCAAAGACGGCGCGTTCATCTTCGATAACGGCACACTTGAAAACCATGCAATTGTCCGTATTGACATTGACGGGCATCTCGGAATCGCCCCCGAGAGCGCAGGGTATATTACCGTTTACCCCGGCAGTAAAATCGTTCGTGATGACGATGGTGATTTAACCAATATTAACCTTAGAGCATTGGGCTTTATCGTAACGAGAGGAAGCTACGACAATGAAACTTCGGGCGGCGATAACAGAAGCACAAGCTCAGCGGCAGATACGCTCATAACAGGAAGCGCGGCAAGCGGCGCGGGCGGCGGAGCAGGCGGCAACGGCAGCGGCGAAATCGAAATCTTCACCGATGAAGAAGCCGCCGTAAAAGCAATCAAAGAATCCACCCGAGGAACAATCACAATAAGCCCCTCACTCGGCGCAACAGCCAGAATATCAGCGGCATTATCGGAAGCAAACGCAACCGTAAGAGTTTGGCTTCCCCACGGAAACCACGGCGTAATGCTCAGAAGCACGGATATTAACAGCAAATCGGGCTTGAAAGACCTTAACTTCGCGGGCGGCAGGGTAGAAGTCCCCGAGAGCATTTCAAGCAGATTCCCTAATGCTTCTTCTGTAACGGGTATGAGCTTTGTGCAAGATGGCGATTTTGGGAGTGTTGAGGCTGTGACGCTTTCGGTGAAGCTGGAGCTTGAACCTAAGCTTTGGGGTAGTAAAGTGGCGGTTTACTCTGTTAACGCGGACGGGAGCTTGGTAAGGCTACCTGCCAGCAGGATTGTTAGCGGGAATGGGATGGTGAGTGTTACGATTTCTAACTATAATTCGCTTGTATTTGTAGTTTAAACCGTAAACATCGAATATTTCTTTAACAAAAAAACGAAGGGATTCGGGCGACCGAGGCGGTCGCCCCTACGAAAAATTTCCACCTGTGCAATAGGTCAGAATTTTTTGTGTAGGGGACGGGCTTGCCCGTCCCGTACCCTGTCCCACACAAAAAAACCGCACCTCGCCCCGCACCCTGTTCCACACAAAAGACCGTACCCCGTCCCGCAGGTGAATCACATACTGCGGATACCACAGGTGGAGTGCGTTCTTACGGGACAGGCAAGCCTGTCCCCTACTTTAATCTTGCAAAACAGCACCGATTCCTCCCCCCGTCAGCTTCGCTGACACCCCCCTCCCGGAGGGGGGCTTTTTT
>WRLG01000028.1 GCA_009777725.1 Oscillospiraceae bacterium | reverse complement strand
TCAGAATTGACTTTAACAGTCCTTGTAAAAACTCAATATTTCGCTCGTCAGCGAAGAAAAGCCTAAATCCGATGTCGTTTTTTACTGATATGAGGAAGGTTTTAGTTACCATTTTTAACGCTCCTTGGTTTTGTTGGTGTGATTTTTATTATAGCATGTTTGGGGTGTGGGTGTCAAGGTTTTTGGAAAAGTGTTAATTGTTTGTTGATTTTTATGTTGACAAAATGGGGGGTAGGGGGTATAATAGGTTTAGAGGTGGTATTTATGTCAAGTAAACAAGCTTTATTTAATGAAATCGAAACCTTGCCGAAAAATATTATTGACGAGGTTTTTCACTATGTGTTGTTTTTAAAGCAAAAATCAATTACGTCCGGCGGATTAACCGTTGCAAGTGAGCGTTCTCTTGCCAAGGATTGGCTGAAGCCGGAGGAGGATGCGGCATGGGCAAATTTGTAAAGGGCGATATTGTTGTAGTTCGGTTTCCTTTTTCGGATTTAAGCTCCTCAAAAAGGCGACCCGCGCTTGTCCTTGCCGATTCGGGCGGCGGCGATACGATACTTTGCCAAATTACAAGCCAAAGCGTGAGGGACAGCTATGCAATAGCCATTGAATTATCTGATATTGAAAACGGCTCTCTTTCCGCAAACAGCAATGCCAGACCAAACAAGCTTTTTACCGCCGATGAAACTATCATCGCATATAAAGCCGGAGAATTAAACGCGGATAGATTTAAGAGCGTAATAAAAGCTGTGATTAATTTGCTTGAATCATAAAACTGTCAGATTAAACACAAAAAAAGCAACCGCCCCCGCTAAACAGGGGGTAATTGCCATAAATTTTACCCTTAATCATCTAAAAAACACCAAGAGCCAAAGCAGTAACACCGCTTTGGCTCTGTTTCTTGCTGTTTAGCTCAACGCTTAAATTAACTTAGTTGTTCACCATTCCTGCGACCTCAGCCGCGAAGTTGTCTTGCTTCTTTTCAATCCCCTCGCCCTTTTCATAACGAACAAAGCCGATAACTTGGATTGAACCGCCAAGCTCCTTGGCAACGCTTTCAACGTATTTTGAAACGCTCAATTCGCCGTCCTTAACATAAGACTGCTCAACTAAGCAATTTTCCGTATAATATTTGCCGATTTTACCATCGACAATTTTTGCGCGAACCTGCTCGGGCTTGCCCTTCATTTTGGGGTCTTCCTCCATTTGAGCCATCATAATTTTCTTCTCTTCCTCAATAACCGCAGGGGGGACAGCGGCTCTGTCAAGATAAAGAGCATTCATAGCGGCTACCTGCAGGGCAATATTCTTTCCGCAATCCAAAAGCTTCTCATTATCTGCGGCAATATCCGAATCAAGCTTTACGATAACGCCGATTTTTCCATCGCCGTGAACATAAGGGACTAAAATTCCCTCCAGCCTTTCAAAACGGCGAACTTTCATGTTCTCCCTTATTTTAAGGAAAAGCTCCTGCAAATCTTCTTCTACCGTGCCCGTGCCGCCAACTGCCTTAGAGGCTAAAAGTGCGTCTAAATCGGCGGGATTTGAAGCTATAACAGTTTTTGCGGCAGATGTCACAAAGTTTTTGAATTCTTGGTTCTGGGCAACAAAGTCCGTTTCCGAGTTAACCTCGACAACAGCACCCACGCCGTTTTCCACGATAGCGCAGACAAGCCCCTCCGCGGCAACTCTGCCCGCCTTGCTCGCCTGAGTAGCCAAGCCCTTTTCGCGCAGCAGGGTCATCGCCTTTTCCATGTCGCCCTCTGCCTCGGCTAAAGCCTTCTTGCAATCCATCATTCCCACGCCCGTCCTCGCTCTGAGGTCGGCAACGTCCTTAGCTGTAAATGCAGCCATATTTTATTCCTCCTGTTTAGAATTGATTTAATAATCAGAGAAGCGCAGAAATTCTTCGCTCTCGTTTTCGCTCTCATTGTCTTTGTCTTTTTCGTCTTGTTTATTATGCTCTTTTAATTGTTCTTGCGTATCAAAATGCTGTGCTTTTTCAACGCCGACAATTATTTTTGCGTTTTTTGCCAGAGCCGAAAAGCTTTCAATCAAAAGCCCCGACAGCCAACAAATCAACGCACATAATGCCAAAGAAGCATTAGCCGCCGACAAAAACGCTTCGGAAGCAAAATATAAAAAGCCCCAAAATCCATAAAAGCCATAAAAGGATATTACAATGCTCCGCAATAAGTTAAGCAAAATTAAAACAAGAAATATTACCGTTAAAGCTTTTAACAATCGCCTTGCCAATGCAAGCTTCTTAAAAACAGCACCGGCAGCCGGCTCGCCGCCTGCTTGGGAATTTTCCGTATAAGGCATGACTGCACCTCTTATTCCGCAGCTACTTCAACAGCTTCAATTTCCTCCGCGGACGTATTCTGTTCGCCCTGCTTGCCCTCTATAATCGCGTCCGCCATAGCACCCGAGATGAGCTTGACCGCCCTAATTGCGTCATCGTTGCCGGGGATAATATAGTCAACATCATCGGGGTCGCAGTTCGTATCTACTATAGCGACAATGGGAATACCCAGCTTCCTCGCTTCAGCAACGGCGATTTTCTCCTTGCGCGGGTCTACGATAAAGAGTGCGCCCGGCAGGCGTTTCATATCCTTTATACCGCCCAAAAATTTCTCCAATCTCTCAATTTCAAGTTGGAGCTTAATAACCTCCTTTTTAGGAAGCAGGTTAAACGTACCGTCCCCGTTCATCTGATGAAGCTGTTCAAGCCGCCTTATTCTTCTTTGAATCGTTTTGAAGTTCGTCATCATGCCGCCCAGCCAGCGCGCGTTTACGTAATGCGCTCCGGCACGAATCGCTTCTTCCCTTACCGAATCGCCCGCCTGCTTCTTCGTTCCCACAAAAAGCACCGATTCGCCGCTTTCGGATACGGAACGGACAAAGGCATAAGCCTCGTCAAGTTTTTTAACGGTTTTTTGCAGGTCGATGATATAAATACCGTTTCTTTCCGTAAAGATATACGGAGCCATTTTGGGATTCCACCGTCTTGTTTGGTGTCCGAAGTGAACGCCTGCTTCAAGAAGGCTTTTCATTGATACTACGCCCATTTGTTTTTTCCTCCTAAATATTATAGCCGCCGGAATACATTTCAAACGGCTACATGGTTTTTCCTCCGCTTAATATTTGATTAACAGCAACTCAAACGGCGTATCTGCGTTGTTTCGAGCACCAGCCGTTAAAAATTAAGCGTGTGAATTTGAAAGTCACCTAACTATTATACCACATCCTTACATACGTTGCAATAGTTTTTTTGTATTTTTCAAAATTTTTTCACCATATTTTTCATATCTCGTTCAGAGATGCCCATACGCCCTTTTATGATAAATTGTATGCCGCTTCGCAAGCTCAACCTCATCTAAGGACACTAAAACGGTATCCTCGCCTACCAATTGAATATCCTTGCACTTAATGACCAAGTCCTCATCCCGCCCCAAAAGTCCGAAAAAACGGCTTCTGCCGTATACTAAAAAGGAATTAACCGAAGCATCCGAGGTATCGAATTCCAAATCGTCCACATAACCCAATCTCGCGCCTGTTTTGACATTTATAACTTCCTTTGCGCGCATTTCAGATAAAGTGCATTTCATAGTAAGTCCCACCTTTCTGATTTATCATATTCAAGCATATGCTTGTATTATCCTCATACCCTTTACAATTAAATAAAAATATGTTAAAATGATTATTAAGGGGGTTTGTTTATGAGAATTATATCGGGTGAGGCTAGGGGGAAAAAGCTGAAGCCTCCGGGCGGGCAAGACATACGACCGACGGCTGATATTGTAAAGGAAGCCATGTTCTCCATCATTCAGTTTGACATCCCCGGAAGCGTTGTTTTAGACCTTTTTTCGGGCAGCGGACAGTTGGGAATTGAAGCATTGTCAAGAGGGGCGAAAAAATGTTTTTTTATAGATGAACATGCCGAGGCGGTAAAGCTGACAAAGCATAATACCCAAATCGCGGGATTTTCGGAAAGTTCCGTGGTATTGAGGCGCGATTTCGGCGGCTTCCTTAAAACCTGTGATGCCGTGTTTGATTTAGCGTTTATTGACCCCCCGTATCAAAAGGGGTTATATGAAAAGGCTTTAATACCGCTCTCCGCGCTTATGTCCAAACGGGGTAAGGCTTTATGCGAACACGGTAAGGAGCTTGAACTGCCCGAAACCTGCGGCGGATTTGAAAAAATCAAAGCCTACAGCTACGGACAGACGGCGGTAACCGTTTACGGAATCAAGTGTTAGGGTGGTATTTTACTATTTTTGCCTGTTTGTCATGCAACTTTTTAAAAAAAGGTAGACAAACTTACAAAAATATGGTATTATAATAAAGCCAAGGGGTGATATGATGAGAATTGCGGTTTGTCCGGGGAGTTTTGACCCTATAACCTGTGGTCATATGGATATTATAAGAAGAGCGGCTGCCCTTTTTGATAGGGTGATTGTAGCTGTTACGGTGAATGTTTTGAAAAAAACCAGCTTCACCGAGGTCGAACGCCTTAAAATGACACGTAAAGCAACGCAGGATATTGACAATGTTGTGATAGATGTTTGCGACAGACTTCTTGCCGATTATGTAAGAGATGTAAATGCCTGCGCCATTGTGAAGGGGCTTCGCGCCGTGACCGATTTTGAAATTGAGTTCCAAATGGCTTTGGTAAACAGGGAGCTTTACAGCGGCGCGGAAACGATTTTTTTAACCACCGGCACAGAAAATATGTACCTTTCATCAAGCGTTGTCAAACACATAGGCTACTTCGGAGGTGACATCAGCAGTTATGTACCCGAATGTATCTTAGAGGATATAAAAGAGCGGATTGTCGGCATATATAAGCCGATTAATTAGGAAAGGATTTTTAATATGATAATTGACGATATACTCGATATGATGGACGACCTGCTTGATAAGGGGCAAACCGTCCCTTTCAGCGTTAAGAAAATCATTGTTGACGGGGAGAGTATGCGCGACTGCATTAACGACGTGCGGCTTAATCTGCCGACCGAAATCAGAGAAGCCAAAAACATCGTCTTTGACAGAAAAACAATCATAACCGGAGCAAACAAGGAAGCGGAGCAACTTGTGCGGAAAGCGGAGGAGCGCGCCAAAATTATCGTTTCAAGCGACGAAATTACCAAAGCCGCCAGGGCAGAGGCTGCGAAAATACTCAATTTAGCTACCTCTAAATCCAGAGATGTAAAGAACGCCGCCAATAAGTACATCGAGGATACTCTTATGCAAACGGAAGAACGCCTGCAAGCAAGCCTTTCCGATATAAGAAAGACAAGGCAGGCGGTCAGAACACAGGGAAAGTAAATCAATTACCGATTGATTTACTCAGTACCTTCGTTATTTCTCCGATATATTGTTTGTGCATGGGGTCGGCTTGGTAGAACTGCTTCAGGTCTTTGGGGAGCAGGCTTATGTCCATATCCTGCGAGTAAAGTTTTTTGCAGATAAAAATTAAGTCGGCTTCTTCAAAGGCGGTCGCGCCGTTAAAAAAAACGGGGGTTAATTTTGCCTCTTTTGCTTTATCGCAGTTTCTGCCGGAATGAGAGCCGCAGAAATTCAAAGCAGGCTTTTGAGCGGGCGGTAAAAAGCTTGCCGTAAAATACTCGGATTTTTCAATAAACTCATAGGTGTACCGATTGGGGCGTATGACCGTAATAAATACGTTTTTATTCCACATTACGCCCGTAAACCCCCATGAAGCGGTCATGGTATTATAACCGCTTTCATCGCCCGCGGTTACAAGAAACCATTCCTTTCCGATTTTTTCAAAGGGATTTAAACTAAGCTCCGCAATTGGAATTTCCTTAAATGACATAAAAATACCTCCGATTTCATATTTCTTAATTATATGCGTATTAAGCTCCAATAATTATTATATTATCAAAGCGCAGCGGTTTTGTCAAGAAGAAATTAACAATTAACAATGAACAGTGAACAATTAAAGTGTCGGCTTCGCCGACGGATTTAAAATGGTTTAGCTAAGCATGTAACTTAACAGTTAAAATAAACTATTATAATGTTACGCCACAGGCGTAACACCTCAATTGTTAATTGTTAATTGTTAACTGTTAATTGCAAGAAGGGTGGTTTTTCTTATCGGAAACTTTAATATTGTGTATATGGGGACGCCGGAATTTGCTGTTCCTCCGTTGCGGTCACTTATTGAGAGCGGGGAAAATGTACAGGCAGTTTTCACACAGCCGGATAAACCTAAAGGCAGGGGCTTGAAGATGAGCGCGCCGCCCGTTAAGGTTATGGCTATGGCGCATCATATCCCCGTATATCAGCCGGAAAGCCTTAAATCGGGCGCGGGGGCGGAGTTGACCGCCGAGGTTTTGAAAAGGCTTTCTCCCGATTTAATCATTGTGGCGGCTTACGGTAAAATTCTCCCTTTATCGGTACTGGAAGCACCGAAGCTCCATTGTATTAATATCCATGCTTCGCTTCTGCCTAAATACCGAGGAGCCGCACCGATTCAGCGATGTATAATGGACGGCGAAAAAGTAACCGGCATTACCACAATGCTAATGGCGGAAGGTCTTGATACTGGGGATATGCTCTTGAAATCCGAAACCGAAATAGGCGAAAATGAAACCGCCTCCGAGCTTCACGACAGGCTGGCTCAAATGGGCGCAACACTTTTAACGGAAACTTTAAAGGGAGTTAAAAATAATTTCCTAAAGCCCGTCAAGCAGGAGGATTCCTTATCCTCATACGCTCCGATGATAACCAAGGATATGTGCCCCATTGATTTCAGCCGCCCCGTTTGGGCGGTTCACAACCATATAAGGGGACTTTCGTCTTTTCCGTGCGCGACTGTTTTAATAAAAGGCAAGCGGCTTAAGATTTTTAAATCCGTTATCCGTAAAGACTTGAAAACAAACCAGCCCCCCGGCACTGCCGTCAATCCCGCCAAGCTGGAATTTGCTTGCGGAGATGGCGGGGTTATCGCGTTTACCGAGCTTCAGCCGGATGGGGGCAGGCGGATGAAGGCAAGCGATTACCTGCGCGGCAATCCTATTTTTCCGTAAGGAGGCTGTCAAATGCTGAACCAATTCTCCAGAACCGAGCTGATATTCGGCAAGGACGGTATGTCCAAGCTATTTCGCGCTAAAACGGCGGTTTTCGGAATCGGCGGGGTCGGCGGCTATACCGTTGAAGCCTTGGCGAGAAGCGGCGTGGGGAGGATTGATTTATTCGATGATGATAAAATTTGCGTGACCAATATGAACCGCCAACTACACGCCACAATAAAAAGCATAGGCAAGTATAAGGTCGATGCGGCAAAGGAACGAATACTTGAAATAAACCCAAACGCGGTAGTTAATACGCACAAAATATTTTACACGCCGGACACATCAGAGCAGGTCGATTTATCGCAATACGATTATGTAATCGATGCGATTGATACGGTATCGGGCAAAATTGAGCTTGCGGTTAAAGCCTTTGCGTGCGGCGTACCTTTAATCAGCTCTATGGGAGCGGGGAATAAAATAAACGCCGCCGACTTTGAGGTTGCTGACATATATGAAACCTCCGTCTGCCCTCTTGCCAAGGTAATGCGCCATGAGCTTCGCAGGCGCGGGATTCCGAGGCTGAAGGTTGTGTATTCAAAAGAGCCTGCGCGCTGTCCCCAAAAGGACGTAACGGCAGGCTGTGAAGCAAACTGCGTTTGCCCGCCCGGCACGGAAAGAAAATGCGTTAACAGGCGGCAAATCCCGGGAAGCACCGCCTTTGTTCCGGCAATGGTAGGCTTAATTATAGCCGGAGAGGTGGTTTGTCAATTGACAATGAACAGTTAAGGAGTTACGCCCTTGGCGTAACATTTTAATCAGTTTGTTTCAACAATTAAACTACATTACTCCGTCCTCGTCTTTGTCTTCATAAAAATAATCAATCTGCCTTTCGACATGAGGCAATAACTTACGGCGTTCAAGGCGTTCTTGTGCTTCGTAGTATATTTCCTTGATTTTACGTTCAAATTCCGCTTTCGGCGGCAGTTCCGTCCAGTATTGTGCAACGAGCCGCCGCATCTTGGGCGTAATACAATCGAGCCTGCTCATTTTTAAGCGGTAAAACTTCAACAAAATGCGACCAACTCAATTGTGTCGACAGCGTCGACACAATCTCTATATCGTTAAATGATTCTGCAAATTGTGCCATTCGTCGTAAGTTTCGTAACTCAAAACTGCTTCCATATTTTTCTCGTAATTGTTGCGACACGGTTTCAACAATCTTTTTACCGTATTCCGCACGTTCACCACCAAGAACAGCCTGTCCGATCATCTGCCCAACTTCCCAATACATCAGCGTAATCTCACGATTGGCGTAAGAACCCGCACGGGATTTTCGGGTTTCGATAATTTCAACAATTCGGGAGTAAAGTGCATTTTCTTCAATTTGAGTGTTATCAAGCATTTTTAGTATTCCTCCGATTTATTTCCCTATTAAAATTATACAACTTAATATCAGCTCTGTCAAGTCTTTATAAGAATAAGAAACCCGCAAATTTATTTCTTGACACCCCCGCCCAAACATGCTATAATAAATACAGAAAACACAAAAAATTAACAAGAAAGGTCTTGATTTTAATGTCCAAATGTGCTACAATTTTAGCAAGCAAGCAAGCTTATCTCTGCCCTAACCGCCCTGGCAATCTTCATCTCAATCTTCACCGCGCTGAATGTTTCGGCTGAAACCTTTAACGGCGATGGCTGGTCTTTCAATTCCGATACAGGTACACTCACAGTCACCTCAAACTTCGGCACAGGTGCGTGGTTTGGAAAGAGCCCCGATTCTGTTATGCCTAGCGATATAACAACCATTATAATTGAAGACAGCGTTACGGAAATAGATGTTACGGCGTTTCAGCATACAGGCATAACAACCATAACTATACCAACAAGCGTTACGTTCATAGGAGAATGGGCTTTTTTCAATAACGAAAATCTAACCTCTGTAACCTTCAATTCACAAATTCCACCTACTTTAGGTGCAAATGTATTTTTAAATGCTAATAATTTAGCAACAATATTCGTCCCATACGGTGCAGAAGAGGCGTATTCAGAGGTTGAACAACTGAATCGTTTCACCATAAAAGAGATGTGCGAAATTTGCGGCAAAAACCCTTGTGTTTGCCCTAAACCTAACCCCCCCGACCTTGGCAATAATGACGATAACGAAAGTAACAACCGCGGCGGAAGCTCCGTAAGAGATACAATCATCAGCGGCGGCGGAATCGGCGGCGGTTCGGGAGCAGGTAGCGCAAGCACAAAAACAGAACCAAACAGCAGCTTTGAAAACCAAAGCGATACCTTCACAAAAGGCTCGGGAGAAGCTTTAATCTTTGTAATTGACAAAAATTTCTCCGACTTCAGAGAAGTCCGCATAAATGCTCGCCGCCTAACTAAAGGAACACATTACACCGTCAAAAGCGGCTCGACAATCATTACCCTCCTGCCCGAATATCTGGACACACTTGACGAGGGAGAGCATGAATTAAGCGTTCATTTCAGCGGGCTTGCGGTGGTTAAGGCTTCGTTTGCCGTTGCAAATGCCGAATATGATGAGTATGATGATGTTTCGACTTTGGCAGGACTTGCAGAAGATTTTGATTCAATTGACAATTAATATGCCACCTGTGCAGTAGGGGACAGGCTTGCCTGTCCCGTGAGAACGCACTCCACTTGTGGTATCCGCTGTGATTCACCTGCGGGACGGGCGAGCCCGTCCCCTACAGAATAAAATTTTGACCTATTGCATAGGTGGAAAATATGTGCATCATAACGGCGCGCCGAGGGCGTCGCGTCCTACATACCGATGAATTTAAAATAGTTTAATTTTAGCATTTAACCTAATTGCTAAAATTAAACTATTTACAATGTTACGCCACGGGCGTAACACCTCAATTGTTCATTGTCAACTGTTAATTGTTAATTGAAAAAAAGGGGTTTTTGATATGAACTACAGCTTTTCCGATAAGGTGTCAAGGCTTCAGGCTTCTGCGATAAGGGAAATTCTTAAATTTACTGCTTTTCCTGATGTGATTTCCTTCGCGGCGGGTAATCCGTCGCCGGAGGCGTTTCCGACTGAGGAAATAGCGGAAATCACGGCAAGCATCCTGCAAAGTAACCCCGTTGCCGCGTTGCAATACAGTATTTCAGAAGGGTATTCGCCGTTAAGGGATACCTTAAAAAAACGCCTTGCCGAGCAAAACTGCTTCAATGCCCGGACCGATGAACTGATAATAACCTCGGGCGGGCAACAAGGCAACGAGCTTTCCTGTAAAGTTTTTTTTAACGATAACGATACCTTGATTTGCGAATCCCCATCCTTTATAGGAAGCCTTAACTCCTTTAAGTCCTATAACGCAAACCTCATCGGAGTCCCCTTGGAAAGTGACGGAATCTGCGTAGAAAAGCTGGAAAGCGCGCTTAAAGCTAACAGCAACACCAAAATCATCTATCTGATACCGAATTTTCAAAATCCGACCGGGCTTTGCATGTCCTATGAAAAGAGAAAATATGTTTACGCGCTGGCGCAAAAGTATAATGTTGTCATTTTGGAGGATAACCCCTACGGTGAAATCCGCTTTGACGGGGAGCATATCCCCTCTGTAAAATCCCTTGATACGGACGGCAGGGTTATATACGTAGGCAGTTTCTCGAAAATATTAGCACCCGGCATTCGAGTAGGGTTTGTCAGCGCGGCAAAAGAGATTATCAATAAAATTGTCATATGCAAGCAGGTATCCGATGTTCACACTAATATTTTAGCTCAAATGATATGCACTCAGTTTATGAATAACTACAATTTGGAGGCGCACCTTGAAAAGCTGAGGGCAATTTACAAGCGTAAATCAAGCCTTATGCTTTCTTGTATTGACAAGCATTTTTCCCAAAAAGTTTCCGTGACGCGTCCGCAGGGCGGGCTTTTCATATGGGCGGATTTGCCGCAGGGCTACGATACGACAGCTTTTTGTAAAAGGGCTGTTGAGGAATATAAGCTTGCCGTTGTGCCGGGTAACGCGTTTCTTGTTAACGAAAATGATAAGATTTCAAGCTTTCGCTTAAATTTTTCAACCCCGTCAGATGAACAAATCATAAAGGGGTGTGAAATTTTGGGGAGATTGACTAAGGAGTGGTTAGAAAATGAAAATTGATATTTTGATTGACAAGCTTACTCCTTGCTTAGTCGAGGTTTCGAGCGGAAAAATTTGTAAGACAATATTCTCACTTGCGACAAATGGCGATATAACAGGCTTGGCTGAAAAGGGTTGGCTTTTCGATTGGTCTGACGATGAATTGAGAAAAACCAACATCTATAAACTTATGATTGACGGGGATAATACTGTTCAAGGCTTAGTTTCGGCAGAGGTTGTCCGCGGGGCGGTTTATGTTCACTTAGTTGAGAGTGCGCCGCATAACATAGGAGAAAATAAGAAATATAAGGGTGTCGGCGGTCATTTATTCGCTATTGCGATTAAATTATCAGTAGCAAACGGTTTTGACGGCTATATTTACTTTGAAGCCAAAAATATGAAATTGGTTGAGCATTATTCCGAAATGCTTGGAGCAAATCGTATTATGACAAGATTGCACGAATATCGAATGGAACTTTTAGAGGAAAATGCTCATAAAATCATGGATAAATACAAATTGGAGGGTGATTTAGATGTTAAGTGAAGCTGAAATGCGAGGTTGGGATGCGCTCGATGCCGCCGCTGTAGAAGCGGGGGGATATTTGGCAAAGCCGAAACGCCCCCTTATAATGGACTACGATTATCGGGCAATGAGCCATTATTGCCGTGATAAGGGAGTTAAAAATGACGATTTGACGGAAGATGAACTGCGGCTGTTTAGGTTTGACCCGCCGTTGGTTTACGGCTGATAATTGAAATGTACCGCCCTTTTTACAGAGTGGTACATTTCAATTATCATGTTACATCAAAGGCGTAACCCCGAAATTGTCAATTGTAAACTGTAAATTGATTTAAACTCTTTCAACACCAAAATCAGCCTTTTCCCCGTTTATGTCCCACTCCTTAGCGAAGCCTTGAACCGTGCCGAGCTCGATATTCAGCGCAAGCGTTTCGCTCTGAATCACAGCGGCATTTGAACGCATAATGTCAATTACTTTTTCGCTACCTGCGGCATAGATGTTAATGTTGTCGGTAACATTGAAGTCGGCTTCCTTCCGCATTGTCTGAATTTTGCTGATTATTTCGCGGACAAAACCCTCCTCAATAAGCTCCTTAGTAAGATTTATATCAATAACAACGGTTACGCCGTTTTCGGTAAGCGAATGAAAGCCCTCTTTTTGCACCGTTTCAATAAGCAAATCTTCCTCGCTTAATTGCGCCTCGCCGCCGGACAGGCTTAATTTAAGAGAATTGGAAGAGTCCAACTCGGCTTTAGCCTTAGTACCGTCAAGGTTTGCCAGCTTCTCTCTGATTTCGCCCAGCTGCTTGCCGTATTTCGGACCAAGCGTTTTTAACTGCGGCTTAAAGCTGTAGGATACAAATCCGCTTGTGTCGTCCGTGAAAATAATATTTTTTATATTAAGCTCATCCTTGACAATTCCGGCACATTCCCCGTCAAGCTCCGCGCCCGCGCTGATATAGATAACGCTCAGCGGCTGACGGTTCTTAACGCCGGCGGCATTCCGCGCCGCCCGCCCCAGTGTTACGATTTTCAAAACTGCATCCATCTTCTTTTCAAGAACGGCATCGACCATGTCATCATCATAAACGGGGAATCCGCACAGATGAACACTTTCGGGGTGAGCCTCATCTTTGAACGAACGCACCAAGTTTTGGTATATGTCCTCCGCCATAAACGGGAGCATGGGGGCGGCAGCTTTAGCTGTCCAAACCAGAGCATTATGCAAAACCAAATAAGCGTTAATTTTATCCTGCTCCATGCCGGAAGCCCAGTAGCGTTCGCGGCAACGGCGTACATACCAGTTGGAAAGCTCGTCAACAAAGTTTTCCAAAGCCCTTGCGGCTTCGGGGACTTTATAGTTTTCCAGATTAATATCAACCGCCTTAATCATGCTGTGCAGGCGGGATAACAGCCATTTATCCATCATGCCGATTTGAGAGCAGTCAATAGCGGCATATTTATGCGGGTCAAATTGGTCTATTTCAGCGTAAAGGACATAGAAAGCGTAGGTATTCAAAAGAGTACCCATAAATTTCCTCTGCCCCTCAATTACGGCTTTGCCGTGGAATCGGCTGGGAAGCCAAGGGGCGGAATTTGTGTAGAAATACCAGCGCACAGCATCCGCGCCGTAGGTCGTCAGCGCGTCAAACGGGTCTATGGCATTGCCTTTGGTTTTTGACATTTTCTGCCCATCCTTGTCTTGAACGTGCCCTAAAACGATTACGTTTTTATAGGGGGCTTTGTCAAAAATCAGCGTAGAAATAGCAAGCAGGGAATAGAACCATCCTCTGGTCTGGTCAACCGCTTCGCATATAAAATCAGCGGGAAATTCACTCTCGAAAAGCTCTTTATTCTCAAACGGATAATGATGCTGTGCAAAAGGCATAGCACCCGAATCGTACCAGCAGTCAATCACCTCCGGCACTCTTTTCATCTCTCCGCCGCATTTTTCGCATTTTATTGTAACCGCATCAATAAACGGGCGGTGAAGCTCAATATTATCGGGGCAATTATCGGACATGCTTTTAAGCTCTTCAACAGAGCCGACGGAATGAAGATGAGAACACTCACATTCCCAGATATTCAGCGGCGTTCCCCAATAGCGGTTGCGGCTGATGCCCCAATCCTGTACATTTTCAAGCCAATCACCGAAACGCCTTTTGCCGATATTTTCGGGAATCCAATTTATGGTATTGTTGTTGCTAATGAGCTTTTCGCGAACCGCCGTCATCTTAATAAACCATGAATCCCGCGCGTAATAAATCAGCGGCGCGGAGCACCTCCAGCAATGGGGGTAGCTGTGCTCGTAGTTGGGGGCGGATAGGAGAAGCCCCTTTTCTTCTAATGCCTTGATAATCAACCTGTCCGCATCTTTGCAGAATGTCCCCGCCCAGTCTGTTTCGGCGGTCATTTCGCCTCTCGTATTTACAAGCTGAACGAAAGGCAAGCCGTATTTTCTGCCGATGTTAGCATCGTCCTCGCCGAATGCGGGCGCAATGTGGACAACGCCCGTGCCGTCTGACAAGGTAACAAACTCGCCGCAGGTCACAAACCAGCATTTTTCATCGGGGTTTACAAAATTAAAAAGCGGCTGATATTCTTTATGCTCCAACTCGCGCCCTTTAAAGTTTGCAATCACTTCGTATTCATCTTCTATAACAGACGGCACTAACGCCTCCGCTAAATAGTAAACATGAGCACCCGTTTTAATTTTAACGTAGTTTTCGTCGGGGTTAACGCAAAGCGCGACATTGGAGGGCAAGGTCCACGGCGTTGTCGTCCACGCTAAAATATAAGCATCCTCATCTTTTAACTTAAACCGAACAATAGCCGACCGTTCTTTTACATCTTTATACCCCTGCGCCACTTCATGGGACGACAGCGGCGTTTCACAACGCGGGCAAAACGGCACGATTTTAAAGCCCTTATAAAGCAACCCCTTGTCCCATATCTGCTTCAAAGACCACCAGACCGATTCTATAAATTCGTTATGATAGGTGACATAAGGGTCATCCATATCCGCCCAGAAGCCGACAATCTCGGAAAAATCCTCCCAAAGCCCCTTATATTTCCAAACACTTTCCTTACATTTGGCAATAAAAGGCTCTAAGCCGTATTCTTCAATCTGCTCCTTACCGTCAAGCCCCAAAAGCTTTTCAACTTCAAGCTCAACGGGCAGACCATGGGTATCCCAACCTGCCTTACGGGGGACCATGTAACCCTTCATGGTGCGGTAGCGCGGAATCATATCCTTGAAAACTCTGGTTATCACGTGACCGATATGCGGCATCCCGTTAGCCGTCGGCGGTCCGTCGTAAAAGACGTAAGGCGGCGCGCTCTTTCTTTTCTCTATACTTTTTTCAAATATTTTATTTTCCTGCCAAAATGCAAGCGTGTCCTTTTCTCTTGCGGCAAAATCAAGCTTAGCGGATACTTTTTGGTACATCAATATCACCTTTCTTTTTTTTTTTGCATATATCATGGCAAAAAAACACGCCGCTTTTATACGGCGCGTTCGCCTATGTAGTTAGCGAAGGAGTTAGGGGGTTAGCTGGAGAAGTTGATTTCATCTATGAAAGAACTGAAGTTAGTATAGCCTCTTGAATACTCGCCGTCCTCAAAATCGGTAGCCGACTCCTCGGTGGGGTAGCTGTAGAAATCTTGATTGTAGTCTGCGGTGTAGCTATCCGCTTCATCGGCATCTCCTGTTCCCTCATCCTTAGAATCAAGCTTTCTCTTTACGGTATTGAAGAAATTAGCCTTGTCCTCATTGCCCTCCTCGGCAAGCTGAGCCGCTTTTTTAGCAAAATCATACTCTTTCGGCTTGCTCCTCGGTGTGTCATCGCCCAACAATCCCATATCGTAAAAATCAGAGTCAACAGCCGCAGACGGTTGCTCCGCGGCAGGCTCATCGTAGGATAATTTCATGGGCGGCGCGGGTTTTAACATCTCTTCAAGCTTAGGTGCAGGCGCAGATTCGGCTTTCTTTTCGGGCTCTTTTTTATACATGTTAACCATGCGTTCATAGGAATAATTCCTCAGCCCGCCATCGCTTGCCTTTGCCTCCTTATATTTCGAAGCGGGCGCAGGAGCAGGGGCGGCTTCAAGCTTTTCTTCCTTAACCTTCGGAGCGGGTGGAACGGGTTGGGCAGGGGCGGCGGGCGCGGGAATGGGTGCTTTAATCTCCAAAGCAGGCTCGGGCTTTATTTTCTCAACCTCTTTTAAAGGCTTAGGCTTAGGGAGTTTGACCTCTGCAACGGGTGCGGAATCCTTTTTAGGTGCTTTTTTATACATATTAGCCATGCGTTCATAAGAATAATTTTTCAGCCCGCCATCGCTTGCTTTTGCTTCCTTATATTTTGAAGCCGGAGCGGTGTCCTTTTTCACTTCCGCCTTCACTTCCGCAACTTCAAAAGGTTCTTCATAAGCTACCTGCTTGGGAGCAGGCTTAGGCGCAGGTTTGGGCACGAAGATTTCAGCCCGTTTTTCGGCAGGCTTCTGTGCGGGGCTTAATATCAACCTCGGAGCGGCGGACTTCGGCGCGGAGATTGAAATTGTTCTTGACGTGTCAGCTTCCCGCGCTTCCTTGGCTTCCGATAAAGCCGGCTTTGGCTTTTTGCTGTAAACCGTCTCCGATTTGGCGGTGGGTTTTGCGGCAGGTTTGTCGGCGGGCGGCTTAGGAGCAGGTGTTGAGCCTAAACCGGCAGCTTCCTGCTTCAGCGCGGCATTGGGGATATACATCCTGCGGCGTTCAACAAAGCCCTCTTCCGGGGTAGGATTATCGGCGGCTTTGCGCCTGTCGGTAAAGCCGGTTGCTGTTTCCTGCGCCGCAGCTGACTCCTGCGATGATGTAGCCGGAGGCGCGTAAACTCTGCGGCGTTCGACAAAGCCTTCGCTCGGTTCGGGATTATCAACGGCTCTGCGCCTTTCAATAAAGTCAGAGGAATCCTGCGTTGGCTCAACGCTCGGCGTATAAGACCTGCGGCGTTCAATAAAGCCTTCTTCCGGGTTGGGGTTATCGTTGGATTTGCGCCTTTCGACAAAGCCCTCAGGTCTGGAAAGCTTCGGCACCCCGGGCACTTCAAGCTCCTCGCCGACCTCGGGCTGAGCGTAAGCGGCTGCCGGCTCCTCGCGCTCCTGCGGCTTAGCCGGAGGTTCGGGAGCTAACAGCTGCGGCTTTGATTGAGCAAAGCCGGACGTAGGAATAATATCCATGCCCATTATATCTACATTATCAATGTTCTTTGAGACCTTCTTTACGCCAAGCTCATACTCCGTACCTTTAGTGGAGTTCGCGCTGCGCTTATGAAGACCTCTCATAAAATCGTCCGAAACGGCATCGGGAAAGTCGTTTTTAGGCTGTTCATACCTCTTTGTCTTAGCGGCTTCTTCCTTCATCCTTGCGGCGGCGTTAAACACATTATTGTCAAATGCGCTGGTATCTTCAACCTTATCGCGTTTTTTATTTTTTTTATCCTTTTTGCTGTCCTTGACATCGCTTAGTCCTAGTCCAAACATTAAAATCTCCACCCCATATTTTGGTAAACACATATTTATCTAAAATAATACTAACACATTTTTAAGAATAAGTCAAGAGTTTTTTTCTTTTTATCGGCTTTGTATAATGATTACTAATATAATTGTTAAAATTAACAAACCAAAAGTGTATATTGCAAAAAAGGGGGTACTTTTATACCCCCCTTTTTGCACGTTTTGCTTTTACCGCGCTTTGTTCATCTTCTCCCTGTAATCCTCCTTTAGCTTTTGGAGGCGGATAGCGTCCTGCTCGCGCTGAACCTTAGCGTTATCTTGGATACGGCGGGTCTCCTCGATTCCCTCAACAATCGTCTGCCAAGTTTGCTCTAAGGTTTCTACCTTTATAGAGCTTCCCGAAGCCATTTGGGTTGTAAGTTTGGTTTGCTCAACCGTGTTTCTCGCATTTTTAAGGAGCATTTCGTTAGTCTTTTCGTCAAGCGCGGACATGGCTTCCGCTTGAATCCTCTGCCTTTTCAGCATAAGAGCCTGCGCCAAGCTCTGCTTGAAGATGGGCATGGTGATAATGAACGCCGAATTAATCTTTCTTATAAGGTTAAGGTTGGAAAACTGCATTGCTTTGAGCATGGGAACGGTCTGCATAGCAACATTTTCCGCAATTTTCAAGTCCATCACGCGTTGCTCAAAGATTTGGCGGGTCTGCTCCAGTGTTTGCAGGTCCATGGCGACCGCGCCGGAATCGGGGTTATCCGCCAGCTTTACGCGGTAATCGGTGATATAATTGTCAAGCTCAACACACGCCTGTTCCCCCGCCATGATGTATAAAAGCAAATCCTTATAGTATCTGATGTTGGCGTTAAACATCGTTTCAAGCTTGACATTGGCGACCTCTATTTCGTTTTCATACTTTTTAAGCTGAACATAAATCTTGTCAACATCATCGCCCATTGTCTGATATTTTGAAAGAATTCGGTCAACGCTTTTTTTAATATTGGATATAATGCCCTTTTTGCCCTCATCGGCAAGCTCTTTCGCATCGAATTGCGCCATAATCGCGCCCAAGTGCTTCAAAAGCTCGCCGGAATCGTTCACCTGATTCATGTTCATTGAGCTTAACACTTGGTCGGAGGCTTTGGAGATTTCCGTGGCTACCGCATCGCCGAATTTTACAACGGAGTTTACATCATTGATGTTTATCGTGTTGACAAGCTTATCCACCTCTTCGTTCTTTACGATTTCATGCTTGATTTGCCTTGTCGCCTCTATAATAGAGTAATTCATCTGAGCCTCTGCGGGCTCGGTTACTACGGCAACGGGGGTTGCCTCGGTGACTTGGGGATTTTCGGATGCGGGTGTAAATTTCAGAGCCATTTTTATGACCTGCCTTTCTTTTTCCTGTTTTTGAATAATCGGTTTAAACCCGGAGCGGGTGAAGCACTAAAATCGGGGATTGCCAAGTTATGCTTAAATTCGTTCATGGTATAGGTTTCAAAGGCTGTTTCATTCATGTATTGTTCAAGATTGCGGTAGCCTGTCGGGGTGTACACGGCTATATCGAAGCAGAGCAGATTGTACATGACAAGCAAAGCACATTCAGCCTTGTTGAAAACCTCCCCTGCCGTGTCTATAATGATTATCTTAGGTATATCCTTTGTATAATCGAAGCCCTGCAGGGTTTTAATCATCTCCCTGTCAAGGCTCAGCCCGATGTGGATTACGGTCAGCATTAAATCCACCGGCTCAAGCTTTAGGAATCCGCTGTCCGCCGCTTCCTGCATTTTTTCAAAGATTAAGCATTGCAATCTGTCCGGCAGAAAGCCGTATTGATTAAAGGGCGATGCTTTCAGCCTTTGAATGTCGATTTTTTTGCCGTAAAAGAATGATTTATAATCGGTGAAGAGCCGCGTAAAATCTATACTGCCTGCGGCGGGGGTTTTGCGTATTATTTTTGTATGGGGGGAGAGCTTTTGCTTTATGCCGTCCCAATACGCCGTCATCTCGCCATCCCTTACACCGCTGATTTTAACAAACAGGTTCGGCACGATTGCCGTGTCGTTATTTTCAACGTCAAAGCCGGAGCGGTAGCGCGCTTGGCTGTGCCAGAGTATATCAATCTCTTCGTAGGTGGTTTTCAAGGTTCGCGCATGATTCTTTTCATATTGAAAGTCGCGGAAAACAGCGGCGTTGTCGTATAATACCGTATCAAGTTCGCGCTCCGCTTTGTAGGCGTGGGTGGCGAATTTCGCCTTTACGGGCTTTTCGGGGTAGGGGGCAACGGACTTTGAAAACGGCAGTTCAAAAATCTGCATCCTGCCTTCGAGGTTGTTTTTCCGCAACACCCCCATGGAGGAGCGTTCACTTGACACATACAGAACGTCCATTCCGATGCGTGACATAAAATGTAAAAACTCCAGCTCGTTTTCGCCTATATTGCCGTAATATAAAAGAATCGGGATTTGACTGACCGACCTTTTATAGTCGGGGTGGCTGACGCATCTCAGAAGCCATGCCGTTAAATGTATTTTTGAGCCGAATTCTTCCAGAGCTTTTATTGCAAGCTCGGTTCTCATCTCATCGCCTTCAAGCTTTAGCTGAAAATTCGGTCTGTTAATCTGCAAAATTTCGCTCTCAAAGGGGGGGCGGAGCTCGTTCTCCATATATAATAGGAGCTTAGGAGAGCGTATTAACGAATCGCGGAGGTTAAAGAGCATATTATTATATTCCGCTTCGTCGCGGTTAAGCCCGACCAACGCCGCGAAATAAACGGGCAGCATCTGTTCCTTTGTAAAATGCCCGCCCCGCGAAGCAAGCCTTGCGCCGTGGTCTTCCGATACATCGCTTAATAATGTTTCCGCCGATGTCGATACGGTTTGAACAAATCGCCTGTCCTCGGTCGAAAAACCCTCAAACTTCATACTTATGCTCCTCTCTTAATACTTATTATATTATACGGCATATAACATGTCAATACGGCAGTTTAATTTGTAACAAAAAATTAATAAATACAACTAAAAAATAAAATAGGGTTAACGGAGATTCGCTTTTTTATTACGCGCTTGTTTCCGCTGTGTCACCAAATTTTAATAACAAACATTTGTCTTGTTAAAATAGCATGAAATTCTTGCTAATGTTTCTTAAAATTTTTATACCCAATCTTTATTTAGAGATTGATTTTTTTTTCAAAAAGGTGTATAATACAGTTACGGCGGTGAATAGAATCCACTTTTAGGTGAAAAGTGGTGAACATTCCACACTTTTTTCCACATAGTGTTGAAAGTCGTAATGTTAATACAATCGGTAAAGGGGGAGTAGTCCGTGGCGGTGATGAGCTTAATAGGAACATACCAGCATACCATCGATGCCAAAGGGCGGATGGCTTTCCCCACGAAGCTGCGCGAGCGTTTAGGGGTTTCCTTCTACGTTACCATAGGGCTGGACTCCTGCCTTTACGTATATTCAAACGATGGGTGGGACGATGTTACGGCTAAAATAACCATGCTGACCGGCGAAGAACGCACCACGGCGAACTTCTTCCTGTCAAACGCCTGTCAAGTTGAGCCGGATTCCCAAGGCAGGGTTCTCCTGCCGGCGAACCTGAGAAAGCACGCCGCCCTGAACCGCGATGTAACGGTCGTAGGAGTAGGGAATCGTGCCGAAATCTGGGATTCTGAAAGGTACGGCGAGTTTTCACAGTCGATTACGGGAGAAAAATTATCCAAAGCTTTGTCCGGCTTGGCTCTTTGAGCAATGTATGAGCAATGTACAGTTTACATAACATTAAATTTACAAAATTGGGCAATACTTTAAAGGGATGGTGGAGCAATGCTGCTTGACGATGCAAACCTTTTAAGCGTAACATACGAGAATTACAATGAAGCGGACATAAAAAAGGCGTTTCGTCTTGCCGCGATGAAAGCGCACCCCGATATGGCGGGAGGCACGACCGAATGGTTTATGGCGGTTCAGCTTGCGCGGAATAACCTGCTTGACGCTCTGAAGGATAACATCACAGCCGAGCAAATCTGGTCCGGCATATACGATTTCACACCGAAATCTTCATCCTATATAAAGGACAACCTTGACGGAATCACTTCCCTTGACCTATGCCTGCTGATTTCACACATCAGTATGCTTTATTACGGCGACACCCTGGAGCTTATGGCGCGGAACGGCAGGACATTCCGTTATTCACCCCGCAATTTCCGCTCGGGCACGGTCGTGCCGTTTCTAAAGGATTTCGCCGCTTGGAACTGCGGGCTGCAAAACGGGCTTATAGATATTTTTCAGCCCTTTGAGTATTCCCCCAACCCTAAAATTGTCCTCAGTATACCTGTAAGCGGGCTTGAAATCGGGCTTCACAAGTTTGTGCTTATGTTCGGAGGGCGGGCGTTTCCTTACGAATTCTATAAATCCGAAATCACGCAAAGCTATATAAACATTGATTTCGAGTTTTCTTTAAGCCACACCTACGATACCGGGGGAAAAAGAAAAGATATTCACCTTACAATCAGCGTAGATTTGTTCTTTTAAGCTGTTTAAACGAGGTCGTAGGTATTTAGCGGGGGATTTTACCCCAAATTATCAATTATCAATTGTATTAAAGAAAGGCTAGTGTTATCCATGAAACTTAAAAAAATTCTACCCCTAAGTTTAATCCTCGCATTTACCCTAACCGCCTGCAACCCCCCCGCTGATTTAATTACAGAGGAATTATCAGACCCCGATTTTTCGGAAACCTTACCCCTTGACGAAACAAGCGAAACCGAACCCAATGAACCAACTGAAACAGAACAAGAAGAACCCGAAGAAACCACTGAGCCCGAAACCGAAGAAGAGCCCGAGGAAGAGCCCGAAGAAGAACCCAACCAAAAGCTCAATAGCGCAGATTATGTTTTAGATGTTAAGTTTGAGCCTATTTATGGGGAGGTGGAGTTTTTTGACACAACGGGAGCGGAAATAAATTATGAGGAATTGCAAGAATTTATTTCTAGTGGCATGATGAATTTTGTAAAATATGAAATTCTGTATCAGTATACGCCAAAAGAAGCAGACATAATTAAGGGCGAAACTTCTAAAAATGATAATCCTTTGTATCGCGCGCGAGTTACTTATGATTATCTTAATCAAAAGGAACTTAATATTGAAGTTAATTTGTCGAAACCGGGGTCTTTAGAGCAACAATATTATGGAGACCCGCTTTATTTGGTAGGACAGAAATTTGTTTCCCCTTTAATAGATGTTGGTGAACCCGATTGGTGCTTAGCTGAGCCCACATTGATATTTGCGCTTTATAATATCAACGGTCTTGATTTTGCCTATCATATAGACTTTGAGCATATAAAGATAACTGACCAGGAATATCCTAATTTGGATATGGAGCTTTTTGATGTTGAGAAATTTGTCATTACTTCTACATCTAACAATCCCGTTAAATACACGCAAAAATCATTGCTTAGCGAATTGGCAGCGTTTTTTATAGAGGATTGGACAACAAGGGGATATGTTTTTGAAAGTTTTGACAAACTTGGAAGTCAAATGGAGGTAAGATAAAATGAAAAAATTGTTATTTATTTTCATTGCTTTACTTATTATTTCATTGTTCCCAATAAGTACATCTGCACATGATTATGAAAATCCCCACAAATGTGGTTATAGCTATGGATATGATTCTGAATCTAAATATTCTACAAACTGGGATATATTTGAAGGGTCAACCCATTGGTCGAACCATGAGCAAACTATAACAGTTAGTCATGGTGATTTTTCAGACTCTAACCATGTGTTTCACCAATATATTTCAAACGCAATTACTACTTGGGACAGTCAGACGTTTAACGGGTCGAAATTGTTGAGCATGGAAGCCAGTGATGAGGGTAGCGTTATATTTTTAAATAAGACCGAACGTCAAATTAAGGACAGCTTTCGTTTTGAAAATGCAGCTTGGGGTGTAATGAACGGTAGAGATTCAAAATATGACAAAGTAACGGGACATTACAGCACCGACCCCGGTAGCGTTGAAATATGGGTGTGGTGGAGCGGAATAAAAGGTAAATCAGACAATGCTAAAAAACACGTTGCTCTTCATGAATTGGGTCATGTTATCGGGCTGGCAGATATTCCGAGTTATAAAAATGACTACTTAATGTGCAATGGATTTAAAGATAAACCTGCCCCTACAACAATCACCCTAGCCGACAAACAAGGCGCGGCGGTTATTTCGGGGCAACATAAAGACCATGATTTTAATTATCCTGAAAAAGAAATTACCGAAACAACGCATGATAAAGTCTGCACAATATGCGGTGTTTACAAAGAGAAAGAAGCCCATAAATGGGATTTAATCAGTTGGACTAAGTGCACCGAGTGCGGTCATGCCAGAGATGCTGCTCCGCCGCGTGAAATTGCCGTTGTCAACCGCAACGGAGTGCCTATCAAGGGGGTATATGTCGGTATAAGAAGCGAAGCCAACGGGTCTACATCTAGGTACACGGACGAAAACGGAATATTTCCTGTTGATTGGTTAGATGATAGCTGCACTTTAAAGCTTCAACACGGTAACTACAAGCCCCAAACCATTGACAATGTCGAAGTCAAAGACGGCAACGCTTCCATCGAAGGGCAGGCTTTAGCTGTAATCGTTATGGACCTTTTAGACCGAATTAGGGTCGTTGACACGGATGGGAATCCGATTAAAAATGCTCGTGTTGATTTTACCGGACATAGCGGCATACGCTCCGGTGAGGACGGCTTTCTTTTCATTAACTGGAGTGGTTGGGACGATGGGGATTATGCTTTAACGGCAACGCAAAATATCCATATAACTAAAAGGCTCAACTTTCAAATTAAAGACAAAACATTTTTATTCAAAGGAAAGCCTTTTACAGAGATTGTAATGAAACCTATTAATTTAAACGGTGAGGGCTGTGAGCTTATTGTCGTAGAAAAATCCACAAATGGCGACAGAACAGTTTCTGTGTATAGCGGAGAATTAGGCTTTGTTGAGGGATTGGTTCGTAGCGCGAACGGTATTCAATCAATGCATTTCCCTATTTTTGACAAGAATAAAGAGGCTAAAAAAATCGAGAGCCGATATAATGCAAATGGTGAGCTTCTATGGGAGAGGGAGTACCCTAGTGACGACACAATTGCGTTTATGAGCTTTAATCCCTCTGTCGACAACTATATGCTAGTCGGCGATTGGCGATATATAGACGCCGACGGCAAACAAACTTTTTTCTATCCCGATGGAATTTTACCCCCAACTACATTACCCGCAGACAAAGAAATTCGGTCTATAACCTCACTTATGACTGAAAAGTATAATAGGTTTTTAAAGTATGAGCCGACTGTTAAGCCGACTGAATAGATAAACGAGGCTGTAGGTTGTAGGTATTTAGTGGGAGATTTAAACACTAATTGTTAATTATCAATTGTCAATTGTGTTAAATGGAGAGTTATAAGAGTGAAGTTTTCACATATACCCGTTCTTTTGGAGGAATGTCTTGAAGGGCTTGACATAAAGCCCGGCGGAACTTATATTGACGGCACTGCGGGCGGCGGCGGACATTCGGAGGGAATCGCCAAAAGACTTTCGGCAAATGGTTCTTTGCTGTCAATAGACCGCGACCCCGATGCCGTTTCGGCGGCTTCCGAAAGGCTTTCGGCTTATACGGCTAAAGTTGTCCGCGGTAACTATTCCGATATAGCGCAGATAGCGCGGGAAAACGGCATTGAATATGCCGACGGAATCCTTCTTGACTTAGGCGTATCCTCGCACCAGCTTGACATTTCGGAACGCGGCTTCTCATACCACGCCGAAAACGCACCCCTTGATATGAGAATGTCAAAGGAGGGCAAGACGGCGGGAGCTCTTATAAACGAGTATTCCTACCAAGAGCTTCGCCGCGTTTTATATGAATACGGGGAGGAGAAATTCGCGCCTAAAATTGCGGCGGAAATAATAAAGCGGCGTGAAATAAAGCCGATTGAAACTACGGGCGAGCTAGCCGAGATAATAAAGAACTCTGTTCCCGCGAAATTTAAACGAGCTCATAACCCTTGCAAAAAAACATTTCAAGCGTTAAGAATAGCCGTTAACAGCGAGCTTGAGCACCTTTCAAGCTGTCTGGACAACGCCTTTGAGCTCCTTCGCCCCGGCGGCAGGCTTTGCGTAATCACCTTTCACTCATTGGAGGATAGGATGGTCAAGCACCGATTTGCAGGCTTTTGCCAAGGCTGTATATGCCCGCCGAAATGCCCCGTCTGTATCTGCGGGAATACGCCTAAAGCAAAGCGTATCAGCAAAAAGCCGATAATACCGGCAGAATCCGAAATCACCCGAAACAACCGCGCACGAAGCGCGAAGCTTAGGATAATAGAAAAAATATAGCGAAGCTATATACTATATTAAATTTTAAAAAAAGAAAGCAAAAGAGAGGAATTTTAACATGTACAGGAATAATTTGGCGTATGATTTATCAAAATACGAGGAGGCGGTTTATTATGAGGAGGCACAAAGCCGCCCGGACGTGGATATTAGGGTTTTTAAGCCGAGCGCGGCAATAGAGGGCTCTGCTCCGAAAGTGATTGCTCTTTGCGCCGCCGCTTTAGCAATGCTGGGAATGGTTGTATACAGCAAGGTTGAGCATACATCTTTACACGCCGAAATTCTCAACTGCACCAAGCAGGTTGAAATTTTGAGGAGCGAAAATGTCCGCATGAAATCCGAGATTGAGGGCAAAACCTCAATAAAAGCCGTCCAAGATTATGCAGAGAATGTCTTAGGCATGAAAAAGCTTGAAAACGCACAAATTCAATATGTCGGCATAGACGGCGGAAACACCATAGAAATTCCCGAAACGAATAATAAAATTTTTATCAAGGTCAAAAACAGCTTCTACGAATTCATAGAGCACATTAGAGGGTAGCTCTCGGAATATATTACAGGGCTGGACAATATGATTATATGACAGTTATTTAACTTTAATTGTCAATTGTACATTGTCAATTGTCAATGATATAAAACAAGGGGGGGCGGGGGATGAATTACCAGCCTACGGCTAAGATGAAAAGGAAGCTTAACATATTCGTTTTAGGGATTATGGTGGCTTTCGCTGTTTGGACGGTTGTGAACCTTTATGACACGGCTATTACGCAAAACGCCAGATTTCAAGCTATGGCGAACGACAGCCAGTTTATGAGCGAGTCTGTCAAAGCGAACCGGGGCAATATTTACGACAGGAACGGGAAGTTTCTGGCGCAGTCCGCAACGGTTTATTCTATTAATATAGACCCCAACATGCTCTCAATGCTTAATCAAGAAAGAGTTGACTCCGAAACGGGGCTTACGGAGTATGAGCGTCAGCTTGAAGCCTGCATATCCATATTATGCGAAGAATTAAGCGGCGTTACCCGGGAGGATGTTTTAAAGAAATTTGAAAATGTAGGTCACAGGTGGGCAAATATCGCAAGGCAGGTCGAAAAGCCTGCGGCGGATAAGATTTTAGCCCGCGCCGGAGAGGAAAAGCTGGGCAGGTTGATTTTTACCGAGCTTGATACTAAAAGATACTATCCCCAAAACGAGCTTGCCGCCGCCGTTATAGGCTTTACGAACGCGGAGGGGAACGGGGTTTACGGTGTTGAAGCCTATTATAATGACTACCTAAAGGGCGTAGACGGCAAAATTATAACGGCAACGGACGGTGTCGGCAATGAGATGCCCTACAAAAACGATAAAATCTATGAAGCGCAGGACGGAAACTCTCTCTTTCTCACCCTTGATATGACCCTGCAATTTTATGTTGAAAAATACTTAGAGGAATCCGTTATAAACAACGATGTCCGAAACAGGGCAAGCGCGATTATGATGGACGCTAACACGGGAGCTATCTTGGCTATGGCAAGTTCCCCCGGATATGACTTGAACGATAGAAACGCTATCTATTCAAAGAGAGATATAAGTATACTCTCAGCAATAGAGGACGAGCAATTATACAGAGAGCAATATGCCATTCTGCGTGAACAGCAGTGGAAAAACAAGGCTGTTACGGAGCTTTATTACCCGGGCTCGGTATTTAAGGTAATAACGGGCGCGGCGGCTTTGGAAGAAAAAACCTCCGGTCTGCACAGTTCCTTTTACTGCTCGCAGATGGACGTATCGGGGACAAAATTTCACTGTTGGACAAGAGGCTCACACGGAACGCAGAATTTCACCGAGGCAATGACAAATTCCTGCAACCCCGCCTTTATTCAAATCGGGCAAGCATTGGGCGCAGATAGGTTTGCGGAATATTTCAGAGCGTTCGGACTTACCGAAAGGACGGGTATCGACCTGCCGGGAGAAGCGGGAAGTATCTTTACCGATGTCAGCACGAAAGGTCCCGTTGAGCTTGCTTCAAGCGCGTTCGGGCAGACAAATAAAATCACGCCGATACAGATGATTACTTCCTATGCCGCCACGGTAAACGGCGGGTACTTAGTCCAGCCTTACGTTGTCAGCAAGATTGTGGATACAAACGGGAACGTAATCAAAACGACCGACAGAAAGGTTAAGCGGCAGGTTATTTCGGAGGAAAGCTCCGCCGCAATGCGGCAGGTGCTGGAGGACGTTGTAAACAATAAGGGCGGCTCAAATGCTTATATTAAGGGCTACTCCATAGGAGGGAAATCGGGAACATCTCAAAAGCAGGACGAAAACAACAGGAGAGGCGTAGAGAACCTTTACGTATCCTCCTACTGTGCTTTCGCTCCGGCTGACAACCCGGAAATCATTTTTCTTGTTATGGTTGACGAGCCTATGGGTAAGGACCATAACGGGGCGCATGTTTATTACGGCAGTCTGGTCGCCGTCCCCGTTGTTACCGATGTTTTGAAGGAAGCGTTGCCTTATCTGGGATATTATCCGAAATATACGAATGAAGAGCTGGCGGCTTTGGGAATTGCTCTGCCCGATGTTGAGGGCGAGCCCTTTGAAACGGCAAGAGCTACCCTTGAAGCGTTGGGGCTTCAGGTCACTGTTATCGGCGAGGGGAAGAATGTTATTTCGCAAATACCTCCCAAAGCAAGCTTAGTGCCGAAAAACGGCAGGGTTGTGCTGTACACGGAGATGGAACAGGATACCGTTTACGCAACAGTCCCGGATGTTATAGGGCTTTCCTTGCAGGAAGCGAACAGGAGAATTACCAATGCGGGATTGAATTTCAGCGTTGGCGGCGGGGCAGCCGGAAACGCAGGCGCAACAGCATTTTCACAAAGCTACTCCGAAGGCGAAAAAGTGCCGGAGGGCACTGTAATTGAAGTAGTGTTTGCAGTGCGCGATTTACAGTAAGGGGAATCAAGGCTTGAAAATTATTGATTTGCTTTCAGACGTTACAAAGACCATGCCGCTCATAACCGAAAATATAACCGATAAATCCGCCGAGGTTTCGTTTATTACCGACGATTCACTGCGGGTTGAGCGGGGGTGTCTATTCGTATGCGTTAAGGGAGAGAGGTTTGACGGGCATGAACGTGCCCGCGCCGCTCTTGATAAAGGCGCGGCGGCTGTCGTCACCGAGCGTGACTTAGGGGTGGGAAACCAAATTACCGTAAAAAACAGCAGGGTGTTTTACGGCTTGCTTTGCGCCGCTTTTTACAACCACCCGGAGCGCAAGCTGAAGCTAATCGGAATAACGGGAACTAACGGCAAAACCACTATTGCCGAGATGATTCGGGGAATCCTGTCCGCCAACGGTCGCAAGACGGGGTTTATAGGGACAACGGGAATCACCATAGACGGAGCTCCCGTTAAGGGCGACGAGTCCACGCCGACTACGCCGCGGGCGGCGGAGCTTTACGAGCTGTTTGACAGGATGGTAAGGGAGAACTGCGAATATGTTGTTATGGAGGTATCAAGCTTCGCGCTTTCGCAGAACAGAATCGGTCCGGCTGTGTTTAAGGCGGCTGTCTTTACAAATCTTACCCAAGACCATCTTGACTACCACAAAACCATGGAGAATTACTTTGAGGCGAAAAAATTGCTTTTCACCGAACATTGCGAAGCCGCTTTCATCTGCATTGATGATGAATACGGCTTAAAACTGCGCGAAATCCTCCGCTCCGAATACGCAATTCCCAATTACTCCTACGGCTTCAAGGACGGAGCGGACATCCATGCCGGAAATATAAAAAACAACGGTAAAGCAACCTTTTGGCTTACCGTAAATAAAAGGTCCTATCCCGTTTCACTTGATATGCCGGGTGCTTATAACATATCTAACGCGGCGGCGGCTGTCGCCGTATGCGACTATATCGGCATCGGCGCGGCGGCGGCTGTTAACACCTTAGAGAGCTTCGGCGGGGTTTCGGGGAGATGCGAGGTTTTATCCAAAAAGCGCGGCTTTACCGTTATGCGCGATTACGCCCACAGCCCGGACGGGGTTGAAAAGATGCTTTCCGGCATAAGGGATTGCTTTAAGGGGCGAATCATCTGCCTTTTCGGCTGCGGCGGCAGCAGGGATAGGGATAAACGCCCTAAAATGGGTAGAATTGCCGAAAAATACGCCGATTATTTAATTATTACATCGGACAATCCGAGGAATGAAGAACCCGATGCCATTATAGATGACATCATTACGGGTCTTAAAGGAGAAAAACCCTATATCCGCGAAGCTGACAGGTATTCGGCAATTTTGCGCGCGATTACCATGGCGCAGGTCGGCGACATTGTTGTTCTTTTAGGTAAGGGGCACGAAACCTATCAGGTAATCGGCGTTCAGCGTCTGCCCTTTGACGAAAAGCTGATTGTAAACAAGATAATGAAAAATTATAAGGCACTGCCGTTTAACCCCGATATTAAGGAAACCATGACAATAGAGGAAATAGCCGAGGCTGTAGGCGGAAAGCTGTCCGGCATTAAAAGCTCCGCTCAAAAAATTACGGCAGGAGATATTTTTTCCGATACGCGAGCCCCCGTAAACGGCGGCTTATTTACGGCAATCAAGGGTGAAAATTTTGACGGGCATGATTTTCTGGAATCGGCGGTGCAAGGCGGAGCGGCGGCTGTGCTTACAGAAAAAGCATTGCCCGGACTGCCCTGCATAACGGTAAAGGACACCCGCTCAGCACTGCTTAGTCTGGCGCGGAGCTATAGAGAGCGGTTTACACCCATCATTGTGGGGATTACGGGGAGCGTTGGAAAAACGACTACGAAAGAGATGATTTCACTGGCTCTTTCCGGCGGACACAGCGTTTATAAATCGAAGGGAAACTTCAATAATGAAATCGGCTTGCCGTTTCAAGTTTTAAAGCTTAACCGCTCCTGTACGGCGGCTGTCATTGAAATGGGAATGTCCAACTACGGCGAGATTGAGCGGCTTTCAAAAACAGTCCGCCCCGACATTTGTGTTATTACGAATATCGGTTGGTCGCATATTGAAAATTTAGGCTCTAAGGCGGGCATACTAAAGGCGAAGCTTGAAATTTTAAAGGGTGCTAAGGAAAACGCTCCGCTTATTATAAACGGCGATAACAAGCTCTTGCTGTCCGTTGCGGACAACTACCCCGAGCGCAGCGTTGTAACATACGGAATCGACTGCAGAAGGGCTGACTACAGAGCTGTCAATATCCGCACTTTCCCTAACAAAACCATTTTTAACATCAAAAACGGTGAAAAGGAAATTGCCGAGGTTATACTTTACTGCGCCGGCAGGCATAATATATTAAACGCGCTCTGCTCGGTTACAACCGCCGTGCTTTGCGGCTGTGAACCGACCTTTGCGGCGAAGCTTCTGAGCGGCTACACGCCAAGCGGTATGCGGCAGGAAATCAAGTCTGTAAACGGACATACCGTCATATTAGACTGCTATAACGCCTCACCCGATTCCATGACCGCCGCCATAGACATGCTCGATGATACGCCCGTTGAAAAGGGCGGCAAACGGGTCGCCGTATTGGGTGATATGCTGGAACTGGGCGAACTGTCAAAAGACCTGCATGAGCAAATCGGAGAATATATCTCCGGCAAGAAAAATATAGACGCTCTGTTTTGCTACGGCGAAAAGGCGGCATATATCGCTTGGAAATCAGGCATGAAAGCAATTTACTCAAACGATAAGGAGTATATCGCGGACCACATAAGAGCCTGCATAAACCCGGGAGATGTCATTCTCTTTAAGGCAAGCCGGGGAATGAAATTAGAGGAGGTATTCCATGCCGTTTTGGATTAACTTGATTGTCGCACTTACGGCGTTTACAATATCGGCGGCGGCGGGGAATTATCTGATTCCGCTGTTGAGGAGGGTAAAAGCCGGACAGCCGATTTACGAGCTTGCCCCGGAAAGACATAAATCCAAAAGCGGCACTCCCACAATGGGCGGCTTTATGTTTATATTGGGTACTGCCGCCGCAATAGGAGTAGGCTGTGCGTTTTACGGCGCGTATCTTAAAGAAAACTTTTACGAGCCCGCTCATAATGCTTTTATGCGGCTGACCGCAGGCTTCGTGTTCGCGCTTCTCAATTCAATACTCGGGTTCGCGGACGATTATATAAAGGTTGTAAAAAAGCGGAATCTGGGGCTGAGAGCGAAGCAGAAGCTGGTTTTTCAATTTATCTTCGCGGCTTTGTTCCTTTGGGCTCTTTATATGCTGGGCGACAGGGGCACTTATATACATTTCCCGTTTTTGGGCGACCTTGAATTAAGTCTGCTTTATTATCCCATCATGATGTTATACATGGTATTTTTAACAAACGCCGTCAACTTGACGGACGGTATAGACGGGCTTTGCGGCACGGTGACTACGGTTGCGGGCTTATCGCTTGTCATGCTCTGCGCTTCTATGGGGCTTTGGGAATACTCCATCTTCTCAATGGCTTTGGCGGGCTCTTGCTTAGGGTTTCTGATGTGGAATCTGTACCCCGCCAAGGTATTCATGGGCGATACGGGCTCCATGTTTTTAGGCGGTGCCATTGTCGCTATAGGCTTTGTGACAAGACAGCACCTGTTGCTCGCGCTGATTTCCGTGGTATATATCTGCGAAGCCCTATCGGTGGTCATGCAGGTGTTGTACTTTAAAGCGACAAAGGGCAAGCGCATTTTCAAAATGTCGCCTATACATCATCATTTTGAAATGTCCGGCTATTCGGAATATAAAATCGTAATAACCTTCTCGACAGTAGCCTTGGTAGCGGGGATAGTTGCTAATATAATATATAATATATAATATTAAATGTTTCGTAGGGGCGACCGCCTCGGTCGCCCGAAAGGACAAGCGAAAGAATAAATAACGTAATGATTAGGGCAACCTTCCGACGTCTTAGCTCCCTCCGTCACCTGCGGGTGACACCTCCCTCAAAGAGGGAGGCAAAAAGCTCCTTGCCTCCCTCTTTGAGGGAGGTGCCGCCCGCAGGCGGCGGAGGGAGCGTTCGCAGACGGCGGCGGGAGGTTCGGGCGACCGAGGCGGTCGCCCCTACAGAAAATGCAATTTTAATCCGACTGAACAGTAAATTGAATGAAGGAGTGGCTGTAAGATGACTTCGCGGACAGGTGTTGCGCCCGGTAACGCAAATATACGTGTTGAACGAAAAAATCGGACAAAAACAAAGGAGAGCAACAGTGCCGGAAAAATAAAAACAGGACCTATGGACCTGCCCTTTTTCATCACGCTGATGATTCTCCTTGTCATCGGTATCATTATGATGTTTTCCGCAGGCTACGCTTGGGCAATCGCCAAGGGTAACGCGGGGACGTTTTATGTTGAGCGGCAGCTTTTCACGGCGGGGCTGGGGCTTGTCGGCATGTTTATCGCTTCATTTATAGACTATCACAGGTTTAGGAAAGCTTGGATAGCTTACGGTTCGTTTATTGCGAGCATTATCCTCCTTATCCTTTGCAGGGTCGGTCCTTTTACCGCGCCGCGCGGAGAGGCTCACCGCTGGGTTCAGTTTCATTCCGCTCTCCCTACGATTCAGCCGTCGGAATTTGTTAAATTATCGATTATATTGCTTTTTGCATATTTAATATCCAATAATTATAATAAAATGAAGAGCTTTAAGCAGGGTGTTGTTCCTTTTCTTGTGATTTTAGGCGTTATTTCCTTCTTAATGATGATTCAGCCTCACCTTTCCGGCACGCTGATAATCTGCTCTATCGGCATCATTATGATGTACGTAGGCGGTACGCGGGCAAGTCATTTGATTTTTCTTGCGGTTATAGGAATTGTTTTAGTTGCAGTCGGGGTAATTGTCCTTATGAATTTTGCGGGCTTCAACTACTTTGAAAAGCGTTGGATTTCATGGACAGACCCTTTCAACACCGATACGAACCGAGATGACGTGTGGCAGACGCGCAACTCGCTTATAGCAATAGGCTCGGGCGGTCTTTTCGGGCTGGGGCTCGGCAATTCGCGGCAGAAATTTTTATACCTGCCGGAATCGCAAAATGACTTTGTTTTCGCCGTTGTATGCGAGGAGCTTGGCTTTGTGGGCGCGGTTGTTATCATCATATTATTTTTACTTTTGATTATGCGCGGATTTTATATAGCCGCAAAAGCGCCGGATAAATTCGGAATGATGCTGGCGGTCGGTCTTGTGGCTCAAATCGGTATACAAGCTCTTTTGAATATAGCCGTTGTTACCAATACGATTCCCAATACCGGCGTTTCGCTCCCGTTTTTCAGCTACGGGGGAACGGCTCTGGCATTACAGCTTTTGCAGATGGGCGTGGTTTTAAATATATCGCGGCAGTCAATTATAGAGGTTTAAGGAATTAGGAATGAGGAATTGAAATGAGGGTTTTACTTTCGGGTGGGGGAACAGCGGGGCATATCAACCCCGCTTTAGCTATTGCCGAAATCATAAAGGAGCGTGAGCCTTCCGCCGAATTTTTATATGTCGGCACGCCGGACGGTATGGAGGCTAAGCTTGTCCCTAAAGCCGGGTATACTTTCGCATCTATTAAGGTGACAGGCTTTAAGCGGAAGCTCACTCCTTTAAATGTTGTAAAAAATATGCGGACACTTTCATATTTAGCATCCTCCTCGCGCAAAGCGAAGAAGCTTTTAAAGAAGTTTAAGCCCGATATAGTTATCGGAACAGGCGGCTACGTAAGCGCGCCGATAGCTCTTATGTCGGCTAAATCCGGCATCCCTACCGCTATACACGAGGCAAACGCATTCCCCGGGATTACGACTAAATTCCTCTCCAAAAAGGTTGATATTGTTATGCTTTCAACCGAGGCGGCGGCAAAGCATTTGGAGGGCGCGAAATATACCGTTACAGGCTTGCCGGTGCGAAGCGGGATTGCAAAATCCCAATTATCCCGCGCGGAGGGGAAGCAGGCTTTGGGCTTTGACGATGAACTGTGTATACTGTCTTTCGGGGGAAGCTTAGGTTCGCGCTGCATTAATGAGGTTATTTTTGAGATTATGAAGAATTACGGCGATATGACCGTCAACCATATCCACGGCTACGGCTCAATAGGCAAGGATTGTTTCCCCGCCGCAATGGAAGCCGCCGATATGCCGCTTACCACGGAACGCCGCAGGGTTACGGAGTACATAAATGACATGGCTGTTTGCCTTGCGGCGGCTGACCTTGTCATCTGCCGGGCGGGTGCGTCGGTTATTGAGGAATTGCAGGCATTGGGGCGTGCTTCTATACTCATCCCCTCCCCCAACGTAACCGAAAATCATCAGTTTCACAATGCTATGGTACTGGGAAAGGCGGGGGCTGCCGTGGTGATTGAGGAAAAGGATTTAACCCCGGAGGTTCTTTTGAAAAAGATAAACGAATTTTATATTAGGCGCGAAAAGCTTGATGTACTGGCAAAAAGGGCGGCTTCGCTTTATGTAAGCGATACAAAGGAACGAATCTGCAATGCGGTGTTTCAGTTGACGGTTAACAATTGACAATTTACAGTTTACAATTAATGAAAAACGGGAGCGGCTTATAATCCGTTCCCGTTTTATTTTAATTGTCCAGAAAGCGTTTATTTCACGTTATAGGCTTTACTCTTCCGTCTGATTTTAACTGCCGTAACGGCAACAAATCCTGCTCCTGTGGCGAACGCAACCGCAATCAAAATCCTAGCCGCATCAGATTGCTCTGCGGCGAAGTCAATCGCCTCAGCTTCTCCGTGGATTCCTGCCAAAGTCGAAACATCATCATACTCGGTGTTTGCAACGGTGAATGAGGTGTTTACGGTTACGAGCCCGCTGAAATGAATACTCAGTTCATGCTCTCCATCTTCGAGTGTATCCAGATATTCGGGCAGGAGGGTGATGATTGTTGAGCCGCTTTGGGCGGTGTAATGAGTTCCGCGGGTTAGGCGGCGACCGTTTCGGCGGACTTCTTGGAAGTCTGCGAAATTTTTGTCAATGGTCAGCGTTAAGGCTTCGCCTGAGCCTTTGGTGAAGCTGTCGCTTTGGTTTTCAAAATGGCTGTTGGGCTGTGGTTTTGTGCCTCCGCCGCCTGCTCCCGAGCCGCCGCCTATGCCGCCGCCGCTTATGATTGCGTCTCTTACGGCGGCACTGTTGTTGTTACCGCCATTGCCGGGTTCGGGGTTAGGTTCGGGGTTAGGAGCAGGATTGGGAGCGGGAGGTTGAAGAGATTCCCACCGTGCATATACCGTCATATGTGCGTTTACAGGAGTTGCGGCTGTGAACTGTGTGCCGCCTGTTGCCGCCGCAACTGTGAACCAACCATTGAACGTATAACCTGTTCTTGTCGGATTAGCAGGAAACCCTGCGCCGAGTGCATTTCCCGTAGCAAGCGTGTAGGTTATGTTAGAGGGTGCGCCGCTGTAGTTATAGTTAAATGTCACCGTTGCGGTCGGGGACGGATTTACCGTGATTGTGAAATTTTGGGTATATGCCCCGAGAGTGTCGTTGCTATTGAGTATGCCGTTTGCTATAGTCGCACGAACTACAACCATTCCCGCGCCGGTAGCGGTAACAACGCCGTCAGTCTCGTGAACTGCCGCACCCGGTGCGGTTGTTCCCATTGGACCTGTAACAATGCTCCAACTTATTTCTTTATTAGTCGCACTTGTGGGATACACTGTTCCGCCGAGGGTGTGGGGCGTTCCTGCTGTGAACGGTTCGGTGTTAACGCCCGTGATTTGGTTTACAGGGGTGAACCTACCACCAACCGTTACTGTTACGGTATCAGTGTAATCGCCGTTAATGGATTTAACCGTAATTGTCGCCGTTCCCTCGCTTACTCCTGTCACTCTGCCGCCGTGTACTACAGCAATAAGTTCATCGCTCGAAGTCCAGATAACGCCTTTGTTTGTTGCGTTAGAGGGGTTAAACGTAACCGTTAAATCTTTGGTTTCGCCTACAGCTATTGAGAAATCGCCGCCGTCTATTTCAATTCCGGTTACGGGAACTTCAAGGAAATCTCCAACCCAAACCGCATAAAGCGTGGTGTTTGCGGTGAGGGTTATGGTTTGACCGGGATAGTATTCAACTTCATCGACTGTACCATCAGTGGACCAACCGGCGAATACAAAACTCGTAAACTCAAGGTTGCCTGCACCCGCAACTACTGCCCAATCACCGTCATAGACATTTTGGTTGGCAGGTACTGAACCCGTTACGTATGAACTACTTGGGGCATAGCTCAAAGTAAATATTTCGAGTTGTGTCCACTGTGCGTATAAGGTTATGTCATCGGTGATTTGGGACGTGAAACTAAATATATTTCCGCCCGAAGCCGCCGTGAACCAACCCTCAAATTTGTGTCCTGTCCATACCGGGTCGGGGGGAGCAAGAATCCTGCTGCCGTGGTTTACATCTGTAATAGCCGGAACAGTAAGACCGCCTTGTGAATCGAATGTAACTGTATATTTGTTAATCTCCCAATGAGCGGTGAAAGTTTTGTCTCCTGTGCTTCCCGCCGGGATAGTTGCGGTCATGGTTGGTGTAGTTTCACCGTCCCATGTCCAACCTGTGAAAGTGTAGCCTGTTCTGGTTGGAGCTAGCAGGGTTATCAGTGTGCTTATGGTATAGGTGTCGGGGTTGCTTGCGTGGTTTGTTCCGCCGTCGCCTAATACATAGGTGATGTCATAGATGATAGCTTGCCAACGGGCATATAAAGTAACATTCTCTGTTATGGGAGTTTCAGCAAAATACTCATCTCCGCCTGTTGCCGCATCAGTGTCAAACCAACCTAACAAGTTGTAACCTGCTCTGGTAGGGGTCGGTAACGCTCCGAGCAGGTCGCCGTCGTCAACCAGTATAGACGGGGACTGAGGTGCGTCCGGGTAGTTGGAGTCGAATGTTACGTAGTGGGTGGTAACAATATCTTCACCTCCACCTTCGTCACCGCTGCCTGTACCCTGCACAGTAACCGTTGCTGTCGGAGAAGTTAACCAATTAGCTCCGCCATCAATCGAAACTTGTACAGTAAGAGTTATATTATTTGCGCTGTTACTTTCCGGGAAAGCAAGGGTTGCGGTTTGGCTTGTTGCGCTTCCCGCGGCTGCCTCCGCAGGTACTATTACATCGTCTGAACTGTTAACCGCTCTTACCGAAATATCTCCCTCATCAAGGTCAGTTCCCTCAACGGTTATAACATTGTTTCCGCCCGCTGAGGACATAGTAGTTTCTGCGGGGGTTATGCTTATGACTACGGGGTCGGTTGCCGCTTTAACAGGTAAAGTAAAAGTCATCGGCAATGAGGGAAATAAGGCGAACGTAAGCGAAAAAGTGACCACCCAAGCCAGGAATACGGAAAATTTTTCTTTGGTTGCTTTGTTTTTCATTGTAAACTCTCCTTTTTTTTAGGTTTAGATTTAGATATTTATTTAAGCGTGATGAACTCATCACGACCAACTAAGGAAACCCAAGAGGCGGCTCTCCCCTCGGTAAGGGAAAGCCGCTTTTATTTAAAACGAATATTTTAAGGCATGGCAAACAGACGGAATTAACCCGCTTGCTTGCTTGCTTGCTTGCTTGCTTGCTTGCTTGCTTGCTTGCTTGCTTGCTTGCTTGCTAAAATTGTAGCATGTTTT
>WRLG01000027.1 GCA_009777725.1 Oscillospiraceae bacterium | reverse complement strand
TGTGATATTCAGCCCAAGCCCCGCCCCCTCGGTACTGCGATTCGCGGCGGCATTGAAGCGCATATATTCCGTGAAAAGCTTCTCCTTATCCTCTTTTTTCATCCCCTGCCCCGTGTCCTCCACTGCAAGCTTCAGCAATACGTTCCCGCCGTGCAACAAATAGTGACGGACCGTCAGCTTGACGTAACCCACCTCTGTGTACTTAAACGCGTTAGAAAGCAGGTTATTTAAAATCTGCTTAATCCGTAATTCATCACCGTACATGGTTGAGGGGAGTTTTTCATCAATTTCCAACATGAGCTTAATTGGCTTCGCGCCTTTTCTGACAATATTTAACTGTAGTGCATCATTAATCAAACTCGCCGTATCATATTCGGTCGGGTTTAATTCCAGCTTGCCGGATTCGATTTTCGACATATCAAGTATATCATTTATGATTCCGAGCAGCCCCGTGCCGGAATTATATATTTTTTCAAGAGCTTCCGTATATTCATAAGGCAACCCTTCTTTCTGCAGCTGAATCTGCGAAATCCCGATGATGGCATTCATCGGCGTGCGGATTTCATGGCTCATCATTGCTAAAAAGTCGCTTTTGGCTCTATTCGCGTGTTCCGTTACCCTTTGCGCTTCGATGATGGGCGTTATCTCCGCAAACTCGAAAAAACGCATACCGCTTTTTTTGCTTATTAAGGCAGTGTGAAGCACAAACCAGTGCTGTTCCCCGTTTTTTTTCAAAGAAACGGTCTTTTCCGGCAAATAATTTTGGTTCAAGGAGTTTTCAAAAATCGTCATCAATTCATTTGAAGTAAATATTTCTTCAACCTGAATTTTATTTTTTTCCTTACCCATAAACTTAACGAACGACTCGCTGATATATTCAAGCCTGCTATCGCTGTTTACAATACACATGAGGTTTGGCGTAGTTTCCAGAACCGAATTAAATACCTGCCCCAGAATCTGCAATTTAAGTAAAAAGGATAAAATATACTTGCTGAAAAAACAGCCGAACAGATAGATTAAACATAACCCTGTCAAGTTAAATATTTCACTGTCAAAGTTATAGCTTTCCCCCAGTAATTGTATGTTAAGGATAAACACAAAAAAGCATATGGTAAGTACCGTTAAAACGCACATGATAATCAGCCCGACTTGGTCCATATACATAATACTGATAATCATAACACCCATGAAGAAAGTATAAATCATCCTGTCCCCGCCATAAAGCGAAATGTAAATGGTTTCGATTAACACCAAGGAATACGGCACTAAAACCGCCAACTGCTTTTTGGTTAAGCTTTTAATACCCGTAACAGTAAAAAGCACGGCGACCATAAGCAGGCTGACAATAATCCTTGACGGCAGATATGCAGGGTCTACAAATGCAATAAAAGTGAGCACCTTTACAAGCGAGTAAAAGATAACCGCCATCCTGATAGGTTTATTCGCTATACGGGTGTCGAAAGAATACTCGCTGTTTATATTTCCGGGCATATTATATTACTCCACCACCTAAAACTTAAACGGCTCAATTTTCACTGACTTTGCCGCCCCATCTCGGACTGAGCCGAAAAATCCTCCGTTACATTCAAAAAGGCTTCAACGATTTTCGGGTCAAAATGAGTTCCGCTGTCGTTTTTAATGATTTCAACAGCGCGGGTATGGCTGAACGCTTTTTTATAAGGGCGTTCCGAAACCAGCGCGTCATAAACATCTGCAATCGCCATAATCCGCCCTTCAAGCGGAATATCCAAGCCCGAAAGCCCGCGCGGATAGCCCTTGCCGTTCCATTTTTCATGGTGGAATCCCGCAAACCTCTTCGCGTGGGTCAAAAAATCGTTGTTCTTGGTTTTCTCTATAATCTGGTCAAGTATAGATTCCCCCACGCCGCAATGCTGTTTAATTAAAGCAAATTCATCGTCCGTAAGCTTCCCGGGCTTATTGAGAATCAAGTCGCTGATTGCGATTTTACCTATATCATGAAGCTGAGCCGAGGGCAGCAGGTTCGCCATGTCCCAACCGATTATTTCATCCGAATATGTCCCTGTACGAATAATCACGGGAATAGAGCGTAACCTTTCGTCCGCCTTTAACACCGCCAAAGCTTCAAACCCATCTGTTTCGGGCATATCAACGTCCAGCAAGATAAGGTCCGGCGTGATTCTTTCAAGCAGCTTAAACATCCGCGCGGCTGACTGCGCGGCAAAGGTTTCGTATAAAACATCAAGTGCTTTCCGCGCAGAGAAAAGATTTGCTTCGTTGTCGTCTATTATAAATATTTTTTTCATAGATTTGAGCTACACCTCCCAACTACCATTCTAGCACACTTTTCCTAATTTTTCAACACCTTTCCCCAAATTCGGCATTGTTCACAATATATATATATATATATATATATTGTACAAATTGCACAAAAATACGATTGGTTATAGTTTTTGAGGAGTTCTTTTAAAGCAATTTTATTACGGCAAGCCAATTTACCGCTTCGTTTATCCGCCGTCAAAAACCCCCGAAAACCAAACCTCCGGCACGGTAAATTCCCTGCCGTTCAGCTTTTCCAAAGCTCCGCCGCTAACTTTAAAGGCGAATTTAAGCTTATAGGAATATAAAGCCTGCGCTTTGATTTTAAGCGGCTGCTCCGAGTTAAATTCGCGGTTGATTTTATTAGAGCCGTATTTGCCGTCCCCCAATAAGGGGTAGCCTATGTGCGCCATATGCGCCCTGATTTGGTGCGTGCGCCCTGTATGCAGGGTGACCTCTAAGAGCGCGTTTTTGCCGTTTTCGCGCAAGATTTTGTACTCCGTAACCGCTGTTTTGTTACGGGGCGTTTTTGTATTGGTAACCTTTACGGTGTTGGTTTTAGAATCCTTTTCTATATAAGCGGTGAGAAGAGCCTGTTTTTTCGGAGGAACGCCGACGGTTACGCACAAATAACGCTTCTCAATCTCCCTATTTTTGATTTTCTCGTTCATAAGCCGCAAAGCCTCGGCATTTTTCGCGGCTATGACGATTCCGCCCGTGTTCCTGTCGATTCGGTTACAAAGGGCGGGGGCGAAGCTGTTCTCATTTTCGGGAGAATATTCCCCTTTGTCATATAAATACCGCTTGATTCGGTTGATTAGCGTGTCGGAGGTATGCTCACCATCGGGGGAATGGACGGGAAGCCCGGGCTTTTTATCGGTTAATATTATATTTTCATCCTCGTAGATAATGTCAAGCTTCGCGGGGGCTGAGAGAAAATCCTGCTCTCGCTCGGAATTTTCAAAAAAGCAGTCATTTATATATAATTCAATCACATCGTTTTCTTTCAGCCGCTTACCTATATCGCACCTGCCGCCGTTGAGCTTAATATTTTTTTTACGGATTTGCCTATACATATAACTTTTCGGCATATCAGGCACAGCTTTCAGCAAAAACTTATCCGCTCTCTGACCGCTGTCATTTTTAGTTATTACAAAGCTTTTCATAGATATGACCGCGCTAAGTAACCGTACCGGGTCAGCGCGGGGGTTCACCTCTTTTCGATTGCTTGTTATTTATTATAGCATTTTATATATTAAATGTCAAATTAAAATCCCCGCTATGCGAAAATTTCACATAGCGGGGATTTTTTTAACCGCTTTTACGGTTTCTATGTAATAATCCTATACCTTCTCTTCCCGCGATTTAATTTGAACGCTTTGGGTAAAGCAAAGGCAATGCCGTTTGGCAAAATCATGCTGACCCCGTTTGCAGAGAAATTTATCATGCTGCTGGTTGCTGTTGTGCCTGCGGCTGTTGAAACGTCTATCAAAGAATCAGTAACATGAAATGTAGTTGTAACTATAGTGCCGTCAGAAAAATGCACACTGAGGTCATGCTCTCCGTTTGAAAGGCTGTTCAGATAATCAGCGCGCAGAGTGATGATAGTTGAGCCGCTTTGGGCATCGTAGTGTGAGCCGTTTGTAAGCCGCCTTCCGTCTACTCTGACTTCATGAAAAAGGGAGTAATCCTTATCAACAATGAAAATAAGCTCATTTTTTGTTTGCCTGTCATATATATTAATATTTTCATTAAACTGATAAGATGGTTGTGAGGGAGTATTGGTGTTGGAGCTTCCGCTTAAATAAACGGGATTACTATTGCCGCCGGAGCTCGAACCAGAGCCTGAGCCGGAAGAACCGGAATCTCCGCCTGTTCCTCCCGTCCCTCCTGTACCGCCTCCGCTGTTCAATGCCCAATGAGCATAAACTGAGGTATCAGCGGTAAATACGGTGCTTGTGGTTATCCTTGAACCGCCCGACGGCGATGTATACCAACCGCTAAAGGTATAGCCGGACCTTGAAGTAGCAGGGATACTTGCCAACCGCCCATTTAACCCGGTTACTCTTGTTATTGCTGCATTATTGCCGTAATTTGAGTAAAAGGTTACGGTATATGCTGTTGCAATGTTAACCGTAACTAAGCAGCTTGCGGTAAAACTGCCGTCAACGGTTGTTACCGTAATGGCAGCCGTTCCCGTGCTTATTGCTTGGACAACTCCGTCCGATACTGCTGCAACGGACGGATTGCTTGATGTCCATGTTACTGCTTTATTTGTTGCATCATTCGGGGAAACAGTAACATTCAGCGTTTCGCTTGCCCCTACCGTTAAAGCTGTGGACGCTTTATTGAGCGTTACACCTGTCACGGGAACAGATGTTGAACTTACCGTAACAGGAAAATCTTGTATATAGTTATCATCTGTCAAACCATTTATGATGGTCGCTCTTACGGTAGCTGTGCCCGCCGCCGTTGTATGAAGCGTGTTTCCTCCGCTTATTGCCGCCCCGGTCGTTCCTGCATTTTGAACGCTCCACGATATTGTTTTATTTGTTGCGTCCGCGGGGTTAACCGTCCCCGTCAAGGCAAGCGGTGTTCCCGCCGTTGCCGCAGTCGGTACATCCGATATGCTGGTTACGGGGACAAATGCCGAGCCCTCAGAGATATTGATTGACGGGGCATTGTTTACAGGGATTGTATGGTTTGCGTTCGGAGGCTCAAATTCGGATACCACTAATGTAACAGGAAAATTTACCGTAGTATTTACAGTTGCGGTTGATAATGTTTTAACTTTAAATGTAAATAAATCAGTTGCGGTTTTTTCAAGGGGTGCAGGGTTGCTTCCGGGATTATATAAATACGTAAAGATTACTTTTTCTTGCCCCGCATTATAATTGGCATGATTACTCATTGGTGATGTTGCCGTTGTTAACGTCGATTCGGCTGAACCCGCTACATACTCCACCAAATCCGTATCAAGTAAAACATCAACTTGAATTGAGCGCAAGCTGCCTATTGACGGGTCGCTGTAATTGGCAAGCGCAACCGATATTGTCGCTTCTCCGCCCGGTGCTATGCTTGCAGGATAATCAAAGCTTAACCTCAAATCCGCCGTTGCCGCCGATGTTTTCAGCATGAATGCCTCGGGCATAAATGTCACCACCAGCATAGCCGCAAGTGCTCCCGAAAATGCTCTTTTCAAGATAGGTCTGCGAACATATACAATGTCATCTTTGCGCTTTCGTGCATTTCGTGTGCGTTCACGCTTGGCATACAAGAATTCCCCCGCTATATCGGAAAGCGCAATCCTGCGAGCAATGCCGTAAAAAACACTCACGAGCAAAACGGCGACAAGGCAAGGGAGCAACAGCAACACATTCCTCTCTGCAAAGCTTGAAATCCTTTCGATGACCGACCTTTTTTTAGAATGAAAATTTAACATAAATATATCCTCCATATCCTCCGTTAATTTGGTTAGAATTTGACGTATTAATAAAGCGGCTTTACCCCGTAAATGTGGTCAAGTAATGCTAAAGCGTCAAGGATATTAACAAGTCCGTCACCATTTACATCAGCTAAGCTCAAAGCCTTTCCCTCCAATTGCTCTGCGCCGTAAATATGGTCTAACACTGCTAATACGTCCAGTGTATTAACATCGCCGCTGCCCGTCACGTTACCGGGCTTACATTCGCAAGGGTTTTTCTTGCATAGTTCGCAAACTTCGCCGATTGGTGTGTTGGCTACGGTGACGTTACATATATCCGTAAATCCGCCGTCATCGGTTTTTACCGATATGACCGCCGTCCCCGCGCCTACCGCAATGACAACACCTCCGCTGTTTACCCAAGCAACAGCCTCATCGCTCGAACTCCAAGTAACATTTTGATTGGTTGCATCCGCCGGGGTGATGCTCGCGTTCAATGTCCCCGCTCCGCCCGCTCCCAAAGCAAGCTCATCTTTATCAAGAGAAACCCCCGTAACTGCAACAACCGTATCGGTTACGGTAACAATGCAATCCGCCGTAAAGCCCCCTTCGTCGGTCGCAACCGTAACGGTCGCCGTCCCCGCGCTTACCGCTGTTACAAAGCCGCTTTCATCTACCGTTGCAATATTCTCATCATCAGAAGACCAGATAAAGTATTGATTGGTAGCATTTGCCGGGGTAGTAATTGCGGTTAATAATTCGCTTTCCCCTGTCAATATCGTGGTTTGTGATTTATTCAGCGCAACCCCCGTTACCTCTACTTCAATTACCTCCGGCGCAGTTACAGTAACCGCACAAGTCGCAGTCAGCGAAGCATTATGAGCTGATGTAGCGGTTATCACGGCTTCACCCGCTTCTAAAGCAAATACCTGTCCGAATGATGTTACATTTGCAACATTTTCATTGCTACTGCTCCATATTACCTCTCGCCTTGCAAACCTCGGTTGAAGATTTGCCTCTAATTGCTCCAAACCTCCGCTTTCAAGGGTTATATTGCTTTTATCCAGAGATAACTCAGTGGGGTTTTCGGTATTAATGCTAAGAGTTTTTAGAGGTACTGACAAAACGCCCAGGTACACACGCTTGGGTTCTGCATTAGGGTCTTTTGTATATTCAAAATATATTAATCCCTCACCTACCGTGCTGAAATCATAGAAAACACGTAGATTATCGGAATTGGTGATATGCTCAACAGGTGTTAAATTTGGATTATCAGTAAAATGAACTGTCATAACTCTTGATAAATTATTAACACTTATAACATCACCTACATAAAAATCTGGCTTACCACCTAAAAACTCTACTATAAGCGTAGGTTTTTTCTCAAATTTTTTATGAGTAGGATATAAGCTGTTATTATTATCATCCCACTTTGAATTAGGCGAGGAACGCAATACATTTATTACATCAGGATTATTAAAAAAAGTCACTTCCATGGCTTCGTCAGGGTTATTATCAGGGCGATTTCCTATGGCTACACCACCATGTTCGAGAAAGTTTTGCGACAATTTTCCTCCGTCGAGCTTTCCTACTATTTTCCCAACGAAACCCTTACGCAGTGGCAGTGTTACATTTTGAGATGAATAGCCCTCTGTTCCGTATGAATAGGAACGCTTAATGCTTCCTTCTTCAATAAGTCCGGCAATACCTCCGGAATACATAAAAGCGGCATTAGAACGTGTTATTCGAGTATGCGTGTTTGATTTTGCGTAGCAATCTGAAATTTCACCGCTAGTATATCCGGCTATTCCTCCGGCGTGACAAGCTACTCTACTGGAGGTGCCGCTATTATATCTAGCACTGGCATATATGTTTGCATCGCGTCCGAGAGTACCATCTGAATATATTATTCTTCCAACAAGCGGATGCCCCGGATCCCAATCAGTCCCCGTAAGGTCATAGGCACTACCTCTGCCTGTTTGTTTATCACTTGTAAAACTACTGTTTATAATACGTCCTGTTTTCGCATTATATCCGGCAATCCCCCCCGAATACATATCAGCTTGTCTCCTCCTGTAAAGCATTAGCAATGACATGGAATCCCTTACATGACAATTTTCAATTGTTCCTCCGTTATATCCTGTAATAACACCGACCCGATATGTAATATCATTTGGAATTCCTACAGTGCTGCCGGTAATACCGCTTCCAACATTTCTATACTCAATCGTGGAATTTTTTACAGTCAGATTTCTAATCACAGCATTTTCTCCGATTTCTGGAAAGATGCCGGAGTTTATTGTCGTCGAGAAAGGTGAACGATTACCGTATAGCTCTCTGTAGTTGTAATTTTCAATTGCAAGCCCATTGCCGTCAAAAGTTCCTGTAAATACTTTGCTTGAACCATCACTATTCCTTAACCCTGCCGACGGGTCTCCTTGATAATTTATAAAGTCAATATCTTTTACCATATAATAGTCACCGTCTATTGGAAATTCATTACCAATTTTAGAAAAATCAGATGCACTTTCTATAGCAATGCGTTTTTCCGGTTCATATGAAGCAGCCCCGCGCTCCGCATCTACATCAGCAGACGAAGGGGTATTGATATTTTTGTAAATAAAAGCATTATTAAAAGCTATATCATTTAACATAGCCTGCTCCATATAATGCTCCATTAATTCATAACGTCTATCTTCATATCCTTTAGGGAGCAACTCCCATATACCCTCGGCATTAATACGATTATTGCCATCGCCCGGAATCGTTACGATTTCACATACATTCCAATAATCCGAACGGTTAAAACTGCTAATCCAACTATTTATAGTGCTGTTTACAGTATTAATATCAGAGCTTATGGCTAACCCGCCGAAGCCGCCGTAGGTGGTTGCAAATGCTCGGTATCTGGAATTAAATGAGTTAATTCCGACTTTTGAATTGTAAAGAGCGGTTATTGTTCCCTCTACTCCTGTTTTGATTTCTTCCTCTTTAATAACAGAATTGTCTGCAGAATGTACACCCGCTTCAGCCCAGCCGCCAAGCGTATATTCAGTCAAAAAATGCGTCCCATATGTATTAAACAGCCGCTCTACAGGCATATTGACTATGTCACTTTTAAACTGCTCGCTTAACTGCGATTGGATTACATCATGAGGTATTTTACCGAAATCAATGTCATAAATCGCTTCTCTGCGCCAAGTGGTGCTTTCGTAAAATAAAGCATTTCTTGTTTCTTTTAATGAATCCTTAAAATTGAAGCTGATTTTCTCCTCAAATTTTGCTTTAAACAGTATTAAATTTAAATTAAAACTTGCTTTTACCGCAGTTTCAACGCCATAAGATTTGGCATAATCCTCCATTGTTTTCTCAATTATGGTAACATTATTGCTAGCCTTAGCAATCCCATTAAAATGGCAATAATTAGAAAGCTCATTATAAGCATCGCTCTTAAAAATATTCCTTTTAAGATTAACAGCCAAAAGCTGCTGATTCCCCAAAGTATTATACCCTTTGAGCAAATGCCCCAGCCCGATAGCATCATTACCCGCCGCCTCAACCTTAATCTGCTGAGAAGGAATAACAGGCAAAACCAAAACAATAAAAACAGCGGCAAGCGCGCACGAAAGCACGCGGGCATAAATTGACCTGTTGGCTTTAAAATTAATCATGATATTACCTCCGTTTGGTATAATTTTACTGTCAAAAGGTGTACCTTTTGACAGAGGTATACAACAACCAAAAAAATACAACTTTTTTGTCTATTCATACAAAATTTTGAAAAACAGCTTGCATTTTTTGTCATTTTATGATAAAATTTTTTTATATTAAAAGCCCGTCAAAAGGTACACGATTTGACGGGCTTTTTATTTCGCTGAATTAAGTAATTCTTATAAATCGGGATGGTTATAAGTCTGGTTTGCGAGAACTGTGGCGAAAGTATTGAGTTGGATGATGCACAGGTGTGATGCAAAACAGGGTTTCATTAAAAACTAATAATAATGCTCATAGTTTCAGATTAATCTTAAAATAAAAACAATTTAACCCCGCCGTATTTTTATGGCGGGGTTTTGCGGGGTGTGAAAAAGAACCAAACCCTCAATACTTCAAAACATACTCATTACCCAAACCATCACCCTTAGCAATCAATCCAATTTCAAGCATTTCTCGGATTACGGCATATGCCCTCGTCTGCTTTACGTCAAGAATTTCTTGAACATTCTCATTTGAAATAAAATCATTATCCTGCAAATAATCCAATACTTTTTTGTGTTGCGGCTTTATTTTTGATTGCTTTTTCGCCGATGGGCGGTTGTAATTCATGTTCGGCAATGTCAGCATAAACGCATTATGAGTTGCCGATATTTCCGGCTTTGTGTCGGTATCGTCATAATACTGCATTATTCGTTTCAAGCCCGTGCCGTATGCTTCGATGTGCTTTAGGCGGTAGAAAATGTTTGCGAGTTTTTCATTGCGGGGCTGGGAAACTCCGATATATAAATCCTCAACCCGCAAACCGTGAACCAATCCGCCGAGGGAAACAAACTCAATCCTGTCGTCATATATGTTGACAATCACGCTTCCCGAAAAGGAATAATCACGATGAGCAATGGCATTGAGCATCGCCTCACGCAGGGTTTCCTCCGGGTAATCGTACCGCTCTATTCGGTCAAGACCGGAAAATGTTGCGGGCAGATTATTTGAAAGGCTGAGAAAATCAAAAGCCTGCCGCAGTTGCTTCAGCACCGAGCCTTCCACCTCCTTGCGGGTTTTGAACTCGCCTTTTTTTATGCCGCTGAACACCGCAAATTTAATGCTGTGCGTGCATTGGTCGGACAATAACAGCCCTAAATTCGTGTAAAGACCATCTGCACCGATAATGCCGAGCGTTCGCATTTGTGCCTCGCCGAACGGGACATTTTGGCGGGCAAACTCATCAGCCGCCGCATTAAAAGTCAACTCTTGATTCAACGAGCGTGCGGTTTCAAACTTATCGCCGTCCGTCAATTTGATTATTTCCCGAATCTGCTCAAAACTTGCAGGAACACTTGAAGCCCCCTGCCTGACATACACGCCCGATGGCTTGAGCCCTTTTTCTTTGAGATAATATGGCTTGTTCGTACCCTCCCGCACCGTAACTTTAACGCAATTTTCAACAATTTCATAATTCACGAACATGGTAACATCGGGCAATATCGAATCACGAATACTGTTGCCAAGCCGAGTCAGCGTTTCGTCAACATCAATCGGAAAACCCTCGCCGCTATCATCTTTCCCGACATAAATCACACCGCCGCCCGTATTCGCAAAAGCAATTACCTCTTTTTTTATATCCGCCGTATACTCACGTTTAAATTCTGTATTATTACTCTCAAACACATATTTCACTCCAATATCGCTTTTTCACTATTATATCACTATATTTCATTTTTGTCAAGTGGTATTGTGAAATAAGCAAATATTAACTAATCCGCCAAATCTGCCACCCCATTCATCATGTCGTTGTTTACTATTTCAATAAAGTGCCTCGGTTCTTCAAACAGCGGGCTGTGTGCAGAGTTTTCAAAGGTGTAGAAACCTTTTAGCGGGGCGTTGATTTGATTAAAATACTCTTTTTGCAGTCCGTAATTAGTTGTGTAATCGTGCTTTCCGGCAATAAAGTATATTGGAATCTCAAAATCAGTATATGTATTCATTAAATCCGCATCAAGCAATTCTTGTTGAAGATTTGTTGCTCTGCTCAAAAAAGATTTTGCAACCCATATGTTGATTTTTTCGGAAAACGTATATGCGCGGCAATTCATTACGGGGAAGAAAACGCCGATTACAACAGAACGCATTTGCCGCATAGTGCCAATACCAAGCTCGTGCATGGAGTTGTCACGCAAAGCAGACGTAAAGTAATTCATCATGCCCGCTTTATTGCTTATATCATGCTTCTCAAACTCTCTGATTTTTCTTTTGTTGCCGCTTTCGCTATACTTTTCTTTCATATAATGATACGCAATCGTTTCCGATTTTGTTTGTTCTGCAAGCTGGCTCATTCCGATGTAGGCATGAAACAATTTAGGGCTTGAAGCGGCGGCTTGAATCCCGATTAAAGACCCCCACGAATGACCCATAAGATATACCTTGCCCTGCCCAAAGCGTTCACACAGATAATTTGCCACTTCTATTGTGTCGGAAACAAGTTGCGACACGGTTAAATCTTCACCCGAAATATCGGAGTTGTAAGACAAGCCCGCACCCCGCTGTTCCGGGTAACACACAGTAAAATATTTTTCAAGCCCTGTTTGATATTTGTCAGCCAAAAAATATTCCGGCATACCCGGTCCGCCGTGTATAAACAATAATATAGGATTGTTTTTGTCCTCACCTCTGATAAACATACCCTGCCTAATCCCATTTATTTCAACAAATATCTTTTCAGAAATACTGTTTTCAATGACAACTCCGTTATCATCAAGAAACGGCGCAATTTTGCCCGGACTTTTAATCAAAAAATATATGATAATGAACAGCAAACAGAGCAGAATGGCACAAAAAATGATTAGCAAAGCTTTTCCCGCCTTATCTGTAATTGATTTTTTCAAAATAAATAACCTCTCCTGTTTGGTGATAATCAATTATCAACCTTTTTCAAAACCGCCTTACCAATAACGGTAATGCCGATATTAAGCAGAATAACCGCGCCAAGCGTCAAAACTAATCGTGTCATTTTGAACACCTCCCAAAGCTTGTTCAGAAGCTAAAGCTTCGTGATGTCTACCATCTCCATGTCCTCGATTTTCTTGCCCATCGCTAATATATTCGCAACCGCTTTTGCCGTGTCGATTGATGTAAGACAGCAGATGGAGCGTTCCACGGACTTCCGGCGGATTTTAACGCTGTCAAAAATCGGAATCCGTCCCTTTTCGGAGGTTGATATTACATAGTCAATCTTGCCGCTGTCTAAAAGGTCAAGCACATTATAGCCGCTTTCCGAGGCTTTTCGGACGACATTTGCGGCTACCATATTTTTGTTAAGGTAAGAAGCCGTTCCGCTCGTAGCGTAAATTTCAAACCCCAAACGCTCAAACTTTTCGGCGACATAGACAATCTCCGGCTTATCGCTGTCCCGCGCCGTAATCAGCAAGCCGCCCTTTTCTTTTTTGTTGAGTTTATATCCCGCCGCTACAAGTCCCTTGAAGAGCGCGTCCTCAATATCCTTGGCAATCCCCAGTGCTTCGCCCGTAGATTTCATTTCGGGACCTAATGCGGTATCGACATTCGCCAGCTTCTCAAAGCTGAAAACGGGAACTTTTACGGCGATATAATCCGCTTCCTTGTAAAGACCGCTTTTGTAGCCTTGCTCTTTTAAGCTTTTCCCCAGCATGATTTTAACAGCAATATCAACCATAGGAACGCCCGTTACTTTTGAAATATAAGGCACGGTTCTGGAAGAGCGCGGGTTTACCTCGATTACGTAAACCTCGCGGTTATATACAACATACTGAATATTCACAAGCCCCGAAACATTGAGCTCCTTCGCAAGCCTGCCCGTGTATTCGATAATGGTTTCGCGGTTTTTTTGGGTAAGCGTCAGCGCGGGGTATACCGAAATAGAATCGCCGGAGTGAACGCCCGCCCGCTCTATATGCTCCATAATGCCCGGAATCAAGCAATCCGTACCATCGCAAATCGCGTCAACCTCAACCTCCTTGCCCATCATATATTTATCAATCAGCACGGGGTTTTCAATTTCATTCCGCATGATGATTTCCATATATTCGGTTATATCCTTGTCTGAATACGCAATAATCATATTTTGCCCGCCCAATACATAGGAGGGTCGTATCAAAACGGGGTAGCCCAGTTCGTCTGCGGCTTTCAAGGCTTCGGCTTGGGTCATAACCGTTCTGCCCTCGGGGCGGGGGATTTTGCATTTTTTCAAAAGCTCATCAAAACGCTCCCTATCCTCGGCGGCATCTATACTGTCGGCGGGAGTGCCCAGAATGTTTGCGCCCAATTTAACCAAATGCTTCGCCAAGTTAATTGCCGTCTGTCCGCCGAACTGAACGATAACGCCGTCCGGCTTTTCCGTTTCAAGTACGGATTCAACATCCTCTTTGGTGAGCGGGTCGAAATAAAGCCTGTCACCCGTATCAAAATCGGTGGATACCGTTTCGGGGTTATTGTTGCAAATCACTGCTTCATAGCCCATCTCTTTAAGAGCCCAAACACAATGGACGGAGCAATAATCAAATTCAATCCCCTGCCCTATCCGAATTGCACCCGAGCCGAATACCACAACTTTCTTTTTATTGCCGCCTTGGGTTGCTTTCAAAAATTGTTCCGATTCGTTTTCACCATCAAAGTCCGAATAAAAATACGGCGTTTGAGCCTTAAACTCACCGGCGCAGGTATCGACCATCTTGTAGCTTGCATACATTTTCTTAGGGCATTTCATCCCGCTGAGCCGCTCTATTGCACTATCGGGATAGCCGTATTTTTTAGCTCTCTCATATTTTTCAATCGTTAGCTCTCCGATAGCAAGCTCTTTTTCCAAGTCAACAAGATTTTTAAGCTTAGCTAAAAACCACCTGTCTATTTTAGTAAGAAGATTGATTTCCTCAATTGCTATGCCGCGCCTCAAAGCCTCAACAACGGTAAAGGCGCGCTCATCGTCTGTTTTTTTCAAGTTCTCCTTAATTGTTTTGTCGTCAAGCTCGCAAAGCTTGCTTAATGAGAAGCTGTCTAACCCTAATTCTATTGAGCGGACGGCTTTCATCATAGCCTGCTCAAAGGAAGAACCGATTGCCATAACTTCGCCCGTTGCCATCATTTGAGTGCCCAGCGTGCGCTTTGCGTATACGAATTTATCAAACGCCCATTTGGGGAATTTGATAACGCAGTAGTCCATCACGGGCTCGTTGCAGGCATAGGTCGTGCTTGTAACCGTGTTGACAATTTCATCAAGTGTATAACCTACGGCAATTTTAGTGGCGACCTTGGCTATGGGATAACCCGTAGCCTTTGAAGCAAGCGCGGAGGAGCGCGAAACCCTCGGGTTAACCTCAATTACACTGTACTCAAAGGACTCGGGGTTTAACGCAAGCTGTACATTGCATCCGCCCTCAATCCCCAGCTCGGATACGATGTTCACAGAAGCATTTCTCAGCATGGAATACTCTTTAGGCGACAAGGTTACGGCAGGAGCTATCACGATAGAGTCGCCGGTATGAACTCCGACGGGGTCTACATTTTCCATAGAGCAGATAATGACGACATTGCCCTTGCCATCCCTAACTGCTTCAAACTCAATCTCTTTCCAGCCGCTTATACATCTCTCAACAAGGATTTGCGTAATGGGGGAGAGGCGCAAGCCGTTTGTAGCTATGTCGCGAAGCTCAGCTTCATCTTGTGCAATCCCGCCGCCCGTTCCCCCTAAGGTAAACGCGGGGCGCACGATTACGGGGTATTCGATTTCACGAGCAAACTCCAGTGCATCCTCAACCGTGACAACGACCCTTGACGGCACACAGGGCTCGCCTATTTTTTCCATAGTATCCTTAAAAAGCTGCCTGTCCTCCGCCTTGTCAATTGTTTCGGGATTTGCGCCCAGAAGCTTTACGTTATGCTCCTTTAAAAAGCCGCATTTAGCAAGCTGCATAGAAAGCGTAAGCCCCGTCTGCCCGCCCAGCGTTGACAAAACACTGTCCGGCTTTTCCAGCTTTATGATTTTCTTAACTACATCGAGTGTGAGCGGCTCTATATATATCTTATCAGCCATCGCCTTATCGGTCATAATGGTGGCGGGGTTTGAGTTAATCAGCACAACCTCCAAGCCCTCCGCCTTTAAAGCGCGGCAAGCCTGTGTTCCGGCGTAGTCAAACTCCGCCGCCTGTCCTATTACAATCGGTCCCGAGCCGATTACCAATACTTTTTTTATATTCTTTCTAAGCGGCATAAATCATTCCGTCCTTTCATTTTTTTAAAGTTGAGTTGTTAGGCAGCATAGCAATAAACTCATCATAAAAAACCGCACCGTTTTGTGCTCCGCCGGAGGTTGTCGGAATAAACTGAACGGAAAAAGCGGGAATCCCCTTGTAGGAAAGACCCTCACAGGTTTTGTCGTTTAGGTTTATATGCGTAACCTCGGCTTTGGCAAGGTCAATGTATCCGACACAGTGCGCGTGGTTTTGCTCCGTTACATAGGTTGTGCCTGTTTTCTTGCGGAATACGGGCTGGTTAAGCCCCCTGTGCCCATGCTTTAACTTTTCAATTTCCGCGCCGGAGGAAAGTGCCATAAGTATATGCCCCGCGTCAATGCCGAAAGCGGGGATTTTCTTTTGAAACAAAGCCTTTACCGTGCCTTTCAGCGCGGATAGTTCATCAGGGCTGTCCGTGCCGTTTGAATAGACGATACCATCGTGCCCGGCGGCGGCAATTTCGTCCGCTGTGGTAAACGCCGGATAAACCGTGACATTGCAGCCTCGGCTTAAAAATTCATTCAACACGCTTTTTCTGTAGCCCAAATCAAGCATTGCAACACTGTGCTTTGCGTTTTCCGCTTTATATATATTCACTTCCTTTGAAGTGACCTTTTTAAGGCGACTTTGCGGTTTGCACAGCTTTAGAATTTCGGCAAGCTCGTCCTTTTTATCATATATATTTTCTGTTGTAATCACGCAGCTCATCACGCCGTTTTCGCGGATACTCCTTGTCAGCCCGCGCGTATTTACGGAATAGATGCCGATTACGTTTTTCTCCTTCAAAAACTCCTCTAAATTCCCTTCACTTCTGAAATTAGAGGGAAAATCACATTTTTCGCGGACAACGTATCCGCTCGCGTAAACAGAATCGGATTCATTATCCTCACTGTTCACACCGTAATTCCCAATCAGCGGAAATGTCTGCACAATAACCCGCCCGCAATAGGCGGGGTCGGTAAGCGTTTGCTGATAGCCGACCATCCCGGTAGTGAATACGATTTCCCCGAAAGCCGTACCCTTAGCACCGAATGAAATCCCCTCGAAAATTTGAGCGTTGGAGAGCATTATGTAGGCTTGTTCTTTCATAATAAATTCCTTTCAGCTTCAATTATTTAATCTCATAAACAATAACCCCATCCACAATCGTCATCACATTTTTCCCCTTTAATGTCATTCCTTTAAACGCCGTGTTTTTTGATTTTGAAAGAAGCATTTCGGGCTTGACCACCCATTCGTGTTGCAAATCAACTAACGCAATATTAGCGGGAGAACCCTCTTTGATTTCATAAGCGGGAAGCCCGAGTATTTTTCGCGGGTTAAGCGACATAAGCTCAGTGAGCCTCCGCAAGCCCAGCTTGGCGGTATGATAAAAAGCCGTCAGAGTAACGGCAAGCGAGGTTTCCAGCCCGACAACGCCGTTGGGCGCGCTTAAAAAGTCTGCCTTTTCCGCCGCTGTGTGAGGGGCGTGGTCGGTGACTATGCAATCCACCGTGCCATCTATAACCGCTTTAAAGGCGGCTTTTCTGTCGCTTTCCGTCCGCAGGGGCGGGTTCATTCTGTAATCCGCATCGCGCAGGAGTAGCTTTTCCTCATTCAAATCAAAATAATGCGGACAAGTTTCACAGGTGACCTTAACGCCGCGCGCCTTAGCCTTTCGTATTAAATCAAAGCTCCCCTTAGTAGAAACATGGCAGATGTGGACAGCCGCACCCGTTTCCTCCGCAAGCTTAATATCCCGCGCTGTCATAATATCCTCGGCGGCTCTGTCAATCCCCTCAACGCCCAACTTTTGAGAAACATCTCCCTTGTTGACAATCCCCTTTCCGGCAATAATCAAACTCTCACAATGTGAGGCAATTACAACACCGCACCTGTCCGCTGTTGCAAGCGCGGCTTTCATCAACTCTGCATCCTCAACAGGCTTGCCGTCATCTGTTGCAAGCCTTACTCCGAGCGCACCGAAATCGCAGAGTTTTTCGCCTTTCATCCCCCTTGTTATGCAGGAAGCGGGGTAAACCTCCACTCCCGTACCCTTAGCCCTGTCGGTAATATACCGCACCGCTTCCAAGCTGTCAGTCGGGGGGGTTGTATTCGGCATACAAACCAAGCCCGTAACCCCCCCCGCCAAAGCGGCGGCACAGCCGGACAGAATATCCTCCTTATGAGTTTGCCCGGGGTCGCGCAGGTGCACGTGCATATCAAAAAGCGTTGGTATGGCGGTCAGCCTGCCTTTGCCGTCAATCACCCTTTCCGCAGGAAAATCAAGTTCCGCTTCAATTTGAGCGATGACGCCGTTTTTTATGTATAAAGACAAATTGTCATCATTCACTAAATTAATATTTTTTATAAGTATATCGCCCAAACCAAACTCCCCCGCTTCATGAGGCGCATAGGCAGGCGCAGGCTAACCCCCTGCGCCCTTTTTCCGCGCCGTGTGTTCTTGTTAAATATATTATACATGCTTTTTTTGAAAAAGTCAATATTTGTTTTTTTATTTATTTATAAAAGCTAACCAAATTTTTCGCTAGGCAATCAACATTTTTCTGCTAAAACGCACATTGACATAAGACAAAATAAGTGGTATGATTATATTATAGCCTAAACGAAAGGAAGCTTGCCATGAAAAAGCTAGCCGCGATAACCTTAGCCGCACTAATCCTATTATCAGCCTGCGGCAAAAGCACCCCCTCGCTTGGAGCAGAAACAACTACAGAATATTCAAGCGAAGCAGAAACAGAGGCGGAATTGAATATTAGAAAGGAGGTGGGAAATATGCCGGAGATTGTTTTCGCTAGGGCAACTCAAAAAATAGGAGAAGGTATTAGCGGAAATTTTATTACTCGTAATGGCGGGATATATTTTTGGGATTTCGGGGAAATCAATTTTAAAAAAATTGACGAATTTGATAACTCCGTATATGAACAGCTTTTGGATGCGTTAAACGATAATCCGAAAAAATCACAAGCAGAAATTGACGAGAAAGACCTAATTAATATATATTCTAAGCTTGTCCTTGTTGACATAAATGCGGTAGTTAATAGTTGGGAGAACCCTAATGAAGAATATATCACTCAACAGGATATATATTATGGCATAAGGCAGAATAAAACAGGAGAAAAAGAAATAAGTCTTTTGGGAGGTTGGGGTTGGTATATTTATGAAAACACCGACCCAAATGCAAAAGAAATATATGTATGGCTTTCTAACAAGTTCTTCACTATAAACTAATCTTAAAATAAAAAAATAACGGAGGTTTAAACATTATGTTTAAAAAAATTTTTAGCCTAACCCTAACAGCGGTGTTGCTGTTTAATCTGAGCTCATTTAATGCTTTTGCTAAAGACAGGGGCGATTCTGACAAACCCAAAAGACCCAATCATTCGGGGAGAATGTTTCACAGGGGAATCTAGGAGCGAGAAAGAAAAATAAACCTCACAAACAGAATCAAAGATGTTAGCTTCACAGTTAGCGTTTATTTTTTTGTGCAAACTAAACAAAGTTTTCGCTCGCCAATCAATGATTTTCTGCTAAAACGCACATTGACATAAGACAAAATAAGTGGTATGATTATATTATAGCCTAAACGAAAGGAATCTTGCCATGAAAAAGCTAGCCGCGATAACCATAGCCGCATTAATATTATTATCAGCCTGCGGCAAAAGCACCCCCCCGCTTGGAGCAGAAACAACTACAAAATATTCAAGCGAAGCAGAAACGACTGCCGAAACAACAGCAGAATTAACCGAAGAGGAGGTGAATGATTTGATTGAGAGTATGCCGGAGATTGTTTTTGTTATGTCGCATGATTATTACCCTTACAGTACAAGAGGGTTTTATATTTTAAATTCGGGCGAAATAAAAATATTTGATTTCTACACGATAGAACCCGGCGGGGAATTTGACATTAGGGAGCATTACGATGAGCTTAAAGAAGTTACCCATGAAGAACTGATGTTTTTCCCATATTGGGGCGCAGAGCCTGAATTTATGAAAACTGTTGATTTGAGCGACATTCCTCCAATTCCGCAAGATGAATTAGCAGGGTTTTATCAAACATTGCTGTTGTTTGATGCGAAAAATGAGTATCGAGCTCCGGCAGTCAATATCCCTGTGCCAACGATGGATACAGGTACTTATAAAATATACGGAATAAGAACAGACCAAAACGGCGGAAATGAAATAATTTTATTTTATCAAGTCAATAACCTTAATCCCCCGCGTATTCTTGACCCTTATGGTTTGGCTAACCAACTCTTGAAAATCCCCCCGTTTAATTGGTCATTGTCAAGTGGGTCATTTCCAACCAAAAGAAGCACAAGATAGCATAAGTCTACAACAAATAAATTAATATTTAAGGAGAGATTTTTAATGAAAATCAAAAAAGTAATCAGCGGCATTTTGGCATTAGTCATGGTGGTAAGTTTATTACCAGTTTCGGTATTTTCAGAAAGAGAAGACGAGAGGTCTCATAGGAGAGACAGAAACGGAACAGGTCAGATTTACCATAAAGGAACGAGAAGCCTCAATGAAATTGCACATGGCAGACACGGTAATAAATTTGTAAAAAATCAAATTTTAGTTATAGCTAACAGCGGGGTTTCTTTCGAGGAAATAGAGCGGCTAGCTGATAGATTGAAATTTAACATAGTCGGTTATATAGAAACTACAGATGATTATCAGCTTGAAAACAGGCGAGCAATTTCGGAAGAAGAACTTGAAAATTTAATTGATGAGCTAAATAAAAACTCATTGGTTGAATCTGCTATGCTTAACTATGTTAGCGAAAGAATTGAAAATAGCTTTTATCCCAACGATAGAATGATTCAACCTCCAAGCATGGTTCACTATTACAATTGGAATCTTTATGCAATAAATGCACCTGAAGCTTGGGGTTACTATTACTCTATTGATGAGGAAAAAAGAGCCCCTGTAAAAATAGGGTTAATCGACAATAAATTTTACGAGCACGAAGATATAGAATACAAGCAACTTCATAATAACTATCCTAACAATATATTAATCCCTAAAGAGTCAGACGAACATGGAACTCAAGTAGCCGGAATGATGGCGGCAGAATTTAATAACGGAAAAGGCATAGCGGGAATTTGTCCTAAAAACGAATTGTACGCATATTCGATTTATGGTGATAAAACTGCTGACAATTATAATATATCAGTAATGGACGACAAAGTAGCGTTTGCAACTCTTATAGCTAATAATGTAAGAGTTATCAATTGTAGTTGGGGTTGGTCTGGTGAAGTGCCGTGGGATACAAAAATAAATGAAAGAGATATAATGGATAAATTCTTTCAAAAACTGTTATACGAGGGTTATGATTTCCTTTTGGTTGCTTCGGCAGGAAATAATCCACAAGATGCTTTGGAGAGCAGTTCCTTGACTTTTATCCCCGAATCTTCCCCTGTCTACAGCCGTATTATAGTTGTAAGTTCAATAGATTATAGTGGCGATTTGGCTAATAAAAAGTACCATTTTTTTGAGGGACATTGTTATGGTGATAGAGTAGATATAGTAGCCCCGGGTGCTAGGCTTGCCACTACAGAAATAAACAATAGCTACACGCAAACCGGACGTTGGTTAACGGGGACTTCTTTAGCCGCCCCCCACGTCTCCGGCGTAGCAGGCATGATGTACTCTATAAACCCGAATTTAAAAGGCTATGAAGTTAAAAACATCATAATCAACAGCGCGGAATATTCTGCAAGGCAAGACCCTAACAACAGGTGGGTTACCGCTCCGGGGGATAAGTCCAGATTTGCAATTCTGGACGCGGACGAATCCGTTAAATCTGCTTTGAAGTTCAGTGATAGATATAATGACCAAAGGAAGGATGGAATAGCATTAGGTAACGTCACAGTTGCGGGAACAAATAAAAAAGTCTACATAAGCGATGTTGAGGTTAAGGCTTATGAACATGTCAGTGACTGGGTTTATGTTGAGAGTGATTTCACAAATGAATTCGGTGATTATCTTTTTGCAATGGATAGGTTTGACGTTAACAGGGCGGTTAGTATTTGGTTTGAATTTACGAAACCGGGCTTTGAATCGGTGGACAGATTCATTACCCTCACTGAAAATAACGCGGAGCTTGTGATTGATGTTGAGATGAAGCCGCTTTGCGAAATAAAAGTCACCGACCCGGACGGAGCTCCGATTGAGCAGGCTTTCGTTATGGCTAATTCTGACAATGCGAGCGAGGTTCTTTACACTGATGCAAGCGGCGAATTTAAAACCGATGAATGGGAGGACGGCGTTTATACCTTGTCCATCACAAAATCCGGCTTTCAGCCGCGGGTTCTTGAAGAGGTTAAGCTTGAAAACGGAACGGCATACTACGGAAAGCAACCCTTGACGGTTATTGTGCTTAACCCGCTCAAAGACGACCCTGATGACCCCGAGCCTATATTTAACCCCTACGATGAAAAGTATTACGTTTCATATTTTTCATACAAGATTACGGCAGGTGAAGAATACGGTGGGGCAATAACCTTTGAAATCTGGAGCATGAGACCGGGGTGGATTTCACATCCGTATTCGGAATATCCCGACTATATGATTTACAACATAGCAGGACCTTGCGCTACTACAGGCGAAAATGGCGTTTACATAGGTTATACCAATGCCGGTGGCTACGGTATTCACTCGACCTCCACAAATATTGTCCCGGACAGTTTTATCCTCAAAGGCGAATGGACTACTGATTCGTAGCGAACCTTACGGAAACATAACACGGCTACGGCTAATGAAGCCCGCCGCCTCTATAGGTAGCGGGTTTCCGCTTTAATTTTATGCAAACCAAACAAATCCTACCCCAAGTCATCAATATTTTTCTGTAAAAACGCACATTGACTTAAAGTAAAATAAGTGGTATGATTATATTATAGCATAAATGAAAGGAATATTTGCCATGAAAAAGCTAACCCCCCTAATTTTCACCGTATTAATTTTATTATCCGCCTGCGGCGAAAGCAATGTTTATCTTGAATTTGAAGAAGCTCTTGAACCAAATTGGGAATTTTACGAAGATGTTGATGAAACAGAAGCAGAAACGAAAGCCTCTGCCCCAATATCCGAAACGGAAGCTTCTACCCTAATATCCGAAACGGAAGAGAAAACTGCCCGAGAGAGCGAGCCCGAAGAAACAACCGTTACAACTCAAACGACAACCACGCAAACAACAGCCGCCATTACGGAGGAAGCTATTATTGAAACCGCGCAAACCGAAGAAACGCTGCTTATCATAACGGAAATTATTTCCGGCGAGGGAGCAGTCGCCATGGTTTTTCTTGACAGAGACGGCACTACAGGAAAAGTTTTAGTCGAGGCACCTGTCGGGGTTGTTATTGGGTTCGGCAAAGCAGGGGAATTTACAACAGCGGTTAGCGATGAAGATGCAGATGATTGGGATTATACTCCATAAAAAGAGCATTAAATATAATTGATTTTTATTAAGAAAGGAATGTTTATCATGAACAAAACAGCATTATTATTTCCGGGGCAGGGAGCTCAATACGCGGGGATGGGTAAGGATTTTTCGGATTTAGAGGGTGTTCTTGCCGCGGCAGGCGAGATTGTTGGGTTTGACGTTAAAAAAATGTGCTTTGAGGGAACAGCGGAGGAGCTCGCCCAAACCAGAGTTTCTCAGCCCTGCATCATGGCTTGCTCTTTAGCGGCTTTTTATGATTTTGTTGCCGATGGCGGGGAATTTTCGGCGGTCGCGGGGCATTCGCTGGGGGAATATGCGGCTATGGTCGCGGCGGAAATTGTGAGCCTTGACGATGGGTTCAGGCTGATAAAAGCACGTTCCGAGGCTATGCAGAAAGCGGCTGAATCCGCAAGCGGTGCAATGTACGCAATTATCGGGTTAGCGGCTGATGAGGTTGAAAAAATCTGCTCCGAAACGGACGGTTACGTTGTCCCCGTAAATTATAACTCCCCCGTTCAAACGGTTATAGCAGGCGAAACGCCTGCCGCCGAAGCCGCCGCCGCTAAATTCGCGGAGCTTAAAGCTAAAACAATCAAATTGGGCGTATCGTCCGCTTTTCACTCAAAGCTTATGCAGCCTGCGGCTGATGAATTCTATGAGTTTGCCAAAACAATCGAGTACCGCGCGCCCAAGGTGAAATTCTTCTCCAATGTTTTAGGGGACGAGCTGCTTGACTTTTCGTCTATGCCGGAGATGCTGGCGAAGCATATCGTGTCACCCGTTAGGTTTTCAGCCGAAATTGAAAGGCTGTCGGCTTTGGGCTATACGTCTTTTAACGAAACAGGACCCGGCAAGGTTTTGACGGGGCTTGTGAAAAAAACGATTAAGGGGAAATAAGATGAATGTTTTTGTACGATACGGCGGCTGGCTGGCATATAAAATGTGCTACAAATTTAATATTGAGGGGATTGAAAATATCCCGCAGGATAGGGCGGTGATAATAGCCTCAAATCACAGAAGCCTCGCCGACCCCGCCATGCTGACCATGCCTATGAAGCTTCCCGTAACCTATATGGCTAAGGAGGAGCTTTTTGAGAAGAAGCTTTTTTCCAAGCTCATCACCGCGCTGGGTGCTTTCCCCGTTAAGCGCGGGGCGGGGGATATGCAGGTGATTGAAAACGCAGTCAATATTTTAAAGTCGGGGAAGCATCTCGTGATTTTCGCCGAGGGCAGCCGTTCGAAGGATGGTAAGGTTGGCAGAGGAAAATCGGGGGTCGCGCTTATAGCCGCAAAGTCCGGCGCGGACGTTTTGCCTGCGGGCATTATCTTTGAGGGGGAAAAGCTTCGTTTCCGCGTCAAGCTTACGGTTCGGTTCGGAAAAATTATTCCGGCGGAGGAGTTGGCTTTAAGCGAAGAAAAACAAGCGGGTGACTTGAAGAGGATTAAGAAAAGGATTATGGACGAAATACGGCTTCTGGTTGAGGGAGAGCCGAATGAAGATTAACATAAAAACCGCCGAAAGCGCAGGTTTTTGCTTTGGGGTTGACAGGGCGGTAAAAATTGTGTATAATATAATAGGTGATGGCTTAAAGCCCGTCATGCTGGGCGATATTATCCACAATGCGGACGTTATGGCGGATTTGACACGCCAAGGGGGACTTGTCATTGAGCCGGACACTCTTACTTATGCCGACCTTACGGAATATTTTTCGGATAACAGACATAAGGCGGTTATCCGTTCCCATGGAGTCGGCAGGGCTGTTTACGCCCTGCTTGACTGCCATAATATTCCTTACGCCGACGGAACCTGCCCGTGCGTTAAAAAAATTCAAAATATAGCAAGTGAAAAATCTCTTGCGGGGTATACTGTTATAATAATGGGAGACAAAAAACACCCCGAAATAGAAGGAATTTCCAATCATTGCCTTAATATGCCATTGATTTTTGCCGATACGGCGGATTTAAAGGGTTATTTTAAAAAAAATTATACAAATCTTAAAAAAAAGGTTGCAATTTTGGCGCAAACAACGTATAATATATCTATATGGGAAGAGTGTGTCCGAATCGTTTCGGAAATGCTTCCCGAAGCAGAGGTGTTCGATACCGTATGCCGCGCCACCTGTGACAGGCAGAACGAAGCCATATTGCTTGCCGAAAGCTCCGCACTTATGGTTGTAATCGGCGGGAAAAACAGTTCTAACTCGGTTAAGCTTTACGAGCTTTGCAAGGAGAAAACGCACAGCATATTCATAAGCTCGGCGGCGGAGCTTAACGAAAGCGTTATAAAGACATTTTTAAGAGGCACAAATGACGGACATCATAATATCGGCATAACTGCCGGGGCTTCGGTACCGGCTTATATAATCAAGGAGGTACAAAACAAAATGAGCGAGCTTTTACAAAATTTTTCAGATGAGGATTTTAACTTTGAGGAGGCTTTGGACGCTTCTTTCAAAAGAATATATACGGGGAACAGGGTTAAGGGCTACATAACGGCTGTTAACAGTGCGGAAGCCGTTGTAGACGTAGGCACTAAGCATACGGGCTATGTCACGCTTGACGAGCTTACGGATGACCCGAGCCTAAAGCCGTCCGATATTGTTAAGGTCGGCGAGGAGGTTGAACTCATCGTTATTAAAATCAACGATGCGGAGGGTATTGTTCAGCTTTCCAAAAAGAAAGTGGATGCTGCGGCGGGCTTTAATACCGTTAAGCAAGCCGCCGAGGACGGTGCGGTTTTAGACGGAATTGTCAAGGAGATTATAAAGGGCGGTTTAATCGTTTTAAGCCACGGCATGAAAATTTTTGTGCCCGCTTCACTTTCGGGTGTAGCGCGGGATGAAAGCCTTGAAAAACTGCTCAAAAAGAATGTCAGCTTTAAAGTGGTGGAATTCAATGAGCAGCGCGGCAAGGCGGTAGGCTCAATTAAGGCTGTTTTAGGTGCTCAAAGAGAGGCGGCAAAAGCGAAGTTCTGGGAAACCGCCGAGGTTGGAGCTGTTTATAAGGGAGAGGTAAAATCACTTACCAATTACGGCGCGTTTGTGGATTTGGGCGGAATCGACGGAATGGTTCACGCCTCCGAGCTTAGCTGGAAAAGGATTAAGCACGCCTCCGAGATTTTGGCAGTCGGCGATGTTGTCGAGGTTTATATCAAGGAGCTTAGCAGGGAGCGCAACAGGGTATCGCTGGGCTATAAGAAAACGGAAGATAACCCGTGGGTTAAATTTGCCGATGAATATTCAGTCGGCGATACAGTCAAGGTTAAAATTGTATCTGTTATGCCTTTCGGAGCGTTCGCGCAGGTTATCCCGGGCATTGACGGTCTGATTCATATATCTCAGCTGTCGGATAAAAAGCTGGCGAATGTCAAGGATGCGGTTAATATCGGCGATGAGACGGATGCTAAAATAATCGAAATTGACCTTGAAAAGAAAAGAGTAAGCTTGTCAATCAGAGAGCTTTTAGAGGAAACGGGTAACGCAGAGGACTATTCCGCCCCCATCGGCATTGAGGAAATCACTCCGCCGAACGCGGACGATATTGAAGATGCCGCAAAGCCCGCCCCTAATGCTATAGAAGAAATCAAGCTGCCCACAGCCGGCGAAATTGAGGCGGCGGAGGTTAGCCCGGCTGTAAAGAGCGATATTGAGGAAATTGCTTTGCCTAAGCTTTCCGATTGATTAAGCCGGAAAAGCATGATGGCAACTGTTAAATTTGAGCCTCTCGGCGATGGCATAGAAATCTGCGTAAGCAAAGAGCATACTTTCGGAACAGACGCTTTTTTACTAGCCGATTTCGCCGCTCCTAAAAGCCGCGACAAAATATGCGACCTCGGTACGGGGTGCGGGATTATCCCTGTATTGCTGAAAATGAAGCATAACCCCGCGCTGATTGTCGGCGTTGATATACAAGAGCAAGCGATTGAGCAGTTTAAAGCCACAGTTGAAAGAAATCATTTTGAAGGGGTTATCCCCATCACAGCCGATATTAAAAGCCTATGGGAGGGCTACCCGCGAGGGCTTGATTTAGTCACCTGCAATCCGCCTTACAAGGCGGCGGGCGCGGGGCTTGAAAGTGTATCCGAAGCGCAAAAAATTGCCCGGCATGAGCTTCTTTGCAATCTAAACGATGTGTGCGCCGCCGCCGTTCGGCTTTTACGATTCGGCGGACGGCTTTGTCTTTGCAACCGCCCGGAAAGGCTGGCGGACGTGATTACGGCTATGAAAAATAATAATATAGAGCCTAAGCTTCTTCGTTTTGTCAGCAAAACTCCGGCGGCTTCACCTTGGCTTTTTCTTATTGAGGGAAGATTGGGGAGCAAGCCGTTTATGAGAGTTCTGCCGAATATATTTCTTAACTCGATTAACTATTGACAATTTCTCGAAATGAGTTGATTTCTTTGCCCGGAAAGCTTTATGCCGTCGGAACGCCTATCGGCAATTTGGGCGATATAACCTACCGCGCTGTTGAAACGCTGAAAACGGTTAACTTTATCTGCGCGGAGGATACAAGGGTTACGGTTAAGCTGTTAAACCGCTATGAAATCAAAAAACCGACCATAAGCTATCATGAACATTCCCCCCGCTCCGTAACGGACAAGATTATAGAGCGGCTTTTGGCAGGCGAAAGCGGAGCTGTTGTTACAGACGCGGGGATGCCCTGCATATCCGACCCGGGCGAGGTCTTGTTCAAGCTTTGCATAGAGAACGGCGTACCTCTCGAAGTTGTCCCCGGACCGAGTGCCGTTTCTGCGGCAATCGCTTTAAGCGGTCTGCCGTCCGCGCGGTTTTCCTTTGAGGGGTTTTTATCGGTAACGAAAAAGCAACGCTTCAAGCATCTTGAAAGTGCCGCATTAAACAGCAATACGCTTATATTTTTTGAAGCCCCGCATAAGCTTTTATCAACCCTAACAGATATGCTGAGCTATTTTGGTGACAGAAAAATTTCCATATGCCGCGAAATGACGAAAATCCACGAGGAATTCACCCGCACTACGCTTTCGGGCGCGCTTGAATATTATTCCGACAAAGCTCCTAAGGGTGAGTTTGTCCTTGTAATCGAGGGCTGTCCGCAAGGTGCTGCTACCCCCGAATTCACGGTTGAGGAAGCCGTTTCAATGGCGAGGGGACTAATCGAAGGTGGCACTAAAGCCACTGAAGCGTGCAAGGAAGCGGCAAAGCTTACGGGGTTTAAGAAAAGTGAATTGTATTCTTTATTGAATGAAGGCAGAGGGTTTTATTAAAATTAAAAACAGGAGGTGATGACTATGTCAACTACAATTAAAACAAAAGAAAATCATAAACGTCATTTAGGCGAATTGTTGGACATTAAAAAGCAAAATCAAGAGGCGGGTATCGAGGTAATAGGCTTGCAAAAGTCAATTATAAAAGCTGTAGTTGTCATGGAGCAAGAAGACGTTTCTTGGGTTGAAAAAATTGTTGGTATAAAGGCTTTATAACCTTAACTGTTTATAAAAAATAAGCTTACTGAAAACAGTAGGCTTATTTTTTCTTTTCTCGACATCTCCTAAGCCTTTCGCTTTTTTGAAGTTGGGGGCTTTGAGGGGTTTAAAGACCTTATCGAATCCCGGGATATTAATTCAAAATTAAGGGTGATATGGCGGCTGGATTTAACGCCGTTATGAATACGGTAAATAAGCTCCTCAACGGCGGTTCTGCCGATTTCAAACCCGGGCTGCTCTATTGTTGTTATCCCGGGGGAGTGCATCCCGCTGAAAGGGATATTGTCAAAGCCGCAGATTGAAATGTCAACGCCGATTTTTATATCCGCTTTGATTGCTTGATTGGCAAACCCCAGCGCGAGAATATCCGATACGCAGAATACGGCGGTAGGGGAATCGCTCAGTGACATAAATGTGTTGAACGCATCCGCGCCGTTATTGTAATTATAGCCGCCCCTGAATATATATTCCTCGCGGAACTCTATTCCGCTTTCCTTCAACGCTTTGAGGTATCCCTTTTCGCGTTCCTTAGAGGAAGACGAGCACGTTTTAGTTGAAACTATTGCGATTTTGGTATGCCCCATATTTATAAAATTCCTAGTCGCGTAATAAGCCCCCGCTGAATCGTCAACGGTGACTGCCAAAACGTCCGCACCCTCTACATACTCACAGCAGAGAGCTATGTAAAAATCCTTGCTCAGCTCGTTCAATTTATCCTTGTCAAGCTGCGTACCCAATATAACAGCCGCCTCCGCCGCGTGGTTGGAAAGCATACTAAGCAAGCGTTGTTCATTTGTGATACTGTCGCTTGATACGCAGGCTATTATCTCATACTCATGCTCGGCAGCCCCCGCCCTCATGCCTCTGAGAACATCGCCGAAAAGCGGGTTGTCAATTGAGGGAATGATAGCCATTATGGTTTGGCTTCTGCTTTTCCGCGGGCTCTTCCCGATTTGAGCCGAGCAATAGCCGAGCTTTTTCATTGCCGCGCTTACTTTCTTTACCGTTGCCGAGGAAACTTTCGTGTTTTTATTAATAACCCGCGATACGGTTGTAACCGAAACTTTCGCCTCTTTCGCAACGTCCTTTATCGTAATTTTCATACGCAACCTCCTAAAATCAGTTAACTGTTAATTGACGCATCCTTTATTGCTTTAACAAACTCAATCCCACTATCCGCCATGATTTTATATGCGGCTATGTTCATAAAATCGGAGCTATGCCAAGGGGCGTTGTAGGTTTCAACGCAGTTTAAGGGGATAATTACGCGGATTTTTTGATTCCGCGCCGTAAACCATGTTTTAAGCGACAGGCAAAATTGCAAAACGCATATATCGGTGCAGTCGCCTGTTACCACGAAGGTATCAATCTGCGGGTTCGCTTCTAAAAATTCCGCAAACTCGCTTTCGTGGAAGCCGTTGGTGGAATTCTTTTTGATTAGCTTGTAGCCGCCTATGCTTTTAAGCTCGTCTACAAGTTCGCTCTCGCTTGTGTTTTCAACGCAATGCGGCGGGAAAGCCTCAAATTCGGTGCAATTTTCACCGTGGCAGTCCGCAAAAGCTATTACGGACGCGCCCAAACGCTTAAACTCGCCCAGAAGCTCCGCAATCGGCGGAATTACAGATTCAATCAGAGGTGAAGCCATCTTCCCCTCCCGTATAAAGCCGTTTACCGCGTCAACGATTATGAGTGATGCTCTTTGTAAATTTAAGTCAAGCAGGGGCAATGGCTTCAGCGCGTTGATTTCGCCGATTATAGCGGCTGCAGCCTCGGCGCAGGCGGCTGATGTGTTTTCGTCAAAGCTTTTCATGTATATTCCCCCTTTAATTAAATTATACAGTATATTTATTGGTTTGTCAATGATAATGTGCAATTATCACAATAACTTTTCAAATTCCACTTGACTAATATAAAAAAATATATTACAATTATAATAGAGTGAAAAAAAGGAAAGAGGTAGCATATGAAAATTTTATTTATAGGCGGAACCGGTATTATAAGCACGGCAATATCCAAAAAGCTTATTGAAAGCGGCGAACATGAATTTTATCTTATAAACAGAGGGACTCGGAATGACCGCCTGCCTAAGGGTTTTAAATCACTGTCCTGCGATATAAACGATGAAAAGGCGGCGGCAAAACTGCTTGAAGGCTTGGACTTTGACGTTGTAGCGGATTTTATCGCGTTTGTCCCCTCTCAGCTTGAAAGGGATTACCGCCTTTTTGCGGGCAAAACAAGGCAATTTATATTTATAAGCTCCGCTTCGGCGTATCAAAAGCCGCTTTCCGATTACAGGGTAAACGAGGGAACGCCCCTTTCAAACCCCTACTGGAAATATTCGCGGGAAAAAATTGCCTGCGAGGATTATCTAATGAAAATGTACCGCGAAAACGGCTTCCCCGTAACAATCGTGCGCCCGAGCCATACATACGATGAAAGGAGTATTCCTCTCGGTGTTCATGGTGAGCATGGTAGCTGGCAGGTTGCTAAGAGAATTTTAGAGGGAAAGCCCGTTATTATCCACGGTGACGGCACATCCCTTTGGACAATGACGCATAATTCCGACTTCGCCGATGCGTTCATAGGACTTTTGGGGAACGCTCACGCAATAGGAGAAGCCGTTCAAATCACCTCGGACGAAACCGTGACATGGAATCAAATCTACCGCTCTGTAGCCAACGCCTTGGGAGCGGAGCTAAAGCCCTGCTACGCCACATCGGACTTTTTGGCGAGATGCTCAAACTATGATTTTACAGGCAGTTTAATCGGCGATAAAGCAAATTCCGTTGTGTTTGACAACTCAAAGCTTAAACGGCTTGTCCCCGGCTTTAATGCAAAGGTAAGGTTCGACCAAGGGATTCGCATGACGGTTGAAAACGTACTTGCGAATAAGGAGCTTCAAATCGAAGACCCTGAATTTGATGCTTGGTGCGATAAAATAGCAGCCGCTTTAGATGCGGCGGCTGAAGCCTTTAACAAAAATTGATTTAGTTTTAAAGGAATATACAAAGAGTATAAAGGAAAGGAATGTTTTCATATGGTTGATGTAAAAGGCAGATGGGCACTTGTTACCGGAGCCAGCAGGGGAATTGGTCTTTATATAGCGCGGTTTTTAGCCGAGAAGGGATGCAATCTTGTTTTACACAGCAGAGATAAGCACCATACCGACAGCCTGCTCAGAGATATTATAAGGATGGATGTGGAGGCTTACGCCGTTTCGGCGGAGCTTTCAGACGTGAACTCAATTAACAAAATGCTTGACGTTATTGAAGCGAAAGGCACGGTTATTGATATTCTTTTTAACAATGCCGCCATTCAAGCAACCTACCGCGATGACTATTTTAAAACCCCCGATTCCGATTATGAAACAAGCTTTAAAATAAACACAATCGCCCCCATGATGATTTGCTACCGTATTATGCCCCAAATGCTGGAGCGCGGCTTCGGGAGGATTATTAATATAACCAGCGGCATTGCGGAAGACCCTCATCAGGCAGGCTATTCCGCAAGCAAAGCGGCTCTGGATAAAGTAACTTACGATTTATCCACTACGATTAAGGACGAGGATGTAATTTTAACACTGGCTGACCCCGGATGGTGCAGAACCGATTTGGGCGGACCTAACGCGCCCAACGCAGTCAGCAGTGTTATCCCGGGCGTTGTGCTCGGCGCGTTTTTGGATAACAAGGGCTGTAACGGTAAAATAATAGGAGTGCAGGATTTTGCCGGGATGTCAATTGAAGAAGCCTTGGCAAGAATTGATGAGGCGGTATGATTAAATATATTGATTCTCACGCGCATTATGATGATACCCGATATAATGACGACAGGGATGCGCTTTTGCGGCGGCTTCATAAAAACGGCGCGGAGAAAATCATTAATATAGGCTGCACCCTAAAACGCTCCGAGCTTTCGATGAAGCTTTCGGAGCGGTATCCTTTTATCTATGCCGCTGTTGGGATTCACCCGAGCGATGTAAATGCTTTGCCGGGCGATTATCTTGAAAGACTGCGGGGCTGGCTGGCTGATGAAAAGGTCGTTGCAATCGGTGAAATCGGATTGGATTATCATTACGATAATGTTGTCCGCTCTCGTCAGCAACAGGTTTTTGCGGAGCAGCTTGAGCTTGCCGCAAGCGCGGGTAAGCCTGTCATCATTCATTCCAGAGATGCGACGGAGGACACGCTGTCAATCTTGAAAAAATACAAAGGCATCAGCGGCGTGACCCATTGCTTTTCCGGCTCGGCACAAACAGCGAAGGAAATTTTAAGACTGGGGTTATACATCAGCTTTACCGGCGTAATCACCTTCAAAAACGCCCGCAGAGCCTTGGAAGCCTTGGAAGCAGTCCCCCTTGACAGGCTTTTGCTTGAAACCGACTGCCCTTATATGGCACCCGAGCCGTATCGGGGCAAGCGGTGCGACAGCGGTATGCTCCCGCATATAATAGAGAAAATCGCGGAGGTAAAAGGGGTTACGCCCGAACGGGTCGCTTCTGTTACCGCTGAAAATACTTGCAGATTGTTTAATCTTGATTGGCAATAATAAAGGAGTAATTAATATGATGACGATGATAAGGGAAGCTATTTTAGCACTTTCAAAAAAACAGGATTTATCATACGAAACAGCAGAGGCTGTTATGGACGAAATTATGACAGGCGCGGCAACGGACGTTCAGATAAGCGCGTATCTTACCGCATTGAGCTTAAAGGGCGAAACAATTGACGAGATTACCGCTTCCGCTTTCGGTATGCGTAAGCACTGCATACGCCTGCTCCACGAGATGGACGCGCTTGAAATAGTCGGGACCGGCGGCGATGGGGCTAACACGTTCAATATATCGACTGCGGCGGCAATTATAACGGCGGCGGCGGGCGTACCCGTGGCGAAGCACGGCAACAGGAGTGCGTCAAGCAAATGCGGCGCGGCTGATGTTTTGGAAGCGTTGGGTGTTAATATTAATATCACCCCCGAAAAGAGCGCGAGCCTGCTCAAAAATATAGGAATCTGCTTTTTATACGCGCAAAATTATCATATTGCCATGAAATATGTCGCTCCCATTCGGCGCGAGCTTGCTATAAGGACGGTATTTAATATTTTAGGACCTCTGACCAATCCGGCGGGCGCGAGAATGGAGCTTATGGGGGTTTACGACAAGGATTTGGTTGAGCCTTTGGCGCAGGTGCTGTCCAATTTAGACGTTAAAAGTGCTATGGTTGTTCACGGCGAGGACGGGCTTGACGAGATTTCATTATGCGCCCCGACCTTTATATGCGAGGTTAAAAACGGCTGGCTGAAAAAATATACGGTAACACCCGAGCAATTCGGCTTTAAACGCTGTGAACGCGCAGAATTGACAGGCGGAACACCCGCCGAAAACGCCGAAATTTTACGCGCCGTACTAAGCGGAGAAGAGAGCGCGAAACGCAACGCCGCCGTGCTCAACTCCGCCGCCGCACTATATGTCGCAGGGAAGCATGAATCAATAGAAGAAGCGGTAAAAGCGGCTGAAAATGTTATAGACAGCGGAAAGGCTACCGCTAAGCTGGAGGAGTTTATTGTTAGCAGCGGGCAGTGAATGGTTCACTGCCCGCCGCCTCTATCTTTACCCCGCCGCCCCCAAAACCAATTTCGCCAATTCAAGCGGTCCTATAAGCTTGCCCTCTTTATAAGCCCTCATATTCCCGGCGGAAATCTCATCTATAAGCGTAATCTGACCGTTACAGCGACCGAATTCCAGCTTTATGTCGATTAGCTCCAAGCCGAATTTGGACAGCTCGTCCTTTATGATTGCACAGCTTTTGCGGGTCAGTTCTTCCAGAATGGTATATTCGTCAAGGGTAAGTATATGAAGCGCGGCAAGCCCGTCTTTGGTGATAAGAGGGTCGTTTCTGCCATCGTCTTTTAAGGTGACTTCAACATACGCATCAAGCGGAAAGCCATCGGAGCAGTATAAGCCGTAACGGCGGACAAAGCTCCCTGTCGCCTTGTAACGGCAAATTATCTCCAGCCCCTTGCCGAACACCTCAGCAGGCTTTACAACCATTTCAGACCGAGCTGCATCCGCGCTTACGAAATGCGTAGGAATCCCCGCTTGGGCAAGCTTATTGAAAAAAAACTCCGTCAGCCTTATGCCGACCTTTCCCATCCCCTCAATTTGCAAGCCCACGGTATTCGCGCCGGGGTCGAATACACCGTCTGTTCCTGTTGCGTTATCTTTGAATTTAAGCAGATAATTGCCGTCACCGTTGTCGTAAACATCTTTGGTTTTGCCTTCGTAAATCATTTTTGTTCCTCCGTTTCACTTTCCGAATGTTATATATTTATTATAACGCACAAATTGCTGTTTGTCAATTTTTATTACTAGTCTTTTTTTTCAATTTCGGACATACATTTATACTATACTATATTTGTCTTGTCCGAAAGGGTGAAAATTTTATGTATAAATGCTACAGGTTAAGCAGTTTTATGGGCGTGGTGTTTTTATGCGTTGCTTTATTTATGGGGGCGGTAAGGCTTACGGTCAACAGCTTCCGCTCTGCGGCGGTGCAGGGAAAAGCTCCTCAGACGGCGGACGAAACGCAAGCCTCGGGCGGCGAATCGGCTTTTAGGGAAATCAGCAGGAATAAAAAGGAGGGCGTCTTTGTCCCTATCATCATGTATCACGGGCTTTTGGAGGACGATTTGCGCCAAGGGGATTACGTTGTTAAGCCGGAAAATTTTATAAGCGACATGGAATTTCTGATAGCAAACGGTTATACAAGCGTGTTTGTAAGTGAACTGATTGATTATGCCGAAAACGGAACGCCACTGCCCGAAAAGCCCGTTGTCATTACCTTTGATGACGGACATTATAACGTCATGCACTATGCCTACCCCTATATGAAAGAGCACGGCATAAAGGGCGTGATGAGCGTAGTCGGAAGCTATACGGAAAGAGCGGCGGAGGAAGATGAGCATAACCCCAACTACTCCGCGTTAACGTGGGACGAAATAAGAACACTCCACCAAAGCGGAGTGTTTGAAATCGGCAACCATACCTATGATATGCACTCTCTGGACTGCCGAAAGGGCAGCCTAAAGCTTTTAGGAGAATCGGATGAGGAATACCAACGGGTTTTAACGGAGGATATAGGTCGCTTACAGGGTTTGCTGACCGATAAAGCGGACGTAACCCCCGTAATCTTTACCTATCCTTTCGGCTTCGTGTCGGACGAAAGCGTTGAAATCTTGGCAAAAATGGGCTTCAAGGCTCTGCTGACCTGCTATGAAAAGCCCAATTATATAACGCATGTCCAAGGCGATTTTTCATTGATGAGCCTTAACCGATACAACCGCCCCAGCGGAGTAACCACGGAGGAATTTATGAAGAGGTTGCTTTCAGAATAAAATCATCAAACAGCATAGCTCCCAAATCCCCGTCCTTTCGGCAACGAACGGAGACTGTGCCGTCTGCCGCTTCTTTGTCACCTATTATAAAAAAGTACGGTATCTTTTCAAGCTGAGCCTGCCTGATTTTGAAGCCGATGCCCTCGTTTCTGCCGTCAACTTCTGCTCGTATGTCCATAGCTCTGAGCTTTTTTTGCAAGGAGTGCGAATAATCAAGCGCGCGGTCTGTTACCGGCAGGATTCTTACCTGCTCGGGCGCAAGCCAGAACGGAAGCGCGCCCGCGTATTTTTCGATGATAAGCGCGAGAGTGCGCTCGTAACAGCCCAATGATGAGCGGTGGATAATGTAGGGACGTTTCATAGAGCCGTCCTTATCCACGTATTCCATGCCGAACTTTTCAGCTAGAAGCATGTCTATTTGAATCGTAATCAGCGTATCTTCCTTGCCGTGGACATTCTTGATTTGAATATCCAGCTTCGGTCCGTAAAACGCCGCCTCGCCTATACCGACTTCATGCTTTAAGTTTAGCTTTTCAAGTATTTTTTGCATCAGAGCCTCGGCTTCCTCCCATTGCTCTGCTTTTCCCTCGTATTTGTCCTTTTTCTCGGGGTCCCATTTTGAAAATCTGTAGGATACATCGTCAATTAAGCCTACCTTTTCAAGCATAAAATTGGCAAGCTCAACACAGCCGGAAAACTCCTCTTCCAACTGCTCGGGGCGCAGGATTAAATGCCCCTCGGAGAGCGTAAACTGACGCACTCTGATAAGCCCGTGCATTTCGCCGCTTTCCTCATTGCGGAACAGTGTGGAGGTTTCGTTTAAGCGCATAGGCAAATCCCTGTAGGAACGCTTTCGGTTTAAATAAACATAATATTGGAAAGGGCAGGTCATAGGGCGGAGCGCGTAGACTTCCTTGTCCTTTTCCTCATCGCCCAAAACAAACATACCGTCCTTATAATGCTGCCAATGCCCGGATATTTTATATAAATCGGATTTAGCCATAAGCGGAGTTTTAGTAAGGATATACCCCCGCCGCTCCTCCTCATCCTCAACAAACCGCTGCAAAATTTGCAGCACCTTAGCCGCTTTCGGAAGCATAAGCGGCAACCCTTGCCCTATAACGTCAACGGTTGTAAAATACTCCAATTCGCGCCCAAGCTTGTTATGGTCGCGTTTTTTTGCTTCCTCAACCATTTTTAAATAAGCTTCAAGCTCGCTTGCTTTAGGAAAGGCTGTACCGTAAATGCGGCAGAGCTGTTTATTTGAAGAATCCCCTCTCCAATAAGCACCCGTGCAGGCAGTAAGCTTCAGAGCCTTGACCGCTGATGTACTTATAAGCTGCGGTCCGGCGCAGAGGTCGGCAAATTCGCCTTGTTTATAAAACGAGATTTCCTCGCCCTTAGCGGCGTGCTCACGGACAAGCTCGGCTTTATAAGCCTCTCCTGCCTCTTCGAGAGCTTTGAGAGCTTCCTCGGGCGGAAGCGTATAGCGTTCAAGCACCAAGCCCTCTTTAACGATTTTCTTCATTTCGGCTTCTATTGCCGCCAAATCCTCCGGGGTGAACGCGTTCTCACGGTCAAAATCGTAATAAAAGCCGTTTTCAATCGGCGGACCTATGGCAAGCTTCACCTCGGGATAAAGCCTTTTTACCGCCTGCGCCAAAATATGAGAGGCGGTATGACGGAAAGTCTTTTTCCCCTCCTCACTGTCAAAGGTTAAAACCTCAAATTCGCAGTCCTCGGTTACTTCCGTCCGCAAATCACAAGTTTGCCCGTTTATTTTCACGGCGCAAGCCGCTTTATAAAGCCCCGCGCCGATGCCCTTTACAATTTCTGCGGCGGTATTTTTTTCAACCTGCCTTACACTGCCGTCCTTTAGTGTCAAATTAAGCATATTAAAGACCATCCTTTCCTGCATAAGCGAGGCGCAAACAAATTCTAATCACTATCTTATAGTATCCGCAACCTCCAGAGCTTTTATAAGCTGGGTATCAAATAAAAGCCTTGCCTCACGGCTGATGTTATTCAAATCAACATCGGAGGGGAGTGATACATCGAAATGCGGCTTTATCCCGATTCCGTTATAATCGCCGCTTTTTTCGGTTTGCAGTGTTGCCACGGTAATTCGTACCGCCCCGCCGGTAGAAAGCTTATGCACCGCCTGCATAACGCCCTTTCCGTAGCTGTTTACCCCCACAACCTGCGCCCCGTTAATATCCCTGAGCGCGAACGCGAACAATTCCGCCGAGGAGGAGGTATTGCCGTTGACAATCACAACCATCGGCGTTCTCAGCTTAACGGGGTTTTCGGTCGCGACTATAACCTTTTCGGTATCCCTGTAATACGCGGTTACAATATCGCCCGCGCCTACAATCCCCTCCAAAGAGCCGCGGAGTGCCTCCGTGAGCCCCCCCGCATTATCCCGCAGGTCAAAAATAAGCGACTTCGCCCCCCGCTCGGTAAGCATAAAAATTGCTTCTTCGAGCTGGAGCGGGGTTTTTTCATTAAACGAGGTGATTACGATATATCCGTTATCATCAATTATTTCACTGAAAACGGTAATAATGTCAATGGTGCGCGACGTTAAGTCAACCGTGAAAAACTCCGTCCCGCCGTCCTCGTCCGAGCGTTTTACGTGAAGCTTGACCTTTACGCCCTCATCGCACCTTAAAAATGTAACCGCTTCCTCATAGCCGTTTTCGTATGCGATAACGTCTGTATTATTTACGGCTGTAATCACATCTCCGGGTGCCAGCCCCTCCTCGTGAGCCGAGGTATTTTCCATTACCGATATTACCCTTATGTAACCGCTTTCCTCCCTGTCAAATTCAAAGCCCAAGCCTACTAAAATTCCGGCATCGCGCTGCTGAAGCCTTGCGTATTCATCGGGAGAATAATATTGGGCATAGGGGTCGCCCAAGCCCGCTATATAGCCCCTTATGGTGCTGTTGGTTAACGCTTCCTCATTAATTTGGGATATGTAATTGTTGCGAACATAGTTATCGATTTCCGCTAAGCGGCTGTAGGCTTCTTCCTTTTCATGCACGCTCTTTAGCTTGGCGTTGAATGTATTCAATGAAAAATTGAATGTTATAATAAAGGTTGCCGCGGCGGTTAACGCCATAAACGCAACCGCTACCCCAAGTGATATTTTCTTATTCATTTACTGCTTTTACCAATCCTTTCAGTTGCTAACCGCAATATGGCTCTTGAATACTTAGTATATACTAGATGGCTTCATTTGTCAAGGTTTTTGGGGAAGTTTTTTAAGACATGTAGTTAAAAACGTACTGCTTTACTCCGCTTAATTCTTCAAGCTCTCGCCCCGATATTTTTTTCTCGTTTTGTGCCTTGATTCGTTCGCCGATTATAGCAACCCTTAAATCGCTTTCCCTAATTTCTTGCTCAGTGAACAATTCTTTTCTAACTTCACTCCATTTTTTCATTGTTCTTGCTCCTTATACCGATTCGTGTTTATCGCTGACAACGGGTATTTCGTCATCGTAAGCGAGATTTAAGGCTCTTTTAACTAAAGCTCTGTCAATAGGCGATAATTCTCTATAGCGTTCTATAATTTTAGATTCATCTAAGCTTAGTGTAGGCGGGTTCGGAATATCTGATAAGCCCAAAAGATAATCGGAGGTGACGTTGAAATATTGGGCAATATCGTGTATTCTGTCGTAATATGTTTTACCGCCACCTCTCCAATCTCCCCATGTTGACGATGTATAACCTAAATAATTTAAAAACGCTTTTTTACTTATATTCCGACTTTTCAATAAATTTTCGATTCTGTCTAAAGTTTTCATAAAAATTTATCTCCCATATTGACATTACAGCAAGAGTTTTAACGCCATTCGGCAAAACTTACAAGTATCACTTGAAAATTTTGGTTGTTTATACAAAATACAGATAATACGTAATTATTTTTTAAAATTACTTGACATTTCAGATATTACGTATTATAATGTAATTAACATAATAATTTTACCACATTTCTATTATACACCATAAGTAAGCAAAATTCAATACACTTTTTTCTAAAAGCGCATTGACATGTGTTTTATCGGCAAATTTCTCTATCCAAAATCTCACCAATATCTTCAATCAGCTTTGGCAAAAAATTAACTAGTACATCCCAAATCATATTATACTGAATCCCCTCGTAATCATGTACAATCCTGTTACGCAAGCCCTTAATTTTTTGCCAAGGAATATGACACGCGGCAGATTTAAAATCATCACCCAGCTTGCCCGATAGTTCTCCGATTTGACTTAGATTAAAAACGCAAGCGGATATGGTTTTAAAATCCGTGCAAAATTCCGAAAATTCAATATCGCCCTTAAACTCTATTGTTTGATTTGCATATGAATTTATTTTTTTAAGGACTGTTAATTCATATTCTCTCATATATAACGACCCCTGTGTCAAAAATCTCTTGCTCTATTTTGCCGCCCTCGATAACCTCGCAGGCTTCTATTAAATCCACGGGGATTTTCAGAATGTCAGTAATATCGCCCAGTATTCCGAAAAAGTCAATGCCTTGCAATTTTCCTTTACTGTCTATGAAAATATCGGCGTCGCTTAGTGCTGTTTGATTGCCTTTAGCAAAAGAGCCGAACAGAATAGCTTTCTCGACCTGTGAGCTATGAAAAACAGGCTGTAATTTTTCTCTTATTTCATTAGCTGTATAAATCTGCCCCTCCAAAAAAACCACTCCTTTAGCATCAAGTTTCCGCCCTGCGGCGTTCTCTAACGGCTTCAGCCTTGACTAAAGCCTTGCCGTCATCGTCTAAGCTCCTGTAAATATCAATTAAATTTTTTTCATCATCGTTCAAAGGCTCTGCTGATTCAATCGTTTTTTTTAGTGAGATTGGATTATCAATTATTCCCAAAACATAATCGGTGCTTAAATCAAGATTTTTGCTTAATTGAATAATTGATTCCGCATTAGGAACTTTTTCTCCGTTTAACCAAAATCTCACCGCTCCCTCGCTAACATCAGAGTATGCGGCTATTTTAGCATTAGTAAGGGAATACTTTTCTTTTACCTCTTGAAGTCTTTCGTTAAAATTCACAAAACTCACCCCTAATTTTTTACGTCCAA
>WRLG01000026.1 GCA_009777725.1 Oscillospiraceae bacterium | reverse complement strand
CAACAAGACAAACGCCCCTATTATTCTTCCTGTTGTGATTAGTGAAGCCGCATACTTGATTTTTTCATCACCCAATTTCAGAAATAGCAAAAGCACCTTGTAATTTCAATTATACCACAAAAAAGCGAATTTGCATAATAATCTCTCCTTGATAATATTCAATTCCTCAGTTGTATTTCACGCAATACCAGAACATTCACATACGGCTTTGTCTCATCGTCAAGGAAAAACATAAAAGCACCGTTACGACATTTTTGCTGACGTTCTCCGTCCAGTATGAAATCAAAACCCATAAGACAACGTGAATTGCAATCGTCGGGATTTAGTAGCCTTTTGCATGGTCCGGACTTTTTAATTAAGTCTTTCATGGTGTTAGGAAAGGTTTCAAGTATTTCCATATAGTTGGGGACATTGTCCGCATAAATACGAATCATAAGCCCTTTCTTGCGAAATACATAATTGATTACCGTGCGTTTCGATGGAATATGGATATAAGAAACGACGTAACCGCTTGCCGCTTCTTTGATTTCAGCCTTGCAGTTGGCATTCACCAAATTTTCGTGCAATGAATTTATGAAGTCGGTATGTTTCTCCCCGGCAGTTTCTACAAAAGCTTCAAATGGAATGATTGCCTTAGACATAATTCTTCCCCCTAATAATTAACAATTTAATCATAATTGTTAATTAACCAATTGTAATTGTTAATCGTTAATTGTTCATTGTTCATTTCATAGTCAGCGAAATCCTCTTGCGCTTCACGTCTACATCAAGCACTCTTACCTTAACGACCTCGCCGACCTTTACGGCTTCAAGAGGGTGTTTGATGTATCTGTTGCAGAGCTGTGAGATGTGCACCAGTCCGTCCTCATGTACGCCTATATCCACAAACGCGCCGAAATCAATAACATTGCGAACCGTTCCGACAAGCTCCATGCCGGGTGCTAAATCCTTCATCTCCATAATATCGCCGCTTCGCAGAAGAGGGGGAGGGAGGTCGTCGCGTATATCCCGCCCCGGCTTTGCAAGCTCCTTTAAAATATCCTTTACCGTGGGCAGACCTACGCCCGCCTTTTCAGATATTTTTGATAACCCGAAGCTCTCAGCCGAAGCCGTAATTTCCGTAAAGCCCGTGTTTGATAAGTCCGCTATTTTAAAACCGCACTCGTTTATTATTTTTAAAGCGGCTGTATAGCTCTCAGGGTGAACCGCCGTATTATCAAGGGGATTTTTCCCGCCGCTTACCCGCAAAAATCCCGCGCATTGCTCAAAGGCTTTCGGTCCAAGCTTTGCTACTTTAAGCAACTGCTTGCGGTCGGTAAAAGAACCGTTTTCCTCGCGGTAGGTTACAATATTTTTAGCTATAGAAGCGTTTATTCCGGCTATATAGGATAGCAAAGAGTGCGAAGCCGTGTTTAAATCAACGCCTACACTGTTTACGCTGTCCTCAACTACGCCCGTCAAAGCCTCGCCCAGCCTTGCTTTCGGCATGTCGTGCTGATACTGCCCTACTCCGATTGCCTTAGGGTCGATTTTCACAAGCTCTGCAAGCGGGTCTTGGAGGCGGCGCGCAATGGATACCGCACTCCGCAGAGAAACATCGTAATCGGGAAATTCCTCCGCCGCAAGTTTTGAAGCGGAATACACGGAAGCTCCTGCCTCGGATACAACCATATAAGAAATCTTATGCGGCATACCCTTAACCAAATCAGCGATAAACACCTCCGATTCGCGCGAAGCCGTGCCGTTCCCGATTGCTATAACGGTTACGTGATGCTTTTTGAGCATATTGCCAATCATAATTTTACCCGATTCGATTTTATGCTTTTCACCCGTGGTTATAAACGCTACGCCTGTTTCCAAAACCTTGCCGTTTCCGTCAACGACCGCAAGTTTACAGCCTGTTCTGTAGCCGGGGTCAAGCCCCAGCGTTACGTTATTTTTAACGGGCGGCTGAAGTAAAAGCTGTTTTAAGTTGGAGGCAAATACCTTTATAGCCGATTCTGAAGCTTTTTCGGTTAATTCCGCACGTATTTCACGCTCAACAGAGGGGAAGATTAACCTCTTGAATCCGTCCTCGCAGGCTAGATTTACAAGCTCTGCGGATTCGGATTTATTTTTTACATATTTGCCCGTAATAATCTTCAAACATTCAGCCTCGCCGATTTCAATCCCGACTTTGAGTTTTTCCTCCCGCTCCCCCCTGTCTATGGCTAAAATCCTATGCCCCGCTATTTTAAAGACGGGCTCGGAGAAATCGTAGTAATTTTTATATACCGTTTCTTCCTCCGCGTCAGCCGCCTTTGAGGTAATAAAGCCCGATTTAAAGAGCAGTACCCGCAAAGCCTTGCGAAGCTCCGCATCGTCCGACAGGGTTTCGGCAATAATATCCATAGCTCCCTGCAAAGCCGCCTTTGTGTCGTCAACGCCTTTTTCCGCATCAACGTAAGCTTCCGCTTCTTTTTCGGGGTGAACATTTATGTCCTGATTTAAAATCAATTCCGCAAGCGGTTCTAAGCCCTTTTCACGCGCAACGGAAGCGCGGGTTTTGCGCTTGGGCTTGAACGGGCGGTAAATATCCTCAACCTCGACAAGTGCGGCGGCTTTTTCAATAGCGGCGGCAATTTCGTCCGTCATCTTACCCTGCGCTTCGATTGAGGCGAAAACCTCCTCCTTGCGTTTTTGCAGATTCCGCAGATAGTTTAACCTGTCGTAAATCTCACGAAGCTGCGTATCATCAAGAGAGCCTGTAAGCTCCTTGCGGTATCGGGCTATAAAGGGTATCGTCTTACCCTCGTCAATCAACGCAACGGTATTATCAATCTGGCTTTGATTTAACTTAAACTCCACCGATAAATTTTTATTTATATCCATAATTAAAGTTCCCCTTTATTTATTATTTGCTATATTTGTTAATTTAAAAAGCAAAACAGGTATATCATTATGAACAATATCATAAATCAAACGCAAATCAATGCCTTCGTAATTATGCACAATTCGATTTCGCAAACCCCGCATTTTATGCCAAGAAACACCATTGTTTTCATTCGTAAAGCTATCATCAAGCAGGCGTGTTAATTCCCCAATTTGAGTAAGGTTAAACACGCAAGCTTCGGCAGTCTTGCTATCGGCAATAAATTCTTCTTCAAGCATTTCCTTGCTGTATGAAATTATTCTTTGGGCGTGTGAAATCATTTTTTCTAATATATGAGCGTTTTCATCAACCATATATTCTAACCCCTGTTTCCTGCATTTCTTTATAAACCCTTGAATCTTTTTTTATATAACCGATGTCAATAACATCAACGTCTTTATTTAACGCTTCGCGTATATGCTCAATAAGTCCGACAAAATCAAGTCCTCTCAGTCCGCTGTCAACAATCAAATCAATATCGCTTTTGCCGCTTGCGGCGTTTTTGGCGTAAGAACCAAACAGCACAGCACTTCTTACCCTGTTTTCACTGAATACAGGTTCAAGCCGAGATATTATTTCTTCTATTTTATAAACGCCGCTTTCCATACTTTCACCCTTTTCTATACCCCGCTATACCATTCCCGAACCACGCTTTCTGCCTTTTTCTTATAGATTGAGAAACCCAATTCCCCTTCGCGCTCCGGCAAAAAGGTGTACCAATCCCACCAGAAGAATCCCGCAAACCAAGGCTCGCCGACCATTGCCTTGAAGCAGGAACTGTAAAAATTAGCTTGCTCGTCCTCATCGTAGGGCAAATCCCTATGGGTAAAATCCCAAGGCATAGCGGCACACCCGCGCGCGCTTCGGCAGCCTATTTCCATAAAAATAATCTGCTTCCCGCCGTGGTCGTCTGAGAGCTCCTTCAAATTTTTCTTTACCTTATTCCATTCTTTGAGCATATTCTCCTCGCTGTCCCCCGGAATCTCGGTTACGGGGTAATATGCCGACGTTCCGATAAAGTCAACCGCGTCAAACCATTCTATATTACGCTCCCCGCCGTGGTTTGCGTTATATATAACCGCGCCCTTATAAATTTCGCGGACTGACTTAATCAAATCTAACCAATACCCCTTCTGATGCTCCGTCCCCCCCATTTCGCAACCGATGCAAAGCATTTCACAGCCGGTATACTCCGCTATTTCGGCGTAATGAATGATAAATGCCTTATAGCAGGAAAACCATTCCTTCCAATAATCCACTTTGCCGTAATCAGGCTCGGGGAAGCCTATGCGCGCTCTCCAAACACCATCGGAGCAATTCAAAATCGGCTTTAAGCAAACCTTTAAACCGCAATCCTTTTGTATTTTAACCATATGCTCAATCTCCCTGTCGGTAAGGTCATAACGATAATCAAATCCAAAGCTGGTTGAGGAAAAAGAATTTTGAGCAATTTTAAGGCAAATCGCCGCCCAATTTCCGCCCAACCCCGCAAGGCGTTTTACCGAAGCCTTGGCGCGGGGGTCGAAAAACATCCCCCTGTTAGCATCATAGCCGTAAGAAAATCCTTTTACCATCATAACAAACATCTCCTCATAAGCAGTTTATGGTTTATTATTGAAAAACAATAATTTATACACGTCAATATCGTGATACGTCAGCAAATAGGTTGCTGTAATAACCGCAGGCTGAAGCAATATTAAGAATGTAATGCCCAACACCCCGACCCAAGGTACGCTTTCAATCGGCAGAGGCTGCTCTGCAAACATATCGGCAAACGGTTTAATCCAAATATTGAAAAAGAGATAAAACGCAAACCTGTCTTTGATAATCCCAAGCTTCATAAGATAAAGTGCCGCCAGCATAATATAAGACGGCGCGGGTGCGGCGGCAGCCATCTTGACAGGCATCAGCCTGTCATACTCGGCACTGCGGAATTTCACGGCATCTTTATCTCTTTTGCAGGCGTAATATGTCCAGTTAAAGTACAGCCCCAAGGTTATCGCCGCAGTGCACAGCCCTGTCATAAACTTAAACATAAAATGAAACGATACTAAAGCACTTGACGATATTCCCACAACCAAGCACATAAGCCAAGCCGCCAAGCCGTAGCTCAGCCCCTTTAAGGAACGTAAAATTATATTTTCCTTTTTTTTCATACCGTAATTCCCTCTGCAAGCTGCCATTATTTATCATTATACTATAAATGAAATCATTTTTCAATATCTGGCACAAATATTTATTCAATTTTTGCGAAAAATAAGCTTAAAACACTGTGAAGCCGTGTTCATAACGACTTAATTTGAAAGGAAAAGCCATGAAAATAAGAAAAAACGGTCCTACCGATTTGGAGAACGCGTTATATAAAAACGCCGTAACAGGCGCCGCCGCTATAAAAAGTCTTTACCCTAATGTCAGAGACAGGAAGCTGGAGCGGGAGCTTCGCGGAAAATTCAAGGAATATCAAAAGCAATCCGAGCTTATATCGGGTCAACTGAGAGTTCAAAATAAACGCCCGGCGGGACCTGACTTTATGTCACGCTTTATATCCGATGCAGACATAAAGTTAAGCTGTATGAAAAACAGCTCAACCGAAAATATAGCAAAAATGATGTACCAAAACAGCGCGGCGGGCGTTGTAAAGGTTCAGCACGCTCTGAATAACTCCAACGGCGACAGCCAAAGGGTTGTGTCAGTCGCCAAAAGCGTTATAAGCAAGGAGCAAAAATTCGCCGACCGCTTAAAGAATTTTCTTTAAAAAAAACGGCAGAAAGGACGGTGTAAGCATGACACCCAAAAAAGGCTTTGTACTGCACGGCAATAACGCCCGCGTAAACCCGGAAAGCCCCAACCAGATAAACAGCCCCTTTTTAACCAATGTAATAACAAACTACAAAACAAACCCCGACGGAACAGTTGAAAACATTCTCCCCGAGTCAGACCCCGCTTTTACAAGAGAGGCAGTTAACGAAAACCAAAAATAGACGATGTACAATGTACAGTTTACAGTTTACAGTTAGCCCTGACTAAGTTTCTTGCGGCTTTATCGGCTTTGATAACGTCCTCGTAGGAGGTGATTGGGAGCAACGGCAAATTTAAAGCACTTGTGACCAGTTCGCCTATTTTTAGAAACGGGATTTTTCCGTTCAAGAACAGCTTGACCGCTTCCTCGTTAGCCGCGTTTACAGCGCAGGGAGCGGAAAAGCCTGTTTTAGCGGCGGCTATACAAGCGGTAAGGCAATCAAAGGTTTCGTAATCGGGCTGATAAAAGCTTAGTGTTTTATAATCGGTAAGGGAAAGGCGTTTAACCTCGCAGTTAAGGCGTTCGGGATATAAAAGAGCATATTGAATCGGGATTTTCATATCGGGAACGCCAAGCTGAGCGATAACCGAATAATCATCAAACTCAACCGCCGAATGAAGAACGCTTTCGCGGTTTATGATGATTTCTATATCCGCGGGGGTAATATTGTAATCATAGCCGAAAAGCTGAAGTGCTTCAATAAACTCCAGCCCCTTGTTCATAAGCGTCGCCGAATCAACGGTAATTTTGCCGCCCATGCTCCAATTAGGGTGCTTTAGGGCTTGCTCAACCGTAACCGAGGCAAGTTCTTTTTTAGTCTTACCGAAAAAAGCTCCGCCCGAGGCGGTTAAAATAAGTTTGCTTACCTGCTTTTTATGATTGCCCCGAAGGCATTGAAAAATAGCCGAATGTTCACTGTCAATCGGAATCACTTGGACATTCTTTTTCCTTGCTTCAGCCATCACAAGTTCCCCGCCCGCCACAAGAGCTTCCTTATTCGCCAAGGCTATGTCAACGCCTTTTTCTATAGCCGTTAAGGTGGGCAAAAGCCCCACCATGCCGACAACGGAATTGACAAACAAATCCGCGCCGTCAAGCGAGGCAAGAAAACAAAGCCCCTCCATGCCGCACAACAGCTTAACATCGCGGCATTGCAGAAGCTCTTTTAATTGATTATATTGAGTATCATCGTAAATACAGACATATTCGGGTGAAAATTCCGTTACCTGCTCCGCTAAAAGGGTAACATTGCTGTGCGCGGCAAGTCCCAATACTTTAATGTTATGCTTTTTGCATACCTCCAAAGCCTGTTTTCCTATAGAACCCGTTGAGCCTATTATAGTAACGGTTTTCATTAGATTGTCACCATCAATTCCGCGCTGAATAAATTAATGCTGTTCAGCGTAAGAGCCATAAACGGGGCGACAAACAAGACACTGTCAAACCTATCCATAAAGCCGCCGTGCCCCGGCATGATTGTGCCGAAATCCTTTACATTATACTGCCTTTTTAAAAGCGAAGCGCAAAGGTCACCTATGATACCGAAAATTCCGCAGAGCAAGCCCATGATAATAATAGCGGGATAGTATACATCAAAATACTCGCCGTTGAACGCATAGAATTTATGGTAGCCGAATGCGTACAGGACAAATATTATAGGTGTAGTCAAAACGCCGCCGATTGCTCCTTCAACCGTTTTCTTAGGAGATATTTCCGGGCAGAGTTTTCTTTTTCCGAAAAATGTCCCCGTAAAATAAGCACCTGAATCGCCCAGCCAAGCACCTGCCAAAGCAAGCACAACATAACAAACACCATGCAAGTCCGAAAGCCTTCTCAATGATACGATGCAGGTCATCGAAAGCGATATAAGCAGGGTTGTAGCCAGCATAACGCAAAGCTTGTCAAAGTGAAGTCTTTTATGTATCCGAATATAGCCCGCGAACAGGCAGAAGATACACAGCGTTGCAAAAACATAGGTTACAAGCATACTTTCAACGTCAACCAAAATAGGAGTAGCCGCCGCAAAAATAAGGCAGACGATTGTTTGAAGCCTGTATTGCAAGCATTTGCAGGCATCTAAAATTTCATGAACCATTATAGCGGAAACAGCCGAAATCGCAAAGTTAAAAACCAGCGTATCAGAGAAAAACAATATCACAATAGCCGCAACGATTCCCACAGCGGACGTTATTATTCGCGTTACCATACCTACTTCCGCGACCTCCCAATATATTCAACTTCATTTGCAAGAGGAAATATCTGCCTGCGCGCCTCCTGCACAAACAACCTCAATTGTAATAAATTAACTCAATACCCGCCGAAACGCCTGTTTCTGGCGGAGAAATCCTCTAATATCCTGTCAAGCTCTTTAACGGTAAAGTCGGGCCAAAGGGTGTTGGAAAAATATAACTCCGCATATGCCGATTGCCAGAGCAAAAAGTTAGACAGCCGCCTCTCGCCGCCGGGGCGTATCAGCAGGTCAACATCGGGGGCAATTCCCGTATAGAGCAAACTGCCGATAAGGCTCTCATCAAAATCCTCCGGCTTGATTTCCTTGTTGCAGAGCATGGAAGCGGCTCTCTTCGCGGCGTTTACTATATCGGCGCGCCCTCCGTAATTCATCGCCATCATGACGGTAAATCGGTCAAACTCTGCCGACTTTTCTTCAAGCTCCAGCATACCGCTGCGAATCTCGGAGTCAAACGGGGCTTTGTCGCCTAAGAAAATTATCCTCGTTTTCTCCTTAGCATATCCCTTGGCTTCGTTGATATGTTGCTTGAAGAGCTTCATAAGCCCGCTTACCTCTTCCTCCGAGCGTTTCCAGTTTTCGGTGGAAAAGGCGTAAAGCGTAACATATTTAATCCCTATGTCCTTACAATGGCGCACTATTTTTTTGAAAGTCTTCCCGCCCTCGGCATGTCCGAGCATACGAGGCATACCGCGTTTTTCCGCCCAGCGACCATTGCCGTCCATTATTATGCCTATATGAGCGGGTAAGTTATGTGTGTTAATAAAAAATCACCTACCGATTTCTGATTGTAACCTTTGCTTACTCGGCGTATATTAGCGGTATGACAGCAATATCTTGTCTATAATAGTAGTAATCGCCGCCTTGTCTGTTTCTATCAACATATTATATTTTGTGCTTATATCCATGTCCGGCATAGATATAATGACGGAACGCGCCATAGCCTTACCGCCTTTTTGATAATCAACAGCTTCCTTGCAGGACTGTATTAAATCATCAAACATATCTTTATCCATTTTAATTACGCTCCTTTTAATGATTTAATATATACTTTAAATTGCTTTTTCTGCTCATCTGTTAAATCATCTTGTTGACCCTTGCGATAACAAAACAGCAGATGAATACACTCGGCATATACCGCGTCAACGTAAATAATTCTAACACCGCCGCTTTTGCCGCGGCTCGGCAACGCAAAACGAACTTTTCTCGCGCCTCCCGTTCCCTTTATTATATCACCGATTTCGGGATTTTGCAATAGCTCTTCTTGCAATTTTTGTAAATCATCGTCCGTCAATCCCAAATCATGCCATTTTCTGTCAAATGTCTTGGTTATTATAAATTCTTTTGTCATTAATTATTCACGTCCTTTATCTGACGATGTGTCAGATGTTACACGAATGTGCATTTTGGGCAAACCCGAAAAATCAAATGGACATAATTTCCTTTTCCTTCGCCTTTGCCAGCTTGTCGATTTCCTCGCAGAATTTATCGGTTAGCTTTTGCGCTTCCTTTTCGCCGTTTTTTAAATCATCCTCGGTGATTTCGCTTGTCTTTTTCATAGCCTTCAGCTTTTCGATAAGGTCACGGCGGGTGTTTCTGATTGTCACCTTTGCTTCCTCGGCATATTTACTTACCTGCTTTACGATTTCGCGGCGGCGTTCCTCGGTAAGCTGGGGGAAAACCATCCTTATGACCTTGCCGTCATTAGAGGGATTTATCCCTATATCGGAAGCCAATACAGCCTTTTCAATCGCTTTAAGCTGTGACGCATCCCATGGCTGAATCATCAGCGTTCTGGCATCCGGCGCGGAAACTGCCGCCATCTGCTGAATGGGGGTCGGCGTGCCGTAGTAATCCACTGAGAGCTTATCCAAAACCGCAGGGTTAGCTCTGCCCGCCCTTATTGCGGAATACTCCCTGTCCAGACTGCCAAGACATTTCTCCATCTTTGATTTCGTGCTTTTAATCTGCTCATCCATAAAAAATCTACCCTTTCTAATTGTTAATTATTATTTGTTAATTGACAAACGTCCCTACCTGAGCCCCCATGCAAGCTAAGTAAATATTTTCGGGGCTGTTTAAGTCGAATACGATTAGGGGGATGCCGTTATCCCTGCACATTGAAGCGGCTGTTCCGTCCATAACGGTGAGGTTTTTAACTAATATTTCGCTGAAGCTCAGATTATCGTATTTTACCGCATCGCTGTGATTTCGGGGGTCTTTATCGTATATACCGTCAACCATTGTGGCTTTGAGCATAATATCGGCGTTGATTTCAGCCGCCCTTAAAGCCGCCGCTGTATCGGTTGAAAAATAGGGATTACCCGTTCCGCAGCCGATGATTACAATCATGCCCCTTTCCAGATGCCGCACAGCCCTGTTTCTGATATACGGCTCGGCTACTTGATTCATCGCTATAGCCGTCTGAACCCTTACGGTAGCTCCGAGCGATTCCAAAACATCGGCAACGGCTAATGAATTCATAACGGTCGCCAACATTCCGATGTGGTCCGCCCTGGTTCTGTCCATAGCACCGCTTGAACGCCCGCGCCACAGATTTCCGCCGCCCACCACGACACCGACCTCAACCCCGGCATCGGCGCATTTTTTAATGCTTTCGCATATTTTCGTAACTACGGAATAATCAAGTCCCGTTTTTTTGTTGCCCGCTAAAGCCTCGCCGCTGACCTTTAAAAGAACCCGCTTGTATTTTGGCTGTTCACTCATCTGCTGTAACATCCTTTCGGGTATTAATTTAAGAACGAAAGATTAGGAGTAACCTTTTATAATATTATACAGTAAATTTTTTAATTTGTAAAGGGGTTATTTTAAGCTTTTTTTACAAAAACGGAAACCGCCTTGTGCATATTGGTGACGGTAACATTTCTGCAATTGCCGCCGAATTCTCCGTCCAAAGTCCACGGGAGGTCATCGTCCGAGTGAAATTCTATCTTTGACGCCTTGAAAAAATGAAAATGCTCCGACTCCATCTCTCTCCTTAAAAGGGCGTTTACCGTCATTTGAAATTCAACGATAGTTTCGGGATTTTTAATAAGGAGACATTCAAAAAGCCCGTCATCAAGAAAAACGTCTTTCCCACCCAAGCCCTTAATTCCGCCCACGGATTTTGAGTTGGAAGCCATGCCGAAAACATAGTCACCCAAAAGCTCCTTTCCGTCATAGGATACGTTAACGCGGTAAGATTTAGGCATCCCCAAGCTTTTTACCATCTCCATCACATAGGCTAAAGAGCCGAACATATTTTTAAGCTGTTGCGGCGTTTCATAGCTAACGGAGGTAAACGCGCCGAACCCGGCGACATAGGTGAAATAATCGCCGTTAAACGAGCCTATGTCAACCTCTGCGGTTTCGCCCTCTACAATCAGCTTAGCCGCCTCGGTCATCGTTTTGGGGATTTCCAAGCTTGAAGCGAAATCATTCATAGTCCCCGCCGGAATATAGCCCAGCGGAAGCTTCACATTCAACTGCATCAGACCGGCGATAACCTCGTTGAGCGTACCATCGCCGCCCGCGCAGGCTATAACATCGAAATCCGCCCCCCGCGCGGTTACCTTATGGAGCGCGTCCGCCCGAGTTTGAGTGGGGTGTGCCACGACCTCATAGCCGCCCTTTACGAAAGTATCTATTATTACGGGTAAATGCGCTTTAACCATACCCTTACCCGAATTCGGATTAAAAATAAAAAGCATCTTCCTCATTATAATTCTCCTTGACATTCGCAAAAATATATGATATAATATAGTATTATGTATTTAGCGCGTATGGCTCGGCTTGTATCGGAGGGCACCGTACATTGAACATTGTAACATAATAATGAGGCAGTGTCAATCATTTCAACCATTTTTAAATTGATTTTCTATTTTTATTTACACTTTATTTTATAAGGAGTGGACGGAGAATGACAGATAAAGAGCTTGTTGCGCGCTCAGTGGAAGCCCAAGCAAGGGCATATGCCCCATATTCCGGCTTTAAGGTCGGAGCGGCTTTGCTATGCCAAAGCGGCGATACCTTTACAGGGTGCAATATAGAAAACGCCGCCTACGGCTCGACCAACTGCGCCGAAAGAACGGCGATTTTCAAAGCCGTTTCAGAGGGCTTCACCGAATTTTCGGCTATAGCTATCACGTCAAGCGGCGGGAAGCTAACTTTTCCCTGCGGAAGCTGTTTGCAGGTCATGGCTGAATTTTCGCCGTCATTACGGGTAATCTTATGCGAAGACGGCAAGCCGCCTGTCTGCCACCCGCTCAAAGAGCTGATGCCCTACGCTTTTAGGCTTTAGCAACACCTTTGTTTCATGTGCCTATGAAGCACCTCCGATTTTTTCTGTTATACTCCTTAACGGCATAAATCCGCTCCTAATCCAACTTCAAATTATCAATTTCAATTTTGCTTGCCAAGCCGAACACGTTGTCTACAGGCAAAGAAAAACATATCCCTTTATGCTTCGTGCTTAAACCGGCGGCTTCTAAGATGCTCTTCATAACATCTTTGGATTCTTCTTTTTTGGTGATAATCATGATGATATCTTTCTCCGGCTGGATAGAAATCCCGAAGAATTTTTCGGATTTTTCGCTGCCCATCCCTAAGCCGTGAATAAGAGTCCCGCCTCGCACTCCAGCGGCTTTTGCTGCGGCTTTTATTTCGTCAAAACTGCCCCGCTCCGCTACTGTTATAACTAATTCATATTGATGACCATCAATTTTAGTTTCCATAAGTTCATAACCGCCCTTACTATTATCATTATTATCGCCGTTTTCGGGAATTTCTTTATAGGCTTTCGTTAAAGCCGCGCTTGCTGTATCTATGTCAATAGAAAATGCAATGCCCTTGCCTGCGGAACTAAGCTGCATATGGTGTTCTAAAAGCTTATATATAAACGAGACATTTTTTTTAGCCGTAATACTAAAAGCGACCATTTTTTTATTTTGAATAAGCCCCAAATAATCAAGCATAACAGAATCGGCAATGCCGCTTCCGTGCATAATAAAATAAAACGGCGATTCCGATTTAACCAGAATTTTAGGGATTAAATCACAGCAGTCTTCATTCGCTATAATCACTAATGCTTTTAATTTCATTTAAAACCATCCTTACTGAATTAGTCTTCTTCTGTTAAATCCACAATTTCGTCCGCCTCGACAGGGATGGGAACAGGGAGCGGCTTGGTTCTTTTCTTTTTCATTATGCTGATAAAGCCAAGCAATTGGATAGTTATAAACGGAGTCATTGATACCATGGCAACAAGCCCGAACGCGTCGGCGGCGATATTGCCGCCCAAGGCTTGGCTCGCTCCCAACGCCAGCGGCAAAGAAAACGTAACCGTCATAGGACCGCTTGCGACCGCTCCCGAATCGATTGCAATAGAGGTATATACAGGGGGGACAAACAGGGTCATAACAAGGGCAAAGGCATAACCCGGGATTAGAAACCATAGTATAGATATTCCGCTCAAAACCCGAATCATAGCCAAGCCGACGGAGATTGCAATCCCGATTGAAAGCCCTCGCCCGAGCCCTTTTCCTGTTATCGCACCGTCGGTTACATTCTCAACCTGCTGTTTTAATACGATAACGGCAGGTTCAGCCGACACGATGAAGAAGCCGATAATCATGCCTATCGGGATTAAAAGGAGTGGTGCACTTTTTGCCAGCGTTCCGCCTAAAAACTGCCCTGTCGGTATAAAGCCGACGTTTACCCCTGTGAAGAACAAAACAAGCCCTAAGTAAGTATATAAAAGCCCTACAAGTATCTTAATAATCGTTTGCTTATCAAGTTTCAGTATTATAAAATTGAATATGAAAAACAGCACTAATATCGGTGCAATCGCAATCCCCGTTTCGAGAAAATAATGCGGGAACTGCACTAAAAATTCATGGAAAACATCAGCTACGCTGTCGTAATTTTGAATATAAACAAGCTCGGCACTCATCTCTTTATCCGCATTATTAGTGAACATCCCCAAAAGCAAAGTCGCCGCTATCGGACCTATAGCACAAAGCCCGACCAGACCAAAGCTATCCTCCTGCTGGGTTTTATCGTCACGAACAAACGAAAGTCCCAAACCAATAGCGACTATAAACGGAACAACAACAGGTCCCGTCGCAACGCCGCCCGAATCGAAAGCAACCGGAATAAAATCCTCCGAAATCATCGGCGACAGAACAATCGCTAATATAATTATATACAAAAAGCTAAGGATTCGCGCCATCTTAATCTGCAAAAATATCCGCAAAAATGCAATAGCCAGAAAAGTTCCGACACTTAACGCGACCGTCATAATAAGCGTATTCTTCTCAACAAAGGCGACTTGCGAAGCCAAAACATTCAAATCCGGCTCGGCAACGGCAACGAAAAATCCGATAATAAATATAGCGGGCAGGATAATCCATAACTTCTTAAAGCGAGTTATCTTAGAGCCTATCTCCTCGCCCATTAATACGAGAGATTGGTCAACGCCGATTGTGAAAAGCCCGATTCCGATTATCAGAAATGCCGTTCCCACAAAGAATTTAAAGAACATATCCCCCGTTATCGGCGCAATACTGACCGACAGGATAAATACAATAACGATTATCGGAAGAACGGACGAAAACGACTCTAATATCTTATTTAACAAATTTTGCCTCTTATCCAACAAGTTTTGCCTCATTCCCACATTCCTTTCCCGGTTAGTGTTTAGTGATTAGCGATTAGTGTCAAGATAATTGCCAAATATATCATTAATATTTATAGTATACCAAAATTATATCATGTTATTACCAAAATGTCAAGTAGGTTTTTGATTTGATACGGTAAGTCAATGTATATGTTACAAAAATTTTGTCAATAATATTATTTAAAACACTTGACAAGCGAATAAAGTTATGCTATAATAAATTCGTTATCCCGTCATAGGCATATTCGCGCCTTTAACTCAGCAGGATAGAGTAACTGCCTTCTAAGCAGTAAGTCATTGGTTCGAATCCAATAAGGCGTGCCAAAAAACCTATTATAAACCCAACCAAAAAATTAAGCGGCTTTCACAGCCGCTTAGTTTTTGGTTGGGTTTTAATTTTTTCTCGAAAAATGCTTGACAGTTCGTTTTTGATGCGGTGTTACCCCAACCCCGCAAGATAAAGCCCCACCCTGTTTTGTATAATTGCCGAAACTTCCTCAGCGGATTTTTGATTGCTGAAATAATACGCGGCTTCTTCTTGAACAATACTTGCAACGGTTATGTCAAAACTTGTAAAATCCGTAATTGAATCAATCAAATCAAACACTTTTTGATTGTCCGCATCGGTATTGGGTTCGATTTCAATTAATAATTCCCCGCCGTTTTCAAGCGGGAGCGAAAAATCAAAAGCAGGAGCATTCTTAGCCTTATCCGCCAGCCTTTCAAGAGTGGATGTTCTGACGGGGAAGCCCGGCATTAAGGTTCCCGATTTTGGCGTTACCGCCGTTTCTTGAAAATCGGTTAAAAGATACTTCACAAATTCCCGCGCGCCCTGCGGTTCGTTTGCGTTTTTTAGGATTGCAAATCGGCTGTCCGCCCGCCCGTATGAGCCGTTACCGCTTTCAGCGGGGAAGCCGATAAAGGTTATGTCACCGCCGAAACGCGCCGTTTCAAATATTTTATGAATGACAAAGGAAGCGACATTTACCTGCATAAGCAACGGATTTCCCGCTCTGTACGCATCAGGGCTTAAAACTCTGTCCGGCTCGGCAGGGTAGCTGTCCGCCGCTTTTAAAAGCTCGATAAATCCCGTGCTTTCAAAAGAGCATGTCCCCGCTTTGAAATCCACAAATTCGCTCATGTTGGAATAAAGCATATATTCAAGAAAATTCTTGTTCGTGATATAATCCCATTCATTTGCAATCGGGGTAATTCCTGTCGGTTGCTTTGCCAAAAGTGCGTTATATTCGTCCCAAGTCCAGCCCTTGTTTTCGCCGACAATCTCGGTTTTGCCGATTAATGTGCTGATATAAAATGAGTTTGCACCGATAAACAGCTTGCCGTCCGTTTCAAGCCCCTTAAAGACATTCGGGAGGTAATCATCTCTGTCAAAATCGGGGTCATTATCCATAAATTCATATAAATCGGCGAAAAGCCCTTTTGAAGCATAGCTCTCTAATGATACATGGCTGTTATCCGTCAATATTATATCAGCCGCTCTGCCGGAGGCTATGTCAATATTAAACGCATTGATTATATCGCTAATATCCCCCTCATATGTCTTAATTTGGATATTATATTCTTCGCTTTGTTTGTTAAATTCCGCAATAGAGTTTTTTACGCTGTCGCTAACCTCGCCGAGCGTTGCCGCCGTTACGTTCTTTTTATTTGACGAAACCTGCCTGTCCTTTGCTATGGGCAGTTTGACTAAGCTTATCACGCCATATAAAGAAAAAGGGTCACCATCTTCAGATTTATTCTCTAAAAATGAGAATATATATTCATCACCGAATAATACCGCGAATTGATACGGCGCATCATAGCTATGGACGTTGTTATATATTCCGCGCTCAGCCCAATTGACTAGCTCCGTGCTCTCGCCCGTTTCAATCTTATAGCCGTAAATTACCCCTCTATCCTTAACCAGAAAATCATAAACGCCGCCGCCGTTTGAAATGGTCATATGAGACTGAATTTTATCGGGTTGTGAAAAATTCCATTTCCGATTGCCGTAACCTTTTTGGGCAGGGTCAATTTCTATAAAAAATTCCTCGCCGTTAAATGCGGCGTTATGCCGGTGGCTTTTAAAGACAACGATTCGCCCGTCTTGCAATTTGGTAAGATGGTCTAATTCTGTCATTTGCTCTTGATATTCACGCTGTTCTTTTATTTCAAAGAGTATATTGCCGTTTCTATCAAAAGAAACGATATAAAAATATTCCCCATACTCTTGGCTTGCTGTATAAGCGGGCGTAAACAGCATATAAAAATTGCCATCGTCCCCAATAATCATTTCCGCAATCGGGGAAACTTTATCATCGGCAAACAATTTTTCAAGAGCTACCTCAAATTTTCTAACCTCGTTCCCCTCAAAATCAAGGCAGATTAAGAAGTATTTCGTATTGCCGTCACCTTCGCTGTAGATACTGTCAAATACCCATATTCCCTCGGAATCAACAGCAACCGCGTCAAGATAGTATTCGGGTAAAATGATTTTATTTAATAAATCGCCCTCCGAATTGAAAATTAATGCTGAGGCGATTACTTCCGAATCGTAATGTATCCACGTATAACCCTCTTCGCTCTCAATTGCCTCTATATCCGATGTAATAATTGTTTCTTTACCTATAAGAATCATCTCATCGTTTAAACGTGAAAAACAGCGTATTTGATTCATGCCAAGAACTACGGGCATCGTTTCAAAGGGGGCGAGAGTTTCTTCGCTTTTATGAGAGATGTTTTCAGCCTCGCCATCGTCCTCAATTTTTTTATTACAGCCTGCAAGCGTTAGTACGAAAGACAGCAACAGCACAGAGCAGATTACTCTTTTAAGCATTCCGCAACCTCCGATATTTGTGAAAATAAGCCGGCTTGTCCGCGCTTTAAGAGTTATTATCTTTATCAACTCTTTTTTTGTCGGTAATTTTAGCTTCCGTGCCCGCCCTCAGCCTTGCTATATTCGTCCTGTGCATATAAATCAGCATAGCACTCGTCAAAGCGACAAGCCCCGTATACGTCAAGCTTTGGTTAAGCGGCTCTTTGTAGAAAAAATAGTTGAGCACAAAGGTGAGTATGGGATAAAAAACAGCCGCTATCATGGATGATAATGATACATATTTTGTAACTGCAACCGCAAGCAAAAAGCAGGATATGGCAAGCGCGAAGGAGAGCGGGTCCAGCACGATTAGGATTGACGATGATGTCAGAACGCCCTTGCCGCCCTTAAAACCGTAATATAAAGGAAAAATGTGCCCGATGATGGCAAAAAATCCTGCGGCATAGCCGACTGATTTGATTAAATACGCATAGTCCGAGCCGCTGAAGCCGAATAGCCCGAAGATAAGGCGGGCTAATATAACAGCGATAACGCCTTTCAGCAAATCCCCGATAAGGGTCAGCACGGCGGCGGCTTTACCGAAGCAGCGGAGCGTATTGGTCAATCCTGCGTTCTTGCTTCCGTGGTTGCGAATATCCTCTCCTTTTAACAGCCTTACTACGATGATTGAAGAATTACAGCTTCCCAAGAGATACGCAGCCGCCATTGAAATAACGCACGACAAAAAAAAGTACATCATATTCCCATCCTTACATTACAAATTAATATACCCATTGAAAAACTAACTCTCATTCTCCCCGCTGAATGTCAAGCCCCAAGTTTGGCGTATTTTATCCATAAGCTTTAATACGGCAAGCGTGTCTGATAAAGGGATTAGGCGGCTTTCCTTTAGTCCGTCCCTTAAACAATCCTGCGCCTCGGTTATTTCGTATTCGTAACCGTTGCAGGGATGAGGAAATGTATATTCTTCGGTCAGCGCGCCGTTTTTGCCATAAAGGCGGACGGTATCGGTGCAGAAAAACCACGGGTTAAACTCAATCCTGCCCTGCGTGCCGACAATCACGGCACGATTGTCGTTTAACACATCAAAGCCCGCGAACATTGAAGCAAAGGCGTTTTCATATTTCATGATAATCGCTTCGTTCATATCTACATTTTCCCCGCCTATGTGCACGGCGGACATAATTTCCTTCGGCTCAAAGCCCAAAAAGCTTGCCGCGAAGGTAATCGGGTAAACGCATATGTCAAGCAGAGCACCGCCGCCTAAATCATTGCGGAAAAGCCTGTCATCGCGGTCGTAAGCAACGGCGTTTGAATGGTCTGCCCTTATTGCTTTGACTTCCCCTATTCTTCCGTTTTTATGCCAATGCAGAGCCTTTTTAAAATGCGGCATACATTTCATCCACATCGCTTCCATAAAAAAGAGATTTTTGCTTTTTGCCGTTTTGATAAGCTCTTCAAGCTCGTCTGCGTTAAGGGTAATGGTTTTTTCGCAGAGTACGTTTTTGCCGTGTTCAAAGCATAGCTTTACGTTATCGTAATGACAGCTCATGGGCGTTGCTATATATATAATATCGACTGCGGAATCCTTAGCTAATTCCTCATATGAGCCATACGCCTTTTCCGCCCCGTGCTTATTTGCGAAGTCCCGCGCTTTTTCAAGGCTTCTGGACGCGACCGCGTAAAGCCTTGCACCCTCCGTAAAGTTAAGTGCTTCCGCAAATTTTTCGGCAATTTTACCGCTTGCCATTATTCCCCAATTAAAGCTTGACATAACCTCGACCATGCCGCATAGCATGGTCTATCTCCCCTTTCGGTTTTTATTTTTAAAACAGGTTTTTGATTTGAAAATAAAAACCCTTGCAGGTCTTGGCAAAAGCAAAGACCTGCAAGGGTTCATTGGTGACCCGTACGAGACTCGAACTCGTGATGCCGCCGTGAAAGGGCGGAGTCTTAACCGCTTGACCAACGGGCCACGATAGATATTATATCATATTAGGGGTAATTGATAAAGCATAATTAATGTCTAAAATGAAAACAAATTGTTAACACAATGAAGCGTTATCAAAAAATTAAAATATTGCTATTGACAATTTTACATGTTAATGGTATAATAAAGTCAATCGGGAATTTACGGGGAATATTCCCTGCGCTCGGTTACGCTATTGCGCGCTCGGAGAGGTATCGAAGTGGTCATAACGGGGCTGACTCGAAATCAGTTTGGGAGCAATCCCACGCGGGTTCGAATCCCGCCCTCTCCGCCAAACGGTTACGCTATTGCTAGGAGAATCTCATGAAAGCAACACAAAAAACCAAGAAAACACTGCTCCTCGGCGGAATCGGGGCGGCGGCGGTTATGTTGGCGGTATTGGCGGCGGGTCGGTATGAACCTGCGCCTAAAGCCGTTCCTGTTGTTTTAGCATTGCAAGCTGAGGACTCAGGCGAGCCGGAAGCATCCTCAGACGCCGCTCCTTTAGTTACGGAAACAGCCTTGACAGACCTTAACGATGTTTGGGACGATGGCATAATTGTGACTGCATCTACCTCTGCATCTACAGCTAAATCTGCCGTTTCTCTTTTAAGGGAAGCGGCAGCCTCTGTAAATGAGCCTCCGATTGTATTCCCGTTGGATTTGAACTCCGCAACAGCGGAGGAACTGCAAATGATTAACGGAATAGGACAAGCTACCGCCGCCAATATCATAGCCTACCGCGATGAAATCCGCGGCTTCAAAAGTGTGGACGAGCTTGTACATATAAGGGGAATAGGGGAGGCAAGCGTTGAGAAATGGCGCGCGTTTCTTTATACTGAAAATATTGAAGAGGGTGAACAAGAATCGGAAACAGCCGCCGTCAATATAAACGCAAACGCGCAACCCCCTCCGAGCGAAGCCCCTCTGATAAACCTCAACACTGCCTCAACGGAGGAACTGACCCAATTAAAAGGAGTAGGCTATGCGACGGCTCAAAGTATATATGATTATGCAAGGGAGCACGGTTTTAACACGGTTGACGAATTAATCAACGTCAAGGGAATCGGAGAGAAAAAGCTGGAGGACATCAGACCGTTTGTCTGCGCCGAGTAAAGCTAAAGCCCTTTCCTATAGAGTTGTATACGACAATTAAGCGCGCGATATTGCTTGCGATATTGCTTGCGTAATATGAAATAATCACGCCCCAGAAGCCGTAAAAATGAGCGAAAATGATAAGGCACAGGATTCTTACCGTATATTCGCAAAGGGAATTGAGCGTGGAAAAGTTTTGCTTGCCCAAGCCTTTGAGTATACCCTCCAGAACAATTTCAAGGTAGATAAACGGTATAATGGGAGCAAGCAGAGTTAACGCATCGCCCACTAACGGGTCGGAGGGGCAGATTATGCCGCCTATTAATCCTCCGAAAACGAAAAACAGCATGGCGATTAGAACTGAATATGCACCTGCCTTTGTAAGAGCCTGCTTCACCAGATGCTCGACCCGCTTTGCGTTACCCGCAGAATTTGCTCTTGCGATTTCGGGGATGATTACGTTTGACAAGCTGCCCAAAATCAGCGCGGGGAAAAACATGGCGGGGAGTATCATGGCTTCAAACATTCCGTATTCGCTTAAAGCGCGCTCCGCCGAGAGGTTGTATTTCAGAAGAACTACAGGTACTAACGCTTCATTTAACAGCGACATAGACATCTGAACATACCCGCTGAGTGAAATGGGCAAGGACAGCTTCAAGTAGTCCGCGCCCCTTTTTATGTTGGGGTTGCCCGATGGCAGGGCTGAAAATTCCGCATATTCGGGAAGATACTTTATAATAAGATAGCAACAGCTTGCTATTTCGCCGACTAAAATAGCAAAGGCAAGGATTAAATAAATACTGACGTCGGGGTAGAGCATAAGGCACGATATAAGAGCCGCCCAGCGCACCGTAAATTCGGTGAAATCGCCGCTCATAGGAACTTTCACCTCTCGTTTAGCGTGAAAATAGCCCTTTATGCAAGCCCCCATTGAGCCTAAGGGGAGCGAAAGCGCGATAATCCGTATTGCTGCCGCCAGCTTGGGGTCAGCACCGCCCAAGGTGACAGGGGCTAAACGCACCGATACCATATCCGCGAAGATAAAGAATAAAGCCGCGAAAAAGCAGGATAAAAAAAGAGAGAAGCTCATAGCGTACCGCATAATACGTCTGCAATTAAGGTTGCCCGCGCCTAATTCCTCGGATACCAGCCTGCTTGTCGATAAAAAGATATTGCCGCCCGCTAAAATCATTATAAATCCGAAAAAGGCGAAAATCAAATTCATAACCCCCACGGATGCCGTGCCGAGCTTTCTTGATGTTAGTATATTAAACAAAAGCCCCATGCCTTGCAGAAAAAACGACATGAAAGCAAGCTTAAAAGTGTCTTTTGCTATTTTATTAGTAAAAATTTTGATTATAAATACCCCGTTTCTTGGTTAATTCTATTGAAACAGATGTTCTTAGTTGCTATTTTAATTTAAATTGTGTATAATAAGTTGTGCAGGTTAATTCGAGGGCATGTTAAAAAATATGCTGATTCGGACGGGCGTATGCGTTATTCAATGAACAGTGAACAATTAACCGGGTAAGGTGGGGTTGGTTTGACTAGGGCGGAGATGTTTTTTGATTCTGTCAGGAATAAGAAAATCGCGCTTATTGGGGCGGGGGTAAGTCATCATGAATTAATCATGCTCTTTTTGCAAAAGGGGCTTGATGTTACGGTTTGTGATAAAAAAACGCGGGAGCAGTTAGGCGAAGCGGCGGTTCGGTATGAGAATCACGGCGCGAAGCTCTCCTTGGGCGATGATTACCTTGAAGCAATTTTTGACGCGGATATTATTTTCAGAACGCCCGGCATGTACTTCAATCACCCCGCTTTAATAAAGGCGCGGGAAAAAGGTATTGCCGTTACATCTGAAATGGAGGTATTTTTTGATTTATGCCCCTGTAAAACAATTGCCGTTACAGGCTCGGACGGGAAGACGACCACAACCTCAATTATAGCCGACATTTTGGAAAAGGACGGCAAAGCCGTACATAAAGGCGGGAACATAGGAAAAGCACTTTTGCCGCTTATTGAGAGTATAAAACCCTCCGATGTTGCCGTGGTTGAGCTTTCAAGCTTTCAATTGCAGTCTATGAGAAAATCGCCGGATACAGCGGCAGTTACCAACATATCCCCCAATCATCTCGATGTTCACGGGACTATGCGGGAATATACTGACAGCAAGAAAAACATACTGCTTCATCAAAATGCTTTCGGAAAAGCCGTGTTAAACCTCGGCAATGAGTATCATGCGGAATTATCCGATTGCGTAAGGGGCAAGGTTGTATATTTCAGCCGCAAAAGCATCCCCGATTGCGGGGCATATTTGGACACGGAAAGCGGTATGCTCTGCTTTAATAATTACGGCAAGCATGAAAAAATTGTCCGCATCAGCGAAATAAAGCTTCCGGGGGTTCATAATATTGAAAATTACCTTGCGGCAATCGCGGCAGTTTGGGGTGATGTATCCGTTGAGGCTATCGTTAAGACGGCGAAAGAATTCGGCGGGGTTGAGCACAGGATTGAGTTTGTCCGCGAGCTTAACGGGGTTAAATATTATAACGACAGCATAGCCACCAGCCCAACCAGAACCATAGCGGGGCTTAACTCATTTAACCAAAAGCTGATTGTCATAGCGGGCGGGTATGATAAAAAACTTTCATACGAGCCGCTTGCAGAACCCATTAACAATAATGTTAAGTTGCTTATTCTACTCGGAGCTACGGCTGACGCAATAGAAAAAGCCGTTAAGGACTATTCATCCTATTCCCCCGCACAATGCCGCATAATCCGCGTTGCAAGCCTTGAAGAAGCCGTTTTAACAGCAAAAGAAAACGCCGCTTCGGGCGACATCGTAACCCTATCCCCGGCAAGCGCAAGCTTTGATTTATATGTAAACTTTGAGGAGCGGGGACGGCATTTTAAAAGGCTTGTAGAGCAGTTAACGTGAACTATTAAAAAGGAGACCAAAATGAATTTGAAAGAAACAATATTCACCCTAACAAACGCAGACGGAATCCCCGGCGGAGAATTTCCGGCGGCTGAAATCGCTTTGGGTGAATTAAAGAAATATACGGACGATTGCTATATAAAAGACGGCAGCGTGATTGCTCATTTCGGAAAGCGCGAAAAAGGCAAACCGCATATATTGCTTGACGCGCATATTGATAAAATCGGCTTTGTTGTAACGAACATCACAGACGATGGGTTTTTGAAAATATCCAATTGCGGCGGCGTTGACAGGCGGATTTTATCGGCACAGCAAGTTGCGGTATTAGGGAAAGAGAAGCTGCCGGGAGTAATATGCTCAATTCCTCCTCATTTAAGCTCTAAAGATGATGAAATCCCCGAAATTGAAGCTCTAAGCATTGACATAGGGTTAAGCCGGGAAGAAGCCGAGAAATTAGTTTCACCGGGCGATGGAGTTGTCTTTGATGTGAAATGCGCCTTGCTGGGGGAATCCGAGGATAGGATTACGGGAGCGGGGCTTGACGACCGTTGCGGGGTTGCCGTTATACTAAGGGCTTTGGAACTGCTTGAAAATACAGAGCCTCAATGCAGCTTCAGCGTTCTTTTTTCGGCTCAGGAGGAAGTCGGGGAGCGCGGCGCGAAAAAAGCCGTATATGACATTAACCCCGACATTGCAATCGCTGTTGACGTAAGCTTTGCTTTAACGGCGGACGATTCGGAAGTAAAATGCGGGATTATGGGAAAAGGTCCTATGATTGGGGTTTCGCCCGTTCTTGACGGCGGCTTGTCAAAGCAGTTCATCTCTATCGCAAAGGAAAAAAATATACCGTATCAAATTGAAGTTATGAGCGGCAAAACAAGCACTAACGCCGATACATTTTCGGTTCACTCCGGCGGGGTTAAGGCGGTAGTCTTATCAATCCCCTTGCGGTATATGCACACACCTGTTGAGGTTATATCCTTGTCAGATGTTGAAAATACAGCGTTGCTTATAGCGGAATATTTACGGTTAACTGTTACTCTAAAAAATTAAAAAGGATGGTAATAATCATGCCTGTTATCAGACCCGTATCCGACTTAAAAAATCGTTTTAATGAAATAAGAGAGTTTTGCCATATTCACAAAGAGCCGGTATTTATTACAAAAAACGGCGTTGGAGATATGGTTGTACTCAGCATTGAAATGTTTGAATGTCAGCAAGCTCAGTTAGAGCTTTATGGAAAGCTTGCACAAGCAGATGCTGAGATTGCCGCCGGAGATGAAGGTATGGACTTTTTTGAAGCCGCAAAAAGAATAAGGGATGATGTTTTTGGAAAGGTATAAATTAAAGATATTTTCGATTGCATATAACGATTTACGTGAAATTGCTGAATATTTATACTTAAAATCTCCCGAAGCTTCAGCAAGGTATTATGATTTAATTATTGAAAAAATAGGCACTTTAATTAATATGCCTGAACGATGTGCTCTTGTGAGAGACCCGAAGCTTCGATTGCAGGGTTACAGGATGCTTATTGTAAAGAATTATACGGTGTTTTTTATTGTGAATGGTGAAACAGTTGAAATACGAAGAGTATTATATTCAAAACGTCAGTATAGTGATATTTTGTAGTATGGCTACAAAGGAGGTAAAGTCTAGTGGAAAATTTTTACACGCATTTAAAAGAGCTATGCCTGCTTAACGGCGGTTCGGGGGATGAAAACGCTGTCAGAGAGTATATTATTTCAAAATTAAACAATAAGTATAATTATATTGTTGATAATTTGGGTAATTTAATCGTAACCCCAAACGCTCTCGAATCTAACCCCTCAAACCTAAACCCTCGCTTAATGGTTTGCGCCCATATGGACGAGGTAAGTATGCTCGTAACCTCCGTTAAAAATGATGGCACGCTCACGATTTCACCCGTCGGCGGCATTGACGCGCAAGCGGCTATAGGCAGGAGGGTGACGGTCGGGGGGAAGAGACTGAACGGCGTTATAGGCTCAAAAGCCGTTCATAATATGTCGGATAAGGAAAAGGAGAAAAAGCCCGAATTTTCTAAGCTTTACGTTGACATAGGCGCGGACGGTAAAGAAGAAGCCGAACGCTTGGTTGATTTAGGGGATAGGGTTTACTTTGAAACGGAATATATTGAGTTCGGCAACGGCTTTATAAGGGCTAAGGCGATTGACGACCGATTCGGCTGTGCCGTTCTTTTAGAGCTTATGGAGCGCGAAATGGTGCAAAATTGCGCTTTTGTGTTCAGCGTTCAAGAAGAGGTGGGAACACGCGGCGCGAAAACAGCCGCCCATACCGTCAATCCCGATTTTGCTCTGGTGATTGAGGCGACGACGGCGGCGGATATACCGGAGGTAAACGGCGAAAAAAGGTGCTGTGAATTAGGCAAGGGCGCGGTAGTACCGTTTATGGATAAATCGGCTATATACGATAAGGAATTATACAGGCTTTCAAAAACGCTTGCCGAAAAAAATAATATAAATTGGCAGACAAAAACCGTGGTAGCCGGAGGTAACGATTCGGGTGCGATTCATGTTTCGCGCGGCGGCGTTAAAACAATTTCAATTTCTACTCCTTGCAGGTATTTACATTCCCCGTCATGCGTTGTAAAACGCTCTGACTTGGAGGATTGTCTGCGCTTGGCGGAGCTTATGGTTAAATCAATGGTCAATGGCAGTTAAAAGCATTTTTAAACTGAAAGGAAGTTATTTTTTATGAACAGCATTGTTAAATCTAAAAATATATTTGACCCCAAGCCTATAGAGATTAAGGGCTTTGAAATTGATGAGAGGATTATGAAGCTTGCCGCGCAAGCAGAGCAAAACTGCGCGCCGCTTTTTGCGGAGATTAACAGGGTATCCCGTATAAACGGCGAAAGAGTGCTGAGCGCGTTTATAAACAACAAGGTGAGTGCGGCTTGTATGCAGGGAAGCACGGGCTACGGCTACGGCGATGTTGGCAGGGATACCCTTGACAAGGTATATGCCGAAGCTTTCGGCGCGGAGGACGCTATTGTAAGGCATAGCTTTGTTTCCGGCACTCACGCCATTGCCTGCGCTTTATTCGGAATTTTGCGCCCGGGCGATAAGCTGATAAGTCTTACAGGCGAGCCCTATGACACGCTGCATGAGGTTATCGGTATAAATAAAAATGCGGAGGGCGGCAAGGCAGGCGGCGGCTCTTTGCTTGACTTTAAAATTGAATATGACCAGCTGGATTTAAATTCTGAGGGCAAGCCGGATATAGGCGCGATTTTTCAGCGGGTTAAGGGAGTTAAGGCGGCTTATATTCAGCGTTCCAGAGGGTATTCCCTGCGCTCCGCGCTTACCGTTGAGGATATTGCCGAAACGATTAAGGCGGCTAAGGGTGCGAATCCCGAAATTATTATTATTGTTGATAACTGCTACGGAGAATTCGTGGAAGCCTGCGAGCCTATACAGGCGGGCGCGGATATTATTATCGGCTCTCTTATAAAAAATCCGGGCGGGGGAATCGCCGAGACAGGCGGTTATATCGCGGGCGCGAAAAAATATGTAGAGCTTTGCGCCGCAAGGCTGACAAGTCCGGGGATGGGCAGGGAAGTCGGATGCAGTCTCAATCAGAACAAGCTTATGTATCAAGGGTTATTTTTCGCGCCCGAGGTTGTGGCGAACGCATTGAAAACGGCGGAGTTCTCATCTGAAATTATGGGGCTTTTAGGTTTTGAATGTTATCCTAAAATCCATGAACGGAGAGGGGATATTATAACCGCCGTTGTTATGAAAAATTCGGAAAATCTGATTGCGTTTTGTCAAGGAGTGCAAAAAGGCTCTCCCGTTGACAGCTTTATATCTCCGATGCCTTGGGCGATGCCGGGCTATGATTCCAAGGTGATTATGGCTTCGGGAGCTTTTAACATGGGCTCATCGGTCGAGCTTTCGGCGGACGCGCCGCTTAGAGAACCGTATGTAGCTTATGTTCAAGGCGGGCTGACCTATACTGCGGGGAGGATGGGGATAATCGTTGCCTTGCAGGAGATGTTGGATAGGCGCGGTTTACCGCTTTAAAAAAATGCTATACTCTGATATGCCTATCGGGTAATATCTTTATAGGTGCTGTCCTTTGTTGAGCGGATGAAGGCGATGGTGGCTTTAATCGGCTCGTCTATTTTCAGTGCGGCGCATACTAAAAGGATGGGTGCGCCCAGTTTAAAGCCAAGAAAAGCTCCCAGCGGTATAGCGACAAGCCATAGTGATGCAAACTCGAGGAGCATCGAAAATTTAGTATCCCCCGCGCCGCGCAAAACGCCGACAATCCCAAACGCCGAAACGGATACAAACATCAATATAAAGGCGATTATGACAAGCAACCTTTCAGCTATTTCCCGTACATCGCCGCCGATATTGAAAAGCGATATAAACCATGTTCTCAGCGAAAGCATCATAAGCATACCGAGTACTCCGAGAATAACCGACCACACCATAATCGTAAATGCGGAATGTTTAGCACCCTCCATATCTCCCCCTCCGATTTGCTTGCCAATCACGACAGCCGCCGCGCAAGCTCCGCCGAATATTACAATGGTAGCAAGGTTATGAAGCGTCCCGACTATTGCGTTAGCCGCAACTGCATCGGGGTTAAGCTGACCTAATATAGCCGCCTGCATCGAAATCCCCGAGCCCCACATAAACTCATTTGCTAAAACGGGCAGGCTGTAGCGCGTAAAATCCGCAGACAACAGTTTGTCGCGCCTAAATATATATTTAAGCTTAAAGCAAAGCTTTTTATCAATTCGCAGGACATACACAGTGGTTATAATAAAGTCAATTATATGCACGGTCAGAGTAGCTGTTGCCGCTCCCTTTATACCCATAGCGGGGATGCCGAACGCGCCGAATATCAGAATCCTGTTAAGGATAATATTTACCACAAAAGCCGTAGCACTTGAAATAATAGCAATTTTTACGATTTCAACGCTTCTGAGAATATTCTGAAGTGCCATTGAAAACCCGAAGAAAAAGTAACCCCAGCTTACTATTTTTATATATTCGACCGCCTCGGAGATAATGTAGGCATCTTTTTGAGTTTCATTTTTTAAGTAAAATTCAATTACATGATTGGGGAAGATTTTTACTATAGCGGTAAAAACCAATGAGCATACTATCGCTATACGCAAAACAATCCCGATAATTAAGCGAACCTTTTCCATATCGCGCTTGCCCCAATACTGCGCCGATAAAACAGAGCCGCCGCCGCCCAAGCCGAATAAAATCAGCTGGAATATAAACTTAGGCTGGTTAGCCTGCGCGCTTGCGGCAAGCTGCGCTTCGCCCAGCCGCCCCAGCATAAAGGTATCCGTCATGGCTACCCCGAAAAACAAAAGTTGTTGCAGAGCAATCGGTATAGCTATGGAAAGCAAAAGCTTATAAAAGCTTTTTTCAGTTATGAATTTTTTTATTGGTATACCTCATTTCTTAATCAATCATCATTTAATCTTTAATATGCCATTGTTTGCAATTCTATAAATTCGTCAAAATCGCTCTTGAAAAGTCTGTCCTGCACAACTCTGTATTTCTCAAACTCATTTTCTGCATGAGCCTGTGCAATTTCGGCGGTGATTTTTCCCGGATTATCCAAAATTTCATACTTGCTTGCTTTCAAAACCAAATCTAATTGCTCCGCCCAATCCGCCATGGTCATAGGGACTTTACGCCTCGCCATGCCCTCGGCTAAATCCAAATAGCCCGAAACAATCAGCTCTAAGTCCCGCATTTCGTCCTCGGTCAGGTAGTTTTTCGCAACAATTACATCACGTTTTACAATTTTTCCCATAGGTGCTTTTTCCCATGTTGTAAGCCCCATATGTTCCTTTGTGCTGTCGGCTCGTTTGTAAATAAGCTCCGCCGCAGTATGCTGATGAACAGCCCAATGCAGTTTATTTTGAACCCTTGCAAAGAAAATTTTGGTTGCTTTTGCCGTTTTGTCGTAATCCATAGAGGTTGCATAAATATCTGTAATTTTCTGATAAAATCTCCGTTCGGAAAGCCGAATTTCCCTTATTTCATCAAGTAAGCGTTCAAAATAATCATCGTCTAAAAACATGCCGTTTTCCATCCGCTTTTTGTCAATCAAATATCCCCGCAAAGCAAATTCCCGCAAAACAACTGTCGCCCAACGCCGAAATTCCGTAGCCTTAGCCGAATTAACCCGATAACCGACAGCGATAATCATATCGAGATTATAATGCTTGATTTTGCGGTTGACAGAGCGACTGCCCTCGGTTTGAACTACTAAGAAATCCTTAGCAGTTGCCGTTTCGCTGATTTCCGATTCGGCAATTATGTTTTTAATGTGCATAATAACATTTTCGGAAGTTGTGGCGAAAAGGCTTGCAATCAGCTTTTGGGGAAGCCAAATTGTGCCGTCCTGCACTCGAATTTCAATTCCGTCACCGCCCGTTTGATAGGCAAAAGTCAGAAATTCGGCGGCAGTATTGCGGACTGTAAGGCGGTTTTCATTTTGAGCCATAGTTACCCTCCGTTTTTATAGAAAGAAACTGCCCGAGTATTGGACAGTTTCCTATTGTTTTACAATTCCGAACTTAATTTTGTTGTTCCGCTGCTTCGGCGGCTTTGGTAAGGTTTTCCAATTCGCTCATGTCAATCCCGAATTTCTTTCTGGGCATAGGCGGGGGGGCGGGGGGGGGGGGGGCATCAGGCTTCTTGGGCGGCGGAACGACATTGCCTGCGGCTTTCGGAGGAGGATTGATTGGCGGCTTGGGGGCGTTAGGAGCGGGTGCGGCTTTAGGGTTTGCTCCCGCCGGGCGCATAGAGGGCTTACTGCCGACTACAACAGGAATTTCGCCCTTGCTCAAAGCATCCTTTGTTTTTTCTATAATCGACTTGGATTCTGAAATTTTAGCAAGGCTTTCGTTGGAGAAAAGCTGTAATATTTCGTTCAGCTTATATACGTTGGTTTCAATATCTCCGATTTCGGTAGCTATGAGGGTTTTAATATTAAGTGCCGCGTCTTTCATTTCCTTAGTTTGTCCCTCGGCATCGGTCATAATTTTATCCGCTTTGCTTTCAGCGGTTTTAACTATGGAGGAAGCTTTTCCGTTAGCATCGTCAACGACTTGGTTGGCAAGCTTTTTCGCATCTTCATCCATCTTTTTCGCGTTTTCCTTTGCTTGCGTAACGATGCTGTTAGCGGTTTTTTGCGCTTCCATAAATACATTGCTCAAATCCATTGCATTATCGGAAGCCGTAGAGCCTCCGGCGGCAATTTTGTTCTTTGCGTCCTGCAATTCATTTTCCAATGCGGCATTTTGCTTTCTCAAGCTTTCAAGCTCTTTATTCGCTTCGGCAATATCTTCTTGACAGATTGACATTTGGTTTTTCAAGGAGCTGTTGTCGGTCTGAAGCTCCGTTATTTTAACCTTGTCGGCGGCTAAGAGTTCCTCATATTTGCCGGTATCTACAGTTCCGCCGCTTGAGGACGCGCTTTCCAATAAAGCCTTTTTTTCTTCAAGCTCCGCTTCAAGGGTATAAATTTTAGTATTTAGCTCGTCAACGTAAGTCAAAACATCTTTTTTATCAAATCCCCCGACTCGTACTGTTCTCAAAAAACCGGTTCCTTCCATAACGAATACCTCCAAAATTAATTCTGATATGTACAATTATAACATATTTTGCACCTATTAACAAGAGTTTTTTATGTAAATTTATATACAAAAAACTTGCTTGTTATTTAGTGAAATTTTTGACGGTCTAATCATGCACATGGCAAACTGTACATAATGATATAGATTCTGTTAAGCTGACTATGTTGGCTAAACTGCGTTTATGCCCCATTTTTCAAAAAAGTGTTGACAATATTGCAATTATCATATATACTTTATTATGGGAGTTGAGTAAAATGCAATACCGTAAGGATAATAAATCGGGCAATGAGCTTTCGGCGTTGGGGCTTGGGTGTATGCGCTTCCCCCAAAAGTCCGGGAGGATTGATATGGAGGAAACGGAGCGGATTATAAAAAACGCTTTGGAGCGCGGGATTAATTATTTTGATACCGCTTACATTTATTCGGGAAGCGAAGCCGCTTTGGGCAGTATTCTCCATCAAAACAGCCTTAGGGAAAAGGCTTATATCGCTACGAAAATGCCGCTTTTTCTTTGCAAAAAGCCCTCCGACTTTGATAAGTTTTTTAATACCCAGCTTGAACGCCTTAAAACCGATTATATAGATTATTATTTTATGCACATGCTTACCTGCCCTACGCAGTGGGAAGCATTGAAAAGCATGGGCGTTGAAAAATGGCTGGACGAGAAAAAGCGCGAAGGCAAGATAAAAAATATAGGCTTTTCTTTCCATGGAAAAAAAGATGACTTTACCGCTTTAATTGATGCTTACCCTTGGGAATTTTGCATGATACAGTATAATTATTGCAATATAAATTATCAGGCGGGCATGGAAGGGCTTAAATATGCACATTCAAAAGGACTGCCTGTAATTGTTATGGAGCCGTTGCTCGGCGGCAGGCTTGCGGACGGGCTTCCGCCGAAAGCGGAGGAACTGTTTAAAAAAACCAACGCCGCTCTTACCCCTGCGGCATGGGCTTTGCGGTGGCTTTGGGAACAGCCGGAGGTTACGGTTGTGCTTTCCGGCATGGGCAGCATGGCGCAGCTTGACGAGAATGTCAAAACAGCGGAAGCTTCAAGCATAGGTATGTTGACTGCCGATGAGCGGGAAGCGTACAGCCAAGCAATTGAGATTTTTAACGAGAGCTATAAAATCCCTTGCACGGGGTGTAATTATTGTATGCCCTGTCCCTTGGGGGTTAATATTCCGGGCTGTTTTTCGGCTTATAATTCCTCTTACGCTATCGGAAAGAAAACGGGTATGCAGCAGTATATGACGGGGACAAATATAACCTCCAAAACCCCATCGTATGCGGGGCTGTGTAAAAAATGCGGCAAGTGCGAAAAGCATTGCCCTCAAAGTATAAAGGTAGCTGAAGCGATGGGCGAGGTTAAAAAGAGGATGGAGCCTTTATGGTTTAAAGTTTTAGCATCCGGCGCGAAAAGGTTTGTTAAGTAAATCATCTGTTAGGAGATTTTTATGGTAAATACAGTACTTGTCGTTGATGACAGTAAGGAAAATGTCGATGGGTTAAGGTCTATCCTTGACAATGAATATAAGGTAATGGTTGCTCTCGGCGGTGAAAAGGCTTTGGAGATTATGGAAAAGCATAAGCCCGATATGGTTTTGCTTGACGTATATATGCCGGGCTTGAACGGAATGGACGTGCTGGAGCGTATGCGCGATAATCCCGCGCTGGAGAATATTCCTGTAATATTTATAACGGGCGCGTCCGATTCGTATAACGAAAAAAGAGGGCTTATGCTGGGGGCGGTTGACTACATCTCTAAGCCGTATGACGCGGATGTTGTTGCGATTAAGGTGCGGAATCATCTTGCTAATAAAAATAACAGGGATAATCTTGAACGCTTGGTTGAAATCAGAACACAGGCACTTTCGGACTCTCACAAGGCGGTCATTCTGGGGATGTCCCTCCTTGCGGAGGGGCGCGATGGGGGAACGGGCGCGCATATCCAGAGGATGCAGAAATATACGGAAATTCTGGCAAAATATATAAATAAAAAGCATCCTCAAATGCTTTCGGAAAGCGAAATGAAGAAAACCGTTCTTTACGCTCCGCTGCATGATATAGGTAAGGTTTGCATATCGGACAGTATTTTGCTGAAGCCGGGTAAGCTTACCCAAGAGGAGTATGAAACCATCAAGTATCATACCGTTTTCGGAACGAAGGTTTTGCGAGAAACACAGCATCTGCTTACTATGGGGAATTCTACCCTGCGGGTAGCAATGGAAATCTGTGAAGGGCACCACGAAAAATACGATGGCTCCGGCTACCCTAACGGACTGGCGGGCGAGGATATACCGATTTCCGCCAGAATAGTCGCGCTTGCCGATATTTATGACGCTTTAACAAGCGCGCGCGAATACAAGCCGGCTTTCTCGCATAAGGCATCCTTTGATATTATTGTCAACGGTGACGGCAGAACTCTGCCTCAGCACTTTGCGCCGGAGGTTATGGATGCGTTCCTTGCCTGCGTTGATGATTTTGAGGACTATATGCTGAAGGCGCGGGAGCTTTTATGAGAATGATATTGGCGTCTGCTTCGCCGCGCAGGCACGAACTGCTTAAATATATAATCCCCGAATTTGAAATTATTCCTGCGGATATTGATGAAACCTTACCGAATCATATTCCGCTCAATGAAGCGGCGGAATATTTAGCTGTTAAAAAAGCGGCTTATATTGCCAAAAGAGAGCCGGGCAATTTAGTTATCGGGTGCGATACGGTTGTTATCATTGACGATGTTATTCTGGGAAAGCCGACTGATGAATCGGATGCGGTGAGAATGTTGAGAACACTTTCGGGCAGAAGCCATAGGGTTATAACGGGTGTTTGCATTTTCGGAAAAGGTGAGAGCATGAGCTTTTCCGCTTTGACAGAGGTGAGCTTCTACCCCCTTACCGACAGCGAAATAAAAGGCTACATTAAAACGGGAGACCCTATGGATAAAGCAGGTTCTTACGGAATTCAAGGGGCGGGGGCATTTTTAGTCAGCGGGATTAAAGGGGATTTTTACAATGTTATGGGACTTCCTATTGCAAGGCTAAAACGAGAATTGGAATTATTTAAGGAATCAAAAAGGGCTGTCTTTTGACAGCCCTCTCGTAGATTATTATATTGGTTCGAACCTCAACCTTTAACATAAACATAGAACACCTTGATACCGGCATAAGCCGTCTTACCTACTTTGTTGGACTCACCCCTCGCTTATTAATCTTTGATAATCAAAATATAATAGGCTCTCATTGGCATCGCCTCTTTCCAACATTGTGCGGCATAACTTTATGCCCGAGTTTTGAAAAAAGCTAATTAGTTAGGTGGTCTCAGTCCTTTCTGATTAAGATTTGATTCTCAACCTAGAAATTTTACATGTGAACGCAATCATAAGCAACACTACTTTCTTTAAAAAAGTTGTTGACAAACGTCTGCTTAGAACATTGGTATCACCCTTCATAATCAGATTTTTATGCAGCCCTTTATTTAAAGCCCTAAGGCATTAAGAAAAGGGTATCTTATCCTTAAGAGGTTAAACCTTGCTGCGCGATGCTTAAATTGAATCACCATAAAGCTATCGGAAAAACATTTCAATTAAGCACAAAAAAGAACCATATAATATAAGCACAGCGAAGTGTACTGAAATTATGCGGCTCGTTATATACTTTAAGAATGATTAACTAAATGTTATATTTTGGAGTGAGCCACATTTAAGGCTTACATTTATACTCCCAACAGTTCAAATTTTTCTTAAAGCAAGGCTACACACGAGCCGCCGAAGATACCCTTGAGCAGAATTATGCGTAATGTTGTCAGAAACCATCGGACTCGCCGCCTTTCCAAGAATAATTTGTAACTCCCGCGCAAATAACATTCTTAAATAAATTGCGATACAAACATTAGAATAAAATTTAACGATAATCGGGATTTTCAGCTCTCTGGGGACGCAAAGCAAATTCAAATTATCAAGCCAATTTTGAACCCTACATTTGCTTCTCCGAACATCTTCGGTTGAAAGCGGATTTTAAATTGTGCTTTTTGATTACTTATTCTGTCCTTGTTAACAGTATAGCACAGTTATATGGCATTGTCAATAGTTTTTTTAAAAAATAACAAACATTTTTTGTTTAAAATTTTTGTTAAAAGTGTACTATTGACAACACGGGCATTATGTAGTATAATTGAATGGTTGAGTACGTAATTGAAGTATGGGTGCATGATTGAAGGGATGGTTAAGTAGGTATGGCTGCATTGAACGGCAACTCCCCCGAGCTTTTTTCGCTTGTTGATGAAGACGGCGTTCAGCAGGAGTTTGAGATGATTGACAAGATGGAGATTGACGGTGCGGTTTATTATGCGTTAGTTCCATGCTATGACGACCCTGCGGAGGATTTGGAATCCGATGGCGAGTTAGTCGTCCTTAAATCCGAATACGAGGGTAACGAGGAATTTTTAGTCTCTATAGATGATGACGATGAATACGACCGAATAGGCAACATGTTTATTGAACGCTTGAATGTGGAATTTGAGGAAGAGTAATGCTGCGGCGGGTTTTTTTATCATATTTTATAATGTAAAAGTTCGGAAAATAAATTAAAGATGCTATATATAGTTTATGCGAGTGTGCTGGAATAGGCAGACAGGCACGTTTGAGGGGCGTGTGTCGAAAGGCGTATGGGTTCAAGTCCCATTACTCGCACCAACTTCGGATGATAGGAAACGGCGTAGATACGTTGTTTCCTATCATTTTATATGCCCTGAAAAGTTGTCTTGGTCATTGAATGGTCATTATTTTATCAGCAAGCCTTGTTCCGCTCATTTTCAAGCCCGTTGTCGATTAAATCCGCAACGGCTTCCATTGCCCTTACTTGTGCCTCTTGCACTTCATGGCAGTAAATTTGTAAAGTAGTGGTGGCGGTCGAATGTCCCAAACAACTCTGGATGGTTTTAATATCAACCCCTGCGTTTAAAAGCTGCGTTGCATTGAAATGGCGGAAGCTGTGAAGATTGCAGTACCTCATGCCGTTTCGCTTGCAAAAACGCTTTAGCCATGTTGCGACTGTCGTACTGTTCATCGGTCTGCCATCCCAAGTTTTCAAGCAGAGCAAGGAGTTTGTGAATTTCCTCGATTGTGTAAACTTCACGCTCCTGCGTATCCTCGGCAGGGATAAACACGTTTTTGCAAGGATTGTTAGAAACCATTTGCATACGAATTGCATAGTCGAAGACCGTGCTTATGAACGACAGATAATGTTTGATTGTCTTTCGGGAAAGTCCGCCGCCTGTAGACTTATTCACGCCCTCGTCTGACAAACCGCTGATAAATTTTTGCACATGGCGAGTTGTGATTTTATCGAGCCGATAATGCCCAACGGCGGCGTAGGTTCGTTCCTCCAGCTTTTTTAGTCTATGAAGAGTTGTTGCCCGAAGATTTTTTTCAGCGTAATCACGAAACCATTCGGCGGCGAAGTCCTCAAATTTAACAGTCGAAACCACCTGACCTTTAAGGTACTCCTCCTCGAACAAAACAACCTGCCGTTGCAACTCCTTCTCGATTTGCCGCTCTGTCATACTCTCGTCCGGCTTCCAAGTTCGAGATTGAATCACCTGCTTGCCATGAATATCGTAACCACAGCTTACTTTTATGCGGTAGCTGTTACCCCGCTTTGATATATTCGCCATAAATAATATCCCCTTTCAGATATTTCAAATTTTTATGGCATATTCCTGTTATATACATTTTACCACAGTAGAGCGTGAATAGCAATTGACATTTTCACCAAACTTTGCTGTAATTATATAGTATACAGGAATATGTCACCCAACTTTCGCCGAAAATCACCGACTATGCGTTTTCTTCCTCTGCAATTTCGGCGGATTCAAAAACAATTCCAAGCGTTCCCGTAGATTAAGTTGTTCAATGAAGTCATAGACTTTCGCAATGGTATTTTTCAGAGCGGATAATTCATTCTTAACCTTGCCGAGTTCGAGTTTCAAATGAATCTCACCTTGAACTTCTTTCTTCAACCTTGCATTAGCGGCGGCTAAATTCTGAACCTCGGTTTTTAAATCAGAAATTTCCGCTTTAAGTTTCTTTTTTGATTTATCAAGGGCAATATATTTCTGAGCCGTAGTTTGCAAGTTGTTATAATCGTCAACATTAATCGTAATTTTGTTGCCGATGAGAGTTTTCTTGGCTTCAATATTTTCAACCGATTCAATGTCAACTTTCTTTTTCGCAATTTTGTCAAGTTCGGCTTTGTCTTTTTGCAAGATTAGTGCTTGCTGATGAATGGCGGCGTTGTTATCGTTGATTGAGTTTTCGAGGACGGCGTTATGATTTTCAATTTCAGCCACACTCTTATCCAGCTTTTCAATTTCGGAATATTTTTCCTCAATCTGCATATCAAGATATTCTGAGTGACCCTCTGAAAAAGCGACGGCTTCATTTAGGTTCGACAGCGTATTTTGTTTTTCAGAAACAAATTTATCCAACTCCTCAACTTCCTCACGCCGCTTTTCACGCTTGTAATTGTAGACCGATAAATGTTCTTTTGTTGTGCCAAGCTCAAGCCATTCAATCCCATGTGAAAGCATAATTTCTGACAACACCATTTTCTCGCTGTCAATCCAAAGTTTGGAGCAAGTGTTGAATTTCCCCTCGCCTTTGAATCCTTGTTGCTCCAATGCCTTGCTTAAAGAATTGCGAACGGATAATCCCCTCTTGCTTTCAGTTGCAAATGGCACAAAATCGATGTGAACATGGGGAGTTCCTTCGGGTTCGTCCATATGAATAACTGATAAAAATACTCGCAAATGCGGGTTGCGTTTTTCAAATCCTTCCGCAAATTTTGTCAAGATTTTTTTCGCCGTCTGTGCCTCGAGAGTGCCAACTCCTGTATCACCACGATTGCCATACTGAAAAACGACCTCGTAAAATTCTTTTTCCTGTCGGCTGTGTCGAATATGTTTGTGGTAATCTTTGATAATTCTGTCAGAGCGATTTTGCTTTGCGTTATACTGTTCCAACGCTTCATCAAAAAGTTCGTGATAAACGTCCTTGACTTTCTCGCTTTTAAGAATCACATTCTCGGAAGTTAAATTGGGATTGACGTTATCGGTGACAATATACCGCAGATTGTGGGCGGCACTCCCGTCACCAATCATTCCGCTAATTGTTCTTTGCATAAGTTCTTCCTTTCTATATATAAATGTGTCGTATCTCAAATCCGTGAGGATTTGACAATCAGCTTTTGTCCGCAGAGAAAAGCTGAGGGGGTTGTAGGGGGTAGCGCCACCTGCCGCAATGATACTTTTGATATGGAATGAAGGCTTGCCGGAATGGAGTGTCAAAAGTATCTTTGCGTTACTTTCGCGAAAGTAACAAAGGCGTAGCTAGCCTTAATCGCAAAAGTTAGTTAGTGTGATAGAAAAATGAGGCAAGATTGTGATATTAACTTTGATATTAATTCTGAAAAAGTAATATCAATTTTAGCGAAAGTTAATATCAATTATTTTTAGGCGGTGAATGATGGTATTTTTTTGATATTAAAAAACTCTGAAATTAATATCAAATTTTCAGAAGTGATATTAAAGTTAATGTCAACCGCTGAGGAATTCATAGTTAATTAAATCCATGGCACTTTCCTGTTCAACTTGATTAACCGTGGTCAATTCCGATGATTTTTATGGTATTCAAAGTTTTCATAATTAAAAATTCCTTTCAATTTGGTTTATATTTTTTGTGAACTGCAATTTTAGGCGTGTTGGCGTGTAAATCGCCTAAATACAAGGTTTATGCACGTGTTGAAGCCGTGCTGTTTGCGTGTTACACGCTTAAAACACGAGCAATACACGCCCTGTAAACCCTCGTAAAAACAGGATTTACACGCCTACACGCCGCTTTTGCGATTCCTTTTTATGCGGTTGCCGATATGCCTTTGAACCCCCGCACACGCTTCCCATTTTCGGAAACAATATTATAATCGTAAGAGATTGAATATTTCCGTTGATTGGATTTAAGCCACGATACAAAAGCCTCTCTTTTGACAGCCGTCATTGCATTGTCGGAACACCATTTTGAATAGCTGCCGTAGAGATTAGTCGAGGAAATTTCAGTATTATTCGAGAGAATAACGGCGTTCTTATCGCCAAGAAACTCAATAATATTACAATTGTCACTCATCATTTCGACGGCATTGTGTTTGGATTTTTCGGACAGACTGAACTGATAATTATTCGCAATCAGCCGCCGCAATCCCGCGAACATCCAAGCGAAAACTCCGTCCTTTTCGGCGATAATCTCCTGTGCAAGATTAGGATTAGTTTTCCAATTTTCAGAAATCTGCTTTGTGGACAGAATAATCATCCGCCGACTAAACCCCGCCGATTTGTCGTGCAAGCTCTTGATTGAACCGTTCCCGAAACACAAAAATCGGGCATATAGCTTTTCGGAATACGACTGCTTGCCCTTAAACTCAATATCCGTCGGGATTTGAACGGTGATTAGCGACTTGATATATCCCGTTGTCGGCAGGGCTTCGAGTTGCAAATCATCGTCAAGGAAAAGCAATTTGCCTTTGAGATTTGCCCTAAAAAATCTGTCAGTTTCTATTCTTCGGAAATTTCCCACGCACATATTTCCGCTAAAAATGTCTTTCAGAATAGTACCCAATACGCTTTTTCCCTCCCCGCCCTCGCCGATTATCGACATCATCGCCTGCCCTTTCGTGGACGGAATCAGCAGATAACCGAGATATTCTTGCAGGGTAATTGTATCGTCAGGTTCAAGCAAATCTGATAGAAAATTTAGAAATTTGACAGGCGATTGAGCCGCCGAATCATACTGTACATTCAGTCTGTTCACGCAAAATTGCCGCTCCGAAACAAAGCCGCTGCCAGTTTTGAGAACACCGTTTGCAACATGAATTTCATGCTCTTTAACTTCGGGCAACTCTGAATAACATTGCAATTTCAACGCACCCATAAGACATTTGACTTTGCTCGCAACCCCTGTAAATACGTGCTTTGTGAGGATATTGCTAATTTCATGTGCTATGATTTCATCACCGATTTCACCGCCCATATCGTAAAAAATCCCGCCGATACATTTCAGCGTTCGCCCCCTGCAAAACTCCTTGCAAAACGCCACCTCGTTGATTGTGATTTTGCCCTTTTCGTCCACTTCAAGCCACTTTGGTAAGCCCAGAGACTCCTTAAATTCTTCCTCCGACATTTCATCGTGAACCTCTGATTTAGGACTTTCGATTACAGCAATCTGAGTTTGCTCAACCTCGGTAAACTCCACGTCAATTACCTCTTTTTGAAACATTAAACCGCCCTCCCCTCTGCCGATAAATTGTTAAAATACCTCATCAACACATTTCTATTAATCAGAATTTTACCACGTTTCCCCTGCCCTGTTCTGATAAACGGAATTTTTTTCTGTGCCACCAACTGCCGCAACGAATGTTCAGATAAGCCCTTGATTACTCCGCAACACTCTTTAATGGTGAGCATTTCTACAGCGGAATTGTCGAGTTTTGCAGGAATAACAGCGGTTTGTATTGCCCTTTCAGCGGCTTCCGCTTTAATGTCAACCTCTAATTTTGCCTGTAATAATGTCACGATTTCTGCGATTAATGCTTGTTTTTGATTAAGATTCATAAACTTCCTCCTTGAATTATCGTTTTTTTCTTGACTGTAATGCACAAAGCCTAATATCATCTCATACGCCACCACTCCTTTGAAACAAAAAAATAAGGGCTAACCCATAATAGCGGTTAGTCCTTAAACTTTCACTTGACTTATTGCGAAAAAAGTCATATAATTATAATAGGGATATATGTTGCGGCTAAAATATTGCCCGCCGATTTACAACGTCCCCTATTATACAGGTCAGTTCAAGGGGTCATTTCGGAAGGTTTTTTGAAAAGTTTTTTAAGTTCTGCGTATTGCACAAAAATGAGTGCCTTAGATAGAAACATATTAGAAATATTGCACAAACAAATTCTGAAAATCAGAAAGCAAAACAGGCGGTGAGGTGTTTGATTTCAAAGAAGACTAAAAGACAGTTTCGGGCGGAGGCTCTTGCTTTGCTTGAAAAATCCTGCCGTTCTGCGGCTGATTTTGAGAAGTTGGGTGGGGAATATGACAAATTGGAGAAGTTGGCGGTACGGCGAAGAAAGCGGCATGAAATCGCTTGTTCTGCACCTAATTCTAAATATCGGAAATATCAGATTGACGTTGAAAATGAGTATGAAGAAGCCTCGTATCTCGACCATAGCACGAGTGAAACCGTGATTCCCGCCGCATGGAATCATGATTGGTGGCGGCAGTTGCAAAGCGGGAATTTCCTTGATTTTATCTATGATTTTCCGTTTGAGTTGGGCGAATTAACGTCAAATGTGAAAGTGGCAAAAGTGTTGCATGAGCTTAGTGACAATCACAAAGAAATATTCTATTATCGTGTCGTCAAGCGGTATTCTAATCGGAAAATAGCAGAAATCCGAGGGCAGACGGACAGAAATATTCGCTTGCTTTATGACAGCCCTGCCGACCACGCCGAAATTCATGGATTATGAGGCGGTTTATCTGCCGTTAAATCCGTTTATGAAAGCTGAAACAATGCCGACTGCGGACTATATAAATCTGTTTTTCCCGTTCAAAAAGCCTGATTTTTACAAGGATAATCACACCATGCGTTGGAATGTCACCGACGACCGTGAGATGATTGCGTTGATGATGACTTTGGGTTACAACCCCGAAGCCGTAAATATGTCGTTTTTGCGGGATTATTCGGAGCGTTATGACTGGCTTTTGGAGCAATTTAAACAGTGGGCGTTTACGCTTTTGTCGAGTTATCTCTACTACAACGACTACACCGACAGCGAGGAGGACAAGCAAGACCGCCGCCTAATTCAGAAGGGAATTTCTGCTTTTGAGTGTACCGCTCCGACTTATAGAATTGTGCTTGATGTGAAGCCCGTAATCGTCTGGGATTTTCATTCGCTTTTGCTTGCGGTTAAGATGATGCTTTCGTTTATGATGACTGATGAGGAGAAGCCGATTCGGTTTTGTGGGAGGTGTGGGGAGGTTTGGTTTGGTGCGGGCGGGTGTTCGTGTGAGGTGTTGGGGTAGGGTAAGAGGGTTGTTGGCAGGGGATAAATGAAAGGCTATGATAAAAATGACCGCCATTATGCAAAGATGAAATTTTATGTAAATTACCCTTGCAATCTTCACTCTAATATGGTATAATAATATAAAGAGCAGAACAGAAAGAAAGGCGAACAAAACCATGAGCCAAGAAAACTAAAAATCGTACATATCGAAATTCAGCTTCAAGTCCGCCCAAACCCAACACAACCTAAAAAATTAACAAAATTTTAG
>WRLG01000025.1 GCA_009777725.1 Oscillospiraceae bacterium | reverse complement strand
CGACACATATATAACAGGCGAGTATAGTTTATATTCTCAGCAATACTCTAAATATGCGGGGATAAATCTTTTAGTAGGAAGTCACACCAATACTGAGGTTTTAGGTGTTTTGGGGCTGATTAATAAATTGATTGAAAACACGGGTATTGAAGCAGTAAAACTTGCAGAAGAAAACTATTAGAGCGTGTTTTTACACTAAACGAATAATAAGCTAAAATATGCGTTGTTTGGTTAGTGTAAACACGCTCTAAGTTTACCTCATGTTATAAGCATTTAACCACATCAACCGACTTTCGCAGGATTGCGAATAAAATCTATATTTTCGGAGGGCAGTATGAAAAGACCAATTACTACGCTATTTCTTTTGATTTCGTTAGACGGCAAAATTAGCACGGGGGCAAACGATGCCTTAGATTTTGACAAGGATTTTCCGAATATCGCCGGAGTTAAAGAAGGGTTACACCAATACTATAAAATAGAACGAACAACTGACCTTTGGTCAATAAACTCGGGGCGAGTTATGGCAAAAGTCGGTGCGAATGAACGGTCTTTGCCTGATAAACTTGATGTGAGTTTTGTTGTTATTGATAATTCACATCTAACATCTAAAGGGGTTGAGTATTTCTCAAAGTTGGCAAAGAAATTCGTACTCGTGACTTCCAACACAACACACCCTGCATATAAAACCGAAGCAGACAACATTAACATTATATATCAAAAAACCTTTAATCCAGCAGAAGTGTTAAACTGTTTATATGAAGATTATGGTTGCGACCGGGTTACCATACAAACAGGCGGGACATTGAATGAAATATTTCTAAGGGAAAAGTTACTTGACTATGTTGACATTGTTGTTGCGCCGATTTTAGTCGGCGGAAAAGATACACCCTCATTAATTGACGGTTACTCTTTACTTTCGCAAAGTGAAATTAACAAATTGGGCGTGTTGAAACTTGAAGAGTGTACTGCTTTAGAGGGCTCTTATGTGCGATTGCGCTACAAAGTAGTCAGCTGATAAGCATTAGGCACATCAACCGATTTCCGCAGGGTTGCGAATAAAATTTATGTTTCTGGAGGTAAATATGAATAATAATGTTGAGCAATATGTTTTAGCTGTCTTAAATATTTTACCTAGGCACATGAGAAATGATGTGAAGCAGAAATTGCAAAGCAACATATCCGAGATGTTGAAGGATAGGTGCGGAGAAAATGTCCCTGAAGAACGCGATATAAGAGTTGTGTTGGCTGAATTAGGTGAACCGATTGAGGTGGCGGAACAATATAGCCCGTTACCGATAGCTCTTATAAGCGGTTCATATTACATTGGTTACATAGTAACAGTGAAAATTGTTTTAATTTCAGTCGTTTTCGGGATTTCACTGGCAAGTGTAATTGAAGCTTTTTCAAATAATGGTATTGCTTGGTATATGAGTGTTATGTGCTGGGTTGTGAGGCTTGTTCCCGGATTATTTTTAAGTTACGGTATAACTACTTTTATTTTCGCATTACTTGAACGATTAAAGAACACACGAAAATGAGATAAAACTATTTGCGGATTTGATTAATCGGACGGCATAAGCATTAGCCACATCAACCGATTTCCGCAAGGTTGTAGGTGTTAGTTATGGAGGGAAAATGCAAAAACAATTATCTGAAATGTCATTGGAGGAATTATGGGCGTTATTTCCCATAGTTTTGCGCGCGCATAATCCCAAATATAGTGAATGGTATGAAAGCGAAAAGCAAAGCATTTTAAGAAATATAAACGCTGATAATATAGCGCGGATTAACCATATTGGTAGCAGTGCGGTTGCAGGGTTGATTTCAAAACCTACGGTGGATATTTTATTGGAAGTTGTGAACGATTGTGATATTTTACGATTTATTGATGATTTAGCCATTATCGGTTGGCGTCTTATGAATAAAGAAAATGAACCGATGAAACTTTCTTTTAATAAAGGTTATACACTTAACGGTTTTGCCGATAAAGTTTATCATCTTCATGTAAGATATTCGGGGGATTGGGACGAGCTTTATTTTAGGGATTATCTTATTGAACACGTTGATGTTTCAAACGAGTACAGTAAATTGAAGTTGGATTTATTGAAAGAATTTAAGCATGACAGAGACGGCTATACAAAAGCAAAATCTGAATTTATTTTAAAGCATTCTGAAATGGCAAAGCGTGAGTTTCAAGGTAAATATAAGTCGAGATAATAAGCATTAGGCACATCAACCGATTTCCGCAGGGTTGCGAATAAAATTTATATTATTGGGAGATAATGAGCGATGAGAATTCAAACTCCACGCCTTGTTTTGAGACCGCTTGAAATCAGCGATTTAGTCTCTACACACGAATATGCAAGCGATACGACAATTACCCAATATATGGTTCATCTTCCTAATGACAACATACAGGAAACAGAGAGTTATCTTAATAAAGTTGCTACTGAATGGAAAGCTGAGGTGCCGCGTTTTTTTGAATTTGCAATTACGTTAAACAATAAACATATTGGTGCTGTTTCTTTTCACTATAAAGATGATGAAAGACATGAGGGAGAGCTTGGTTGGATGATTAATAAATCCTATCAAGGCAACGGCTACGCTACTGAAGCCGCCAAAGCAGTTTTAAACTTCGCATTTAATGAATGTAAAGTTAGAAAGGTTATTGCGACTTGCGATTATAGAAACGGAGCATCTGTAAAAGTGATGAAGAAAATCGGTCTTTCGCTTGAACGTGATGATGAAGTTCGCCGATATAAGGGAAGTAATGAAGATATAAAAGGATTGATGTTTTCGCTAAGTCTGTAACGCGGGTATCGCATTATAAGCATTAAACACATCAACCGATTTCCGCAGGGTTGCGAATAAAATTTATATAATACGAGCAGGACTGAACGATATGAAAAAAACACAATTGCAAAAAGCAAGCGAAGAAACAATGCGTTTCATGAGAGGTAAATATCTTGCCGATGAAATTGGTGACGGCAAAGACACTTTGCGTTTCCGCCGAAGCGGGAAAACAATTTTGACTATATATATTCGTGATGACCATTACGTTTTTCTTTTGATTTTCGGCAAAGCCGAGCGTGAGAAATTTGAAGCGATTAGACATGAATTTTCGCGTAGTATTCAGCAACTTTATGATAACGCACAGACCTATCACGACGGCAAATGGGTACATATTCCTGTCGTTGATTTAGAAACTCTTGAAGATGTTAAACGATTGATTATTTTCAAGAAAAAGCCTAATCGCAAGCCTTTTCCTAAAGAAAAGGCAATATATGCTCATTGCGGACACCGTTGCGATTTGTGTATTCATTACGTAGGAGAAACTTGGGTTAGTCCCGAAATTATTGAAGAAGCAAAACGGCGCATAAAGGCATTGTACGGTCAGAAAGATGATGAAGCCGTACCGCCCTGCAAGGGCTGCAGTCACGGAGGAATAAGCGGGCTTCACGACTGTGTGCAAATGGAATGTGCAAGGACGCAAGGATTATCGAAATGCTCCGATTGTAAGAAGCATAATAGTCACACTTGCCAAAAACAAACAGTAGGCATAAATCCCGAAATTCACACAGGTACTATTACGGCAGAAGATGTGACTTGGGGGATTTTGCCTTATGTTCCTAATCAATATGGGAATTAACCAACCCCACCTAATAAGCATTAAACACATCAACCGACTTTCATAGGGGATTGCGGGTATTATTTATATTTTGGGAGGTAATGAATGAAAGAACGCTTTTTTAAATTTTGGTTTGAGGGATTTGAACGCTCCCTACAAAACATTGATGATGAAAGCAGAAAAGATATTTTAAAAGAATGTGGAAAATCTTGCTCAGATTCATATACCAAACAGATTTATCTTGATGAATATAACGCTTCGCAAAGCTTTGACGATTTTTTGAGCCGATTGAAAAAAAGATTTCCTGAAATCGGATTTAAAGTTATAAAAAGTAATGAAATTATTGAGCTTACATACAATTATTGTGCTTGTGACTTGGTTAAGAGCAAATATGTCGAAACTCCGTTGCTCTGTGAGTGCTCCAGACAAAGTTTGCTATATAATTGGGGTTCTGCTTTCGGTCGAGATAAAGTTACTGTTCAATTACAGCAATCAATTCTTGGTGGAAGTTCGTCTTGTAAGTTTTTGATTAATCTTCTCAGCGAGCATCTTCAATAAAAAAGCACTTCATTCCTCAAAGTGAAGTGCTTTATTTATACAATATTACAATGCTTGTCGTCCATAACTGCGATTTCATCGCAAGCCCCTAATCCCCACCCATCTTAGCCTCATACCAAGTCCCCCCGCTTGAAACATCAGCCGCAAGCGGAACATCAAGCGCGACCGCGTTCCTCATCTCTTCACCGAGAATCAAGGCGGCTTTTTGGGTATCGGCGGCGGGGGCTTCGATGATGAGCTCGTCATGCACCTGCAATATAAGCTTCGCGTTCGGGCATTCCTCTTTTAATCGGCGGTAAACCTTAACCATAGCGATTTTGATAATATCCGCCGCTGTCCCCTGTATGGGCGCGTTCATAGCGGCGCGCTTGCCGAATGCTTGAATATTTTTATTGGAAGAAGAGAGCTCGGGTATATTCCTGCGCCTGCCCAGCATAGTCACGGCATAGCCTGTTTTTGATGCTTGTGCAATCGTTTCATCCATAAATTTCTTAACACCGGGGTATCCGTCAAGATAGTTTTTTATATAGCTGTCAGCTTGCTTTACAGTAACCCCTATGTCGCTTGATAAAGAAAACGCGCCGATGCCGTAAATGATTCCGAAGTTAACCGCTTTAGCGGCGCGGCGCATTTCACTCGTTACCATATCCGGCGGCATTTTGAAAACCTGCGCCGCCGTTGATGCGTGAATATCCATGCCGGAGTGAAAATTATTCTGCATGTTATTGTCGCCGCTCATATGTGCCAAAATCCTAAGCTCAATCTGGCTGTAATCCGCGTCAAGCAGGATACAGCCTTTTTTCGCGGTAAAAAACTTACGCATACTCCGCCCAAGCTCCGTGCGGACGGGGATATTCTGCATATTAGGCTCGGCGGACGATATGCGCCCCGTTTTAGTTTCGGTCTGCTTAAATACAGTATGAACCCGCCCGTCCTCCGAAATCAGCTTTAAAAAGCCCTCAACATAGGTTGAATTAAGCTTTGTAAGCTTTCGGTATTGCAAAATAAGCTCGATTATATCATGCTTGCTTTTAAGCCCCTCTAAAACTTCCGCATTTGTAGACCAGCCCGTTTTAGTCTTTTTACCCGAAGGCAATCCCAATTCCTCGAACAAAACAACCCCAAGCTGTTTGGGTGAAGCAATATTAAAATCATGCCCTGCCATAAAGTGAATCTGCTGTTCCAAAGCGTTTATATCGCTGACAAGCCGCTCGCCGAAGTCTTTAAGCCCCTGCACATCAAGCGTAAAACCGAAGTGCTCCATTGAAGCTAAAACCTCCGTTAGGGGCTGTTCAATATCATAATAAAGCGATAACATGCCCGCTTTTTCTACCTCGCCTAAAAGCCTTTCGCAAAGCTGGGGGAGGCTTGCCGTGTCTGAATATTCACCCAAATCATAATACGGTGAGTTATATTCTGCACACATTCTATTTATAGTATATTCGCTCGAAGACGTGTTAAGCAGATAGCCTAAGATTTCAGCATCCGCTTTGATGTTAACAAGCTCGGTATTGTTTTCAAAGCAAAAATGATAAGCGGGTTTTGCCGCAAATGTATATTTAGGGCAGTTAGAGGATAAAAACTTTAATTGCTGCTCTTTATTACTTATGGTATAAATGTTTGAATTATATACAATATTCAAGTTAACATTAGTATAATAAAAAGTTATTATACTTTTTGTATTAACTATTTCATCAAAAATAAGCTCTGTTAAAACGCCCACGGAGTAATTAAGCCGGGGCAGAACCGTTCTTTTTTCGGGGACAACGGACAAACTTGGCGCAGTTAACACGGCGGGATTTTCGGACGGCTTCACTTTAAGCTTTTCCAAAAGCTTAAACATCTCGAGCCCCGTCAAAACGGCTGACAGCCTTTCTATATCGTGTTCTTTCAGCGCAAACGAATCAAGCCCGCTCACGGCTTCAAGGGGGACATTGGTAACAATTGTAGCAAGCCATTTGCTTAATTCCGCATCTTCCTTACCTGTGCGAAGCTTCTCGCTCACGGATTTTGTGACGTTCAAAGAGCCGTTTTCTAATGCGGCGTATATTTCCTCTATCGTGCTATACTCCGAAATAAGAGCCATAGCCGTTCTTTCGCCTATGCCCTTAACGCCGCTTATATTGTCGGAGGAATCGCCCATCAGTGCCTTTAGGTCGATGAGGTTAACAGGCGCGAAGCCGTATTCTTGGGTGAACAGCTCGGGGGAGTAGGCTTTCAGCTCCTTTGTGGTGTGAAGCAGAACAGTTGTTTTCCCGCTCAAAAGCTGGAGAGAATCCTTGTCCCCTGTTAAGATATAACACTTGTCACCCTCATCACTGCTGTTTTCGCACATTTTTGAAAGAGTGCCTAAAATATCGTCCGCCTCATACCCCTTTGCTTCAACAACCTTGACGGACAGCCCCGCCAAAATCTCCTTTATAAGCGGCATCTGCATTGCAAGCTCATCGGGCATCCCCTTGCGGTTTGCCTTATAGCTTTGCGTTTTTTCATGCCGAAAAGTAGGCGCGCGGAGGTCAAACGCAACGGCTACGGCATCGGGTTTAATATCATTTATAACTTTTAAATAAATATTCATAAACCCCGTTACGGCATTGGTAAAAACCCCCTGTTTGTTAGAGAGCATTCTTATTCCGTAAAAAGCGCGGTTCATGATGCTGTTGCCATCGATTGCCAGTATTACCATGCAATAATCTCCCCATAAAAATTTTCCGAGAAAAAAATCAGCTTACATTTATATTATATCCCCTTTTCATCTGAATGTCAATCGATAATTTAATTGAAAAGATATTACCGCGCAGTTTAATTTACGGCAATTTAATTGTGAACAAATTTCGAGGCAATTAAATCACCGTAAGTTTAAATTTTTAATACTTGACAATAAAGCTAATAAATGTTATAATAAACAAGTTTGAAACAAATATTTTATATTACGGGAGGATTTTTTAATGGCTAGTCAATTTAAAGGCATGAAAGTAGCCGCGGCTTTAATCGGGTTTATTATGATTATGGTGGGTTTATTCTTAATATTTGTACCGCTGTATATCATTCCGCTTTTCAGCGGGGTTGTGGCGGTCAGCGGTGCTGTGTTAATCGCAAAATATCTGGCGGCAAAGGATACGCGAAACGGCTGGGACTTAATAACGGGGATTATGCACATCATTTTCGGCGCGATTATGCTTACCGGCGATGTGGGGACAAGGGCGTTAGGGGTGCTTTCGATTGAATGGGTTCTTTCAATCTGGATTTTGTTCGCAGGTGTGTTAAGCATCGGTAACAGCCTCGCGCTTAAAAAATCCGGCAATAAGGGCTGGGGCTGGGCATTGCTCGGCAGTATTCTTTCAGTCATTGCGGGTATAATTTTCATCATGTTCCCGATTAGGAGCGCGCTTGTAGCCCCGATAATTTTCGGAAAGCTGGTAGGTGTCTCCATGATGATTACGGGCTTTACAACGCTTGCCGTCGCGCTTTCGGGTAAACACGCCGCAAATGAGGGGGATACCCAAGGGGCTAAAGAATAATACGGCACAAATAGCTAAGAGAAAATGATATTATTGCTTTGTTTAAGGCAATAATATCATTTTTTGTACTTGCCTAATATCTCTTAGGCTCATCGCTTCTACCTACAAGATAATCGATGGAAACATTGAAGTAATCGGCAAGCATGTATAATCGTTCTACGGAAGTAGATGTTTTACCGTTTTCAAGGTCGCTTATTTGGGTTCTGGATATTTCTAAATATTCGGCTAATATAGCTTGGCTTATCTTTTTTTCTTTTCGGAGCTGTTTAATCCGCCCTGAAAAAGCTTTTTTCGAGAACATAAAATTACTCCCAAAAATATTTTAATTTTTTTAAAAATACACTTGACAAGTTAGATTAAATCTACTATAATATAATTAGTAGATTTAACCTACTATAGCTCGGTATGGTCAGTTAGGCAATTTACTACCTAACTGAATCGTTAATATCTTTTCGGGTCATCGCTTCTGCCGACAATATAATCAATAGAAACATTAAAATAATCCGCAAGAGCATTTAAAGTACAATAGTTGGGGTTTTCCCCCGATTCTAATCGCTGATAATTACGCTCAGTGATACTAATTGCCGCCGCAACCTGCTTCTGTGTTACATTATGTATTTTTCGCAATTCTTTTAAACGCAATGAAAGCATAAATTCCTCCAAAAAAATTTGTAAAAGATATTGACACGAATTAATTTTCGTGTTATAATAATATTTACACGAAATAAATGTCGTGAAAAAACATTAAGGAGTTAAAACCATGCCGGAACAAAAATATGACCCTATATACGAATTAATATCAGAAAGGCAAGATACAGCCTTAAAACGCACATTAAAAAATAAAGAATACGTTGACTTATGTAATCATCAAAAATCATCCGAAAAAAGTATAGAAAACCTATACAAAAAGCATTTAGAAAAAAGTGAGCAAATTGAAATTAGGGAGCATTACGAGCGCGAAATCGAAAGGCGAAGCTACGAGTTAAACGACATATATTTACAAGGGTTACGCGATGCTTTTAAGTTGCTTTTGTTTTTAAGCGAAACGGATAATTGAGTATCTGTAAAAACTATATTAACGCTGTATTTTTGTAGGGGACAGGCTTGCCTGTCCCGCTAATAGCGAAATGGTGTGTTTTTGTTTGTGCGGGACGGGCAAGCCCGTCCCCTACGATTATAAATTGTCAATTCTCAATCGTCAATCATCAATTGACTATAAACAACCTCTCCCTCAATCATAGTCATAACAACATTTGTCATTATGTCAAACGGGTCGCCGTCAAGCAGGATTAGGTCGGCATCTTTGCCTATCGTGATTGAACCTGCTCTGTCGCTTATTCCGGCTGTTTCGGCGGCGTTTATTGTAATTGCCTTTAAAGCCTCATCACGCGGCAGACCTGCCTTTACGCAATATGCCGCCCCCGTGCACAGATATTGAACGGGCAATTCCGAATGGTCGGTGCAAACTGCAACCTTAACACCGCTATTATATAGTATACCCGCGTTAGAGACCGTATGCTCCGCAAGCTCGCGCTTATCCCTGCCCCCGATTACAGGTCCGATTACGGCGGTGACATTCTCTTTTCCGAGAAGCTCCGCTACAGTATGCCCCGCAGTGCAGTGAACCAGTACGTAATCCAGAGCAAATTCTTTTGCAATCCTAACGGCTGTCATAATATCATCGGCGCGGTGGCAGTGGAAAAAGGCTTTAATCTCGCGGTTTAAGACAGGGATTAATGCTTCCGACTTTATGTCGTATGCGGGCATTTTCGCCAAGTTTCCGCCCGCCGCTGAGATTCTTTCTTTATAGCTTTTAGCCTTAAACAGGGCTTCGCGTATGATTGCCGCCGTTGCCATCCGCGTTCGGGGGCTTTGACCCTTGGCGGAATAAGTTCGCTTTGGGTTTTCGCCCAGAGCGAATTTTATGCCGGATTTTCGGATAAACATATCGTCCGCGCATTTCCCGTGAGTTTTTATTGCAATGCTCTCGCCCCCTATAGGATTGCTTGAACCTACACCTGTAACTACTGATGTTACGCCTGCTTTTACTGCATCTTTAAAACATTCATCAGTAAAGTTAAAGCCGTCTATTGCGCGGAGGTGGGGGGTTACGGGGTCACTGCTCTCGTTAAGGTCGCCATCGTCCGCGCCGCCGCCTAATATCCCTAAATGAGTATGGCAGTCAATAAATCCGGGGTATAAAAATTTGCCGCCCGCATCAATGCTGTCGGGCGTTACCCTGCCGGGCTTGCCTTTTTTTACGGCGGCTATTTTCCCCTCTGAAATTTTAACATACCCGCTTTCAATAGGAGCGGCATCGGGGGAGCATATTTTCGCATTATATATATACATTCAACTTATCTCCATTTACAGAGCAGTCTGCTCCAATTCTATTTCTTCCGCAAGATATTCATCGCTTCTGCAGTGCATATCGGATATGCCTATTCTCATCTCTTGATAGGTCTGTGATTGATAGAAAATATCCATCGCTTGCCTTAACCCTATATGACATCGTTTGGAATACGCCTCGATTACATTGGCGTATTTATGCTGAAGCAATGTTTTATTCGCTCTCATCTAATATTCCTCTCTCAATATTCCTCACTTGAAACAAATTTTAAGAAGCCGTCAATCACCGCTTGCCTTCGGAAGCAGTATTGTATATTCGGCTTTTCATAGCGAAGCCTTTTAATTGCCTCATCTTTGCTGACAAGCTCATCTAGAAATAACTGTATTGTATCAAAAACCTTATCATTGGCAACTCCGCCGATTACAACATCATAGCCGCCCGTATGTTTCCCGCGCCTGCAAGAAACAATAAAATCAAGCCATTCATCGGAATATTCTTTAAATTCTAAAACAGCTGTGCTGTTACGAAGAGCGTACTCGTCAACCTCATAAAGCGAAATCATGCTCTTCCCGCGATTTCGCTTAAATCTGGCAGACCAACTGACAGCTTGCTCTTTAATCGGGGTAGTGTAAAACCCTTTCCCAAAATCGAGATTACTGCGTGAAAATGACAGAACGGGCTTTTCAACGGTTAAATAAGAGCCGTGATACAGAATCAACCCAATACCCCCAGTTGTTCCATATATTCAACAAGTTCATTGACGATATACTCCCTGCCTTGCGTATGAAGAGGCTCGTAATGCTGTATGATATAGCCGTCAAGTATATCGCTTGCGTCCGTGAGCAGGTTATAAACCTCCGCGCCGTTCTTATTTAGATGCTCTGCAATGTTCTCAATACAAAATACCGCAAAGTCAAGCTCTCTTTTGCCCATAAAAAAATCCCCCGCCCCATTAACCACTAATCACTAACCACTACCCGCCGACAGCTTAATCAGCAAATCCATATCATCGTCAGCCGCCGCCTTATTTCTTTTAACTGTAGAACAGCCCGTGCAACGGTATACAATCTTCCAGTCCTTCTTGCCCTTCTCCAGTCCTATCGGAGTGAGCAAAGCTCCGCAGTCCGCCTCGCGGTCGCCGGGGAAATTATCCAGATGAACAGACGACAAACAGCGCGGGCAATGGTCCCGCGCTGTATACCCGAGCAAACCGACATTCTCGCCGCATACAGCGCAGGTAAACCCCTCATCCTTCATAGTAAACCTTTTTTGCATATGTTCCATTTCCCTAACCGTTAACGCTTAACAATAATTGTTAATTGTTAATTGTCCTAAATTCCGCAGTCCTCGTAATCCTTCCAGCGTTCGTTATAAATTCTCGCGCTGTTGATTCTGTGAAGAATAAAGCTTGCCGATACGAGAAAAATCACCAGAGCGGCGGCTATAGGTGCTGCTGTGCGTATATACTCTAAAAGCGTATCTCGTTTCCGTTTTCTCTCAGCCATTTTAAAACAACCCTTTCAATATAATATAGTTATATTATACCATAAGTCTTAAAAAAATGCAAGCATAAAAAAACAGCGTATTCTTTTTTTGAATACGCCGCTTTTATTGAGCCGTTTAAGGATTACAATCTAGTCTAAAATATAAACATTCACTTGACGCGCCCCCCATTGGCGGCACTCCTCCACACTGCTCATAAACAGGTCTACTACGATTCTGCCGTCCTTTAACGCTCCGCCTGTATCGGCGGCGATTGCGTAGCCGTAAACTAATGAGCCGTCTGTCGAGGTGATAAAAAGCCTTGTGCCGTAGGGGATGACCTTGGGGTCAACCGCAACGTGCCCTACCGCTACGGTTCTGCCGGAAGCCGTAAGAGCCGTCGGCTTCGCGGAATAAGCGCAAGCCTTGCCTGTTACGATTCCGCTGTAATTAACGGGCTTCAAATCCTTGTCTATGCTAACATCATCGGGGATACTTAATTGAGATATGCTGATTTCTTCAACACTGCTGTTTTCGAGTGTGTTTTTAGAAAGCTCCTCCGCTTTCGCCTCTGCTTCCGATATGATTATATCTGCATCGGCGCATATGGTTGTGATTTCGTCCATAACCTTAACGATTTGAAAGCTTAATTTTTCGCTTGCCTCCGCGCCTTCAACCAATGTTCTCTTTTCGCTTGCGGTTTGAACGCCGAACATTTCCACGCCTTCGCCGTCCTCGCTTTCGGCTTGGAGCGGTGCGTAATCATAAACTGCGCTTGCCGTGTCTGCTCCGAATTCGCTCTGCACTAAGTTAGGTAGGGTGAAAGCCGTTCCTGCGGCAGTCATCAATATCGCGCCGCAAATAGCCGCCGCACTCTTGTTTTTAACATTCTTTAAAAGGCTTGAAAAAGAATTTTTGTTTTCCAAATAAATTTGTTCTCGCATTGAATACCTTTCCTTTCTATAATTACAGAAAAATTACAAGTGTAACCGTTCTGCAACTCTATGCTTATAGTATAATCCTGTTTATGTTGTTTGTCAACAATTGAAATCCTGTAAAATTTGTATACATTTCACAACGCCTTAGTAAAGCAACAAAGCTATAGGACGCGTTTTTTACATTTTATGGTAAATGACCCTGTCGAAGCATGGCAAAGTCTTAATCATTTTTATGCAATTCAAATAAAAATCCCACATAAAAATTTATTGGCACTTTGGGGTAATTAGCTTAAACAAGAACGCGTTTTTTTGTTTAAAATATACAAAAAAATTAAAAAATCAAAAAACTATTGACAAGAGAGCTCTAAAGGATTATAATTAATTATACGGTTGAACAATTATTCAACTATACAAGAAAAAGGGGGAGATTATATGAGTAAAAAAGGACAATGCGGATGCTGCGGGTGCGGAGGCGGCAATGGCAAGGAAGAATGGAAAATTATCTTAAAAAAGTTTATTTCAGCCGCTGTTTTTTGCTTTCCGCTTACTTACATTGCAATGGTTCCCATGATTAAATTCGCAAGCCTGCCGTTTTCCGGCGCGCTTTTAAGCCGGATGGAAAATTCGCCGTTAACCTATGCTTTAACGCAGCTTTTACTGTTGATTCCCATAGTCGGCTTCGGGCTTGAATTTTATACCGTAGGGTTTCCCGCGCTTTTTAAAGGAAAGCCCAATATGTATTCTTTGATTGCTATGGGTACTTCCTCTGCGATTTTATACAGCGGGTATAATACATTGCTGATTATGCGCGGAGAATCTCACGCCGTCCATTCCTTATATTACGAGTGCGCGGGCGTTATCATAACGCTGATTCTGCTTGGCGGCGCACTTGAATCCGCCGCCGGAAGCAAGGCGGGGGACGCGATTAAAAAGCTGATGGAGCTAGCCCCCGAAACCGCACTGATTTTAAAGGACGGCATAGAAGCCGAAGTCCCCATCGGGGAGGTAGCAATCGGAGACATTATAATCGTAAAGCCGGGCGCGAAAATACCCGTCGATGGTATAGTCATCGATGGCGGAAGCGCGGTTGACGAAGCTATGCTGACCGGCGAGAGTATACCCGTATACAAAAAGCCCGGCGATAACGTATGCGCCGCCTCGCTCAACACGACAGGCTCAATACGCTTCAAAGCCGAGAAGGTGGGGAGTGACACAGTTTTAGCGCAGATTATCAAGCTGGTTGAAGATGCCAGAGGCAGTAAAGCCCCTATCGCGAAGATGGCGGATACGATTTCGGGCTATTTTGTCCCTATTGTGCTTGCTGTTGCCGTTATAACGGGGGCGGTGTGGCTTGCGTTAACGGGAGAGCTTAAAACCGCGCTGACTAATTTTATCTCCGTCTTAGTCATTGCCTGCCCCTGCGCCTTAGGGCTGGCAACCCCCGCCGCAGTCATGGTCGGAACAGGCAAGGGCGCGCAAAACGGTATCCTTATAAAAAGCGGCGAGGCTCTGGAGAAGCTGGCTAAGGCAGAGGTTATCGTATTTGATAAAACAGGCACAATTACAGAGGGGAAGCCGGAGGTGACGAGCGTAGAGTACGCCAAAGGGCAAAGCGCGGACGAAGCGAACATCCTGCAGCTAGCCGCTTCGCTTGAACGCTATTCGGAGCATCCGATTGCCAAAGCCATCGTTGAAAATTACAGCGGCGAATATCTGCCCGCCGAGGATTTCCGCGCCGTTGTCGGTGAGGGGGTTGAGGGGTTGATTGGCGGCAGAAGGGTGAAAATAGGGCGAGGCGTTGAAATATTTGTTGATAATGAATATAAGGGCAGAATCACCGTTTCCGACAGACCCAAGCCGTCCGGCAAGCCCTCCGTTGAAAAGCTTAAAAAAATGGGGCTGGAGCTTATTATGATTACGGGAGATAAGCGAGAAGCCGCTGAATCGGTTGCGAAGGAGGTCGGGATTGAGCGCGTATTGGCGGAGGTTTTTCCCAAGGATAAAGCCGATGAAATCAAAAAGCTCCAATCTCTGGGAAAAAAAGCCGTAATGGTAGGCGACGGCATAAACGACGCGCCCGCCCTTGCACAAGCCGACACAGGCATAGCCATAGGCTCGGGCACGGACGTTGCGGTAGAATCGGCTGACATCGTATTAATGCGCTCCGATTTGTCGGGCGTTCCCGCCGCCGTCAAGCTGAGCCGCATGACGGTCAGGAATATCAAGCAAAACCTTTTCTGGGCGTTTGCTTATAACACGCTGGGGATTCCCATAGCCGCGCTGGGTTTTTTAAACCCTATGCTTGCCGCCGCCGCTATGTGCCTTTCGGATATTTCTCTTTTGCTGAACGTGCTCAGACTGAAGGCGATGAAACTATAAACTCTTTAATCCCCGAAAAGATGGTGAACGCCGCTAAACGCTGATAGTCCCTGTCTTTCAAAAGCTCGGCTTCCTCCGGGTTTGTCAAAAATCCGCACTCTACCATAACTGCGGGGTTGATGCTGTTATGGCATAAAAAAAGCTCACTGCCGCTGGGCTTTATTTCCCGCATATTATCCGGCTGAAGATTTCTGACAAAGCTGCTTTGCATGATAGAAGCAAGCCTTTCGCTTTCGGGGACATTTTCCGAAAAAAACATCTGCGCGCCCCGGTATTGCGGGTCGGTGAAGATATTCTGATGAATCGAAATGCAGACCGCTCCGGGGTACTTATTAAATAAAGCAAGGCGGTTTTCCATATCCGAAACCTTTTGATTCCTAACCCCTTTCACCTCACGGTCATGTATGGAAACATCCCTGTCACGGGTCGTCTCGGTTGAATAACCGAAAAAAACGCACATATCGCGGACAGAGAGGGCGATGTTTAAGTTAATCCCCTTCTCCATCGTGCCGTCCGCCGCTGAGCCGCCGCCGTCCATGCCGCCATGCCCCGCGTCAATCACAACCATTTTCTTAGCCTGAGGCTCTGTGCTTACGACTACAGCATTATCAAGCTTTGACGAAGCGTATGTAATAACCGCCGCCGCCGCGCAGAATGTAAGAGCGACAAAAACCACGTTCCACTTTATTTTTAAACGGCTTATTTTCATAAAAAACACCCTTTCATATCTTGTACTATAATACAGATTATGAAAGGGTTGTTCGTTATATACTCTTTATACTCATATTTTCACTATATTCGGTTCTTTATTGACCGCCTGTATCAAAATTCGCAGGGGCTCATGCCTTCCAATCGACAACCGAAAGCCCGTCAACTCCAAAAAAACGCCTTGGATTGGCGGTGATGAGCTTATGCCCGCCCGCTATGCAAAAAGCCGCCGTAATGATGTCGGTAACGGGATAGCCGGCAGTTCGGCTGTCCGCGTATATCCGCGCCGCGTGCTCCCATGCCGTAACGCTCATTTCACCGATGGGAAAAAGATTGCAGATACAGTCAAAAGTTCTCTCCTTAACCGCATCCGGCTTGCGTATAAAACCGCGCCGCAGTTCAAAAAATACCGTTGGCGGCAGGACAAGCAACTGCCCCTCCGTAATAATTGCTCGGATAGAATCGGAGACATGCTCATTTCCCTGTATAAAATACGCTATAATATCCGCGTTGGGCGCGTAGGCGAAAGCGGGGCGTTTGTCCTGCTCTTGAACCTCCGTATTATTTTCGGAGCGCAGCATATGAGCAATTTTATCAAATTCCTCCAAGCGTTCCGATGTGCCGGGTGACGCATCGTCAATCAGCGTTAATACAGCCCTTTGCCGCCCTTTTTCGCGTATAGCCCGCCCTTTAGGGTAGAAACGCTCATTTTCAAAATAACCTGTATACGCCTGCATATAGATTTCTCCTTTAGGTTTTGCATTTTATTATCGCTGAACGGGTGATTTTGTTAAGCAGCTCGTTTGACGTATTTTTTGAATAAAACCGCAAGCACATCAGACATAATGGTTACAAGAATCCCAAACGGTATGCTCCAGTAACTGTTTTCGGGAAATTCCGGCGCGATTAGGATAAAGCTCCAGCCGATAATCAGCCATTGAAAGCAATAGATAACCGTTATATTTTTGCTGAGCCTTGATAATTGCTTGCCCAAAAAGCCCAAAGCCTTTACGCTTGATATGGCATAAAGCAAGCTGACCCAAGCAAAAAATATTCCGCCGACCAGTATGTATTGAAAGAAATCTTGATAATAATAGCCGGTATTCCAAACGTCAAGCTCGACATTCCAGATATTTGCGCCGTATTTATCAGCGCATAATGTCATGACTGCAATGATAAGCAATGCTATGGGAAACAGATATTTGTAAAGAAGCTTTTTGTCGGTACAGCGTTTCAGCAAATCCCCAAACAAATAGCCTATGACAGGATAGCAAAACCATGATAACAGCGGAAAATACGAGTAGGGGTTAACTCTGGCAAAAAGCCCCAAAAACGCCCCTAACGCTAAATTATCAACCGGGACTGTAAATATAAAATTCAAACAGGACAAAACAAGCGCGAATATGACGAGGTGGACGGTTTTGAGCCGTAATTTTTCTTTAAGCGCGAAGAGCAGAAAGGTCAGCCCCGAAAATGCCAAAATATCGATTCCGAAAGTATAAGTAAAAGCACTGGTCAGTTGCTCTTGACTTGGGGCTTGGACGAATTTAATTAAGCTCGGCATACCGAGTGCAGAAAAATTCAGCGCGTAGTGGATGCAGAGCAGAGAAATGCCCCGCATAGCCATTTTCTTGGGTTCGCTTCTTTTTGAGTATACAATCCCGATGCCCATCAACATCATAAATGTAGGAGCGGCAAGCGGTCCGCCCGCAAGTGCCAGAATATTTGAAGTGACCCCCGGCGGGAAACCTACCAATTCCTCCGCTACGTGTATCCAAACCATAAAAAATATAGCAAGCCCTCTCGCCCAATCAAGCTCCGTCTGCCGCCCCGAATTTACATATTCAGCGGCAAAAAGTTTAGTTTGTTTAGTTTCCATCCCTCTTCGTCCTCCTCATCAAGAATCTCTTGAAGAAAATACAACTATGTTGCGTATTTAAGTATGGAAACACGCAATTCTTCCCTCAAAGATTCTAAAGTATCGTCTTTATAATGCTCGCACCAATCATCATAATTCATGCCGCTTATAGAGATAAAATAATCATCCCTTTCCTCTGCCGTCATTAATTCAATAGGCTTATTGCCGTCAAACTGCAATATCCTTTCAAATTTTTCATTTAACATAAAAAATCCACCCCAATCCTCCGGCAAATTCTCTTAATGCCCCGTCATCACCGCCAATGTCCCTGTAAAAGCGTCCCCAAAGGTTTTCATAATATAATTTTTGATTATCCTCATAAAGCGATAATCTTCTGCCGTTGCCGACAGACATAAAATATACCGCTCCGTTATGTGCCGCTGCTATCATTGTCTTAATTTCCGAAAAATTATTCATAGTAACAAAATCTTTAAAGCTAAATGACACATTGTTAGGATGATTATGTATCGCTATTATTTTTTCGTCATTATCAAGCTTAGGCAATTCAAATATACTACCGCCCAATTCACCCAACTTATAGTGTTCAATTAGTTCACCGCTTTTTGCATTAAGAAAATAAGCATCTTCGGTATTATTACCCTCATTATTCAGAATAGCCTGCAGAGCGTATTCGGAAACTAACTTATCCCCCTCAAACGATGAAGTAACCCCGATGAATTTCTGAACATACTCTTCCGATTTTATAACAACCATAAAAGACCAATACTCCGTGTTTTAATTTATCTTTAAACAAAATTTCTTATATTTATTATATCATTACTTTCTATAAATTGTCAAGATGTTTTTAATGGTTTCCACGATGTCAAGTTGAAACTTTAATTGTCCATAAAATATTTTAATTGACATTATACCTTCAGTATGATAAAATAATCATAGTGATTTATTTAATAAGGGGATGCGTTACATTGTCATATAACCGCGAAAGTATACGTAATTTTTGCATAATAGCCCATATAGACCACGGGAAATCCACCTTGGCGGACAGGCTTTTGGAGCTTACCATGGCTGTTACAAAGCGCGATATGGAGGAGCAGCTTCTTGATAATATGGATATAGAGCGCGAGCGGGGCATTACAATAAAAGCCCGCGCCGTCCGCCTTAACTACAGGTCAAACGCGGGCGGGGAATATGTGTTTAACCTGATTGATACGCCGGGGCATGTTGACTTTAACTATGAGGTATCGCGCTCACTTGCCGCTTGCGAAGGGGCGATTCTTGTCGTTGACGCGTCTCAGGGCATAGAAGCTCAAACGCTTGCCAATACCTATCTTGCCGTGGATAACAACTTAGAAGTACTGCCCGTGGTGAATAAAATAGATTTAATATCAGCCGACCCGGAGCGGGTTTGCAATGAAATAGAGAATATAATCGGGATTCCCGCGCTTGACGCGCCTCGGATTTCGGCGAAAGCGGGGATTAATATTGAGGAGGTATTGGAAAGAATTGTTTCCGATATACCCGCGCCGGAGGGCGACCGTGACGCGCCGCTAAAGGCGTTGATTTTCGATTGCTATTATGACAGCTATAAGGGTGTAATCTGCTATGTGCGGGTTATTGACGGAACGGTCAGAGCAGGCTCTCAGATTCGGTTTATGGCAACGGGGGCAGAATTTACCATTGCCTCTCTGGGCTACATGGGAGCTACGGAGCTTGTAAACGCAAACGAATTGCACGCGGGCGAGGTAGGTTTTATAACGGCTTCGATTAAATCTATAGGGGATGCTAAGGTGGGCGATACTATAACCGATGCCGATGCCCCCTGCGAAACCGCATTGCCGGGATACCGCGATGTCCTCCCCATGGTTTTCAGCGGAATCTACCCCTCCGACGGCGCGCATTACAGCGACCTGCGGGATTCCTTGGATAAGCTGAAGCTGAACGATGCCTCCCTGTCATTCGAGCCGGAAACCTCGATTGCTCTGGGCTTCGGCTTCCGTTGCGGGTTTTTAGGGCTTTTGCATATGGAGATTATTCAAGAACGGCTGGAGCGTGAATTTAACCTTGATTTAATAACAACCGCGCCATCGGTCATTTACAAGGTGACGTTAACCAATGGTGAAACCGTTTACATTGACAACCCGACTAACTACCCCGACCCTGCAACGATTGAATCGGCGGAAGAGCCTGTTGTTAAGGCGACCGTTTTAACCCCCTCCGATTATGTCGGCGGGATTATGGAGCTTTGCCAAGAGCGGCGGGGCATTTTCAAAGATATGAAATATCTTGAAGAGACAAGGGTTGAGCTTCATTACGAGCTACCCCTTAATGAGATTATATATGATTTTTTTGACGCGCTTAAATCGCGTACCAAGGGCTATGCTTCCTTTGATTACGAGCTTATGGGCTATGTCCCCTCTAAGCTTGTAAAGCTGGATATTCTGTTAAACGGAGATATTGTAGACGCACTTTCATTTATAGTATTCGCCGACAGCGCGTATCCGCGTGCACGCAAGATTGCCGAAAGGCTTAAGGATAATATTCCGCGCCAGCTTTTTGAAGTCCCGATTCAGGCGGCAATCGGCGGTAAGGTTATAGCCCGCGAAACAGTCAAGGCTATGCGTAAGGACGTTTTGGCGAAATGCTACGGCGGCGATATTACCCGAAAGAAGAAACTTTTGGAAAAGCAAAAGGAAGGCAAGAAGCGTATGCGCCAACTCGGCACGGTAGAAGTACCGCAAGAGGCGTTCATGGCAGTGCTTAAATTTGACGAATAAACGCCGCTGTCCCTCCCCCCGTCAGCTTTTCGCTGACCGGAGGGGAGCAAACTCCAAGCCTCCCTCTTTGAGGGAGGTGTCACCCGTTAGTGAAGGAGGGTAATAACCCGTGAGAAAACAGAAAATTTATTTGGAAACCACCCTGTTTAACCATTACTTTGACGAGGACAGAGGGCTTGCACATACAAGCACAATATCCCTATTCAAAGAAATAGCGGCGGGAAAATATGAAGCGTTTACTTCGGGTGCTGTTATTGAAGAACTTGTGAAAGCGGCAACCGAAAAATACGAGAAGATGTTTGCGCTTATCGGCGAATACAACATAGCTATTTTAACCGTCAGCGAAGAAGCGGAAAAGTTAGCGGATATTTATGTTTCGGAAAACGTAATCCCCGAAAAATACCGCACCGATGGGGTACACATCGCCGTTGCCGCCGTGAACAACATGGACAATCAGCATGAACTTCCAGCACATCGTCAAGCGCAAGACGAAAATCGGCACAGGGAGCATTAACGCATTGAACGGCTATCGTGCCGTTGAAATTTTTAATCCGATGGAGGTGGTTGAAGATGAAAACGATTAGCACAATCGAGCAAGAGGTCAATCATATCCGACTTCAAATATACGAGGAAACAAAAGGTTTGACCCCTGCTCAACGTGCGGAACGTACAAACAAAATCGCAGAAGCCACCGCCAAGAAATACGGCTTCAAAATAATAGCAAGCGCGAAAGAAACCTCTCAATCATAAAAGGTAGGGAGAATGCAAACCATGAAAACGATTAGCACAATAGCCGCCAGCATTGCAGCCCTTTTATTTGTCGGCTTTTGGATTTATGCGAGCATCGAGGATAAAGAGCATTATATCTTTATCTTTTTTGCGGCTGTCTTTGCCGTTTTCTTGACGTATGGCTTTATTATTACCAAGATTGACGACAAGAAAAAGGCGAAAAAAGGACCGCCAGACTTTCATGACGAAAAAATGGGTGATTTTTGGCGCGATAAGTTTGGGAGACTCACACGTGAAATCGAATGGCTGCACGAGAAGGACATTATTACACAAGAAGCTGTTGGCGATACCGAAGAGGAAGTCCTAAAAGCTGTAACCTTTGGGCATTTATTGTTCAAAGACCCAAATGAAACAGACAAGCTTATTCGCAGATTTGTCACCGACGAGCTTTTAAGCCTCGCCAACGATTGGAACGATGACGGCATAGACGAAAGCCATTTCTATAACGTGCTTACATTAACGAGCATAAAAACAAGCCATAACGGCGATTATGAGTTTTGGCTTGATGCAGACGGGATTTTTACAGACCATACAATCATAGTTTACGGGAACGCACAAAGCGGATTTGAACGCGCGGAGATAGAAGGGTAATAAGCAGTATTGACAACAATATTTGATTATAGTATAATATAAATTAGATTAGCTGTTAATTGAAAAAGGGGGACGACAAAATGAGCAAACGATATATAATAACCGATGAGGGCATTACCGAAAGTGAAGTTTCCGGCGAGCTTAAAGCTAAGACGCCCCCGCCGCCGCAAGCTCAGCGGCAAAGTAATGGTAAGCCGCCCTCGCCCGAAGCTGTACGGCGTAAACCTCCGCCGGATGCTCGTCAGCCTCAGCAAGGGGCGCGCAAGCCTCCGCCGGATGCGCGCCAACCTCAGCAGGGGGCGCGTCAGCCGCAGGCAAGCTCCGCTAAGCCGCGACCGAAGCAACCGCCAAAAAAGAACAAGCGCAAAGTTCATCCCGTAAAAAGAACCATTGCGGTAATCGGGACGACATTGCTTTCTCTTATACTGCTGGCGGTAATAACCGGCTCTATCGTGGCGGCGGCTATGGTCGTGTACGTAATTAATTTCGCAGAGGAATACCGCAACGATGTGATTGACATTGACCCCTTTTCGGGGGTAAATCTGGATTACACTTCATTTATATACGGCTATGACGAAACAGGAAACCCCGTTGAGCTTGCCAGCATCAGCAGGGGGGCAAACCGCATACCCGTAAAGCTTGAACAAGTCCCCAAACATGTTCAAGATGCTTTCGTCTATACCGAAGATGAACGCTTTTATGAGCACCACGGAGTTGACTGGAAGCGGACGTTTACCGCGTTTATAAATGAAATTTTGCAGATGTGGGGTCGTCAAGGCGGTTCTACCATAACGCAGCAGCTTGTAAAAAATGTCACGGGAGATGATGATGAAAACTGGGAAAGAAAGATGCGCGAGATTTTCAGGGCATCTTATCTGGAGCAGTATGTTCCGAAATCAAAAATTCTTGAAGCATATTTAAATTGGATAGGCTTCGGAGGAAGTGCCCACGGAATACAAGCCGCCTCTATGAAGTATTTCGGAAAGGACGTGTCGGAGCTTACCATAGCCGAGGGCGCGAGCTTGGCGGCTATCCCCAAAAACCCGAATATTTGGAATCCGTTTGCGAATCTTGATATGAATTTGGAACGCCAGAAAACGGTATTGCTCCTCATGTATCAAAACGCCGCGATTTCGGAGAACGAATACCGCGAGGCGTTAGCGGAGGAGCTTATTTTCCGCGACCCGAACGCACCATCCGATGATGACAAGCTAAGTTCCGGCATACAAAGCTGGTTTGTCGATATGGTTATAAGGGATGTGACTTGGGATTTAGCGAGGAGTTACGGAGTGAGCTTAGACGAAGCAAGCGATATGCTTTATAACGGCGGCTACGAGGTTTATGCCACCGTTGATTTGAAAATGCAGGAAGCATTAGAAGCAAAATATAAGGACTGGACTACTTTTTCAAGTGAGGTGCGGCTCGACCCGCCCAACTCAGCGGCTATTTGCATTGATTATATGGGAAATATCAAGGCTGTCGTGGGAGGAATAGGCGAAAAAGCGGGCTCTAATATATGGAGCCACGCAGACAGGGCGGAACGCTCGCCCGGCTCGTGCATAAAGCCAATCGCCTCCTACAGCTACGCGATAGAGCATGACCTTATGACATGGTCTACCATTCACATTAATAAGCCGCTTGATAACTGGGCTTTAGACGAGTCAACGGGGCGGATGAGGCAAGGACCTTATAACTACAATTCACGTTCATGGGACCACGGGGGGTATTTTACCTTCCAGGCACTGCAAAGGTCGCTGAATACCGTTCCCGCTCAGCTTGTTCAAAAGGCGACCCCTCCCGCCGTGTTTGATTTTTTGCAGTATAATTACAGAATCACCACGCTCTCAGCTTACGATGCGGCACTTGCCCCGCTTTCAATCGGAGCGTTAACGACAGGTATGCACTTAAAGGAGCTGGTAGCATCCTACCAGCCGTTCGGTAACGCGGGAATCTACTACTCGCCTACCACCTACACTCGAGTAGTAGATTCAAACGGCAGGGTTATTCTGGAGAATAAATATATACCTTTCCAATCCTTAAATAAAGAAACTGCTTACGTTATGAATAAGCTGATGCAGACCGTTATTGAAGGACCTAACGGTACGGGGCGGGCGGCTAAACTGCCGAATGTAACGGTAGTCGGAAAGACGGGTACTTCGGATAACTGGCATGACATCACTTTCGTTGGATGCACTCCCGAATATGTGAGCGGTATATGGTATGGCTATGATACCCCGAAAGCAATGCAACCCTCACCTTATTACGGCTCGGCGCAGGTATGGAAAAATGTTTTCGGTGATATTATGGAGGAAGCCGGAGGCGGAAGCTTCCCCTCTAACCCCGATGTGAGAGAACTGTATTTCTGCAGTAATACAGGCTTAATCGCAAGCGGCTCATGTCCCACGGGAGGTTTAGGCTACTACAAAAGCACAAACGTCCCCTCCATGTGTTCGGGAAATCACGGCGGGGGTTGATTTAGGAATCAGCGCATTAATTTAAAAAGCCGCCCTTTTAAAAAAGGCGGCTTTTTAAATTAATGCGGGGCGTTCGCCACCCTGCTTTTATTACTCTAACATAAATGTTAATGTTTTAGTTGACAACCTGCAAAAAATGTTGTATGATGTAATTAAGGCGATGTCAGAGCATTAAGCGAGTGGGTCGCGCCTTAACTTGGGTATGTTGAAATACGGTGGCGGTCTTGAATCCTTTTGTTGCTCCCCTTTTTTGAGAGGGGGTGAAGCGTATGCGTGATATAATCCTAACGGCGGCAACAATCATTGGCGTAATCAGTGACATAATTATTGTTGTTATCAGCATACTTCTTTACAGTCGTAATAAAAAGAAATAAACCGCCTGACTGCAAATCTGAAGCGGTTTATTCTTAAACTTTAACTTTAGGGGAGCAGACCGTCACTGCGGCATACCCTCTTTTTTTATTATACCTCACCCGAAACCAAATGTCAACCCCTAAATTATAGCCAAAATAAACAATATTCCCGCCTTAATTTTGGCAAAATATTAACACCCCCCTATTTCAACCCCTTTACCGCACCATTACCCACAAGCGATTTCATTTGAGTAATTGCCGTGCTGTTAAGCTGAATTAACCGTTCGCTTTGCAGTAACGCCTATTGCGTTAGTCTCTGTCCATTGTTTTGTGGTCAGCGTGAAACTATTGTCCGTGCTTTCCATTTTAATATTACCGAATTCGGTAACATTAAAATTCGGATTATAAAGCCGTCCCCTGAACACTGATATTTTCTTTTTTAGGCATGATTACCTCCGATTTTTGGTTTTTGTCACGGCATTAACTTAGACCTTATCGTCAATCCTATAGTCTGCGGACCGACATTGGAGGCAATGGCGGGACCGATTTGAAACCTCATCTCAGGGGGGTAGCCGAATTTCTTAACCGCCTCCCTTTCGAGTTCATCGGCTTGCTCGGGGTTGTTTCCGTATAATATACAATAAGGCGATTTGGGGGTCATATCCGCTTGGGCGTGCTCAATAATTTTAGGGATGATATTTCGAGTGCCGCGCACCTTGGAAAGGGTATAGGAAATGCCGTCCTTGATTTTTATTATAGGGCGGAGACCTAAAACCTCTCCCGCAAAAGCCGCCGCCGCGCTTACCCGCGCAGAACGCTTTACATATTCAAGCGAATAGCAGCCGAAAATAATCTCGGCATAGTCTGCCCAATCTTGAATATAAGCGACAACCTCCGCAGGGGAAGCTCCCTTAGCAATTTTTTTTGCCGCTTGGCATACGGGGTATCCGTATGCTCCCGTATAATTTCCGCTGTCTATTATATGGATTTTGAAACCGGCTTCCGCTTCGGGGTGGCTTTCAAAAAATTCATTTTTGGCAATATTAGCGGAGAAGTTAGTATTTGAACCCCTTTTGGGTAACGATACATAAATAATATCGGTAAACCCTTCATCATAATACTTTTTGAAGCTTTGGGCAAATTCAAAGGGCGTAATCTGCGCGTGTGTCGGCATATTATCGGAATTTTTAATCCGCTCGTAAAATTCCTCGTTTGATATATCTCTCTCGTCAAACTCAAAGTCATCGATTGTCATATGAACCTTAAACATGCCAATGCTGTATTCCTGCTCAATCTCCCTCGGAATATCCGATGCTGAATCGGTGATAAGCTTAATTTTCGGCTTCAAAAAAATCATCCTTTACAGAAGATATTTGTAGGGTGCGATGCCACGGCGCGCCGTAAATATGCGCTTCACAACGGCGCGCCGCGGGCGTCGCGCCCTACATGTCAATTAAAATCAAATTCCCATTGCCGCAAAACCTCATATGCCGCTACAGCAACGGCGTTTGAAAGGTTGAGGCATCTGAGCGCGGGGCGCATGGGGATTCTCATGCAGTTATCCGGGTTTGCTTTAAGCAGGCTCTCGGGCAAGCCTTTATCCTCCCTGCCGAAAACAATGTAACAGTCCTTGGGATAAGCGCGTTCGCTGTAGGTGTTTTTCCCCTTGGTTGTGAAGTAGAAAAATTCGCCGCTGTTCTTTTGAAAAAAATCCTCCGAATTGTCGTAGCAGGTAACGTCAAGCTCATTCCAATAATCAAGCCCTGCGCGCTTTAAGGAAGCATCGGTAATCTCAAACCCAAAGGGGCGGACCAAGTGAAGCCTCGCCCCCGTAACAGCGCAGGTTCTGGATATGTTCCCCGTATTCTGAGGTATTTGCGGCTCGATAAGCACGATGTTTAAATTTAACATGATGTATGCTCCTAAATAAAGTAGTCAACACCGCTTTCAAAAATCCCTTGTTCCTTATCACCGGGCACATTTTTGCATATGCTCTCGCCGAATCGCTCACTGTGAGCCGTCTTGCCGAAAACACGCCCGTCGGGTGATGTTAAGCCCTCGATGGCATAAGCCGCGCCGCAGGGGTTATAGCGTATGTCTATAGACGGCTCACCGTATAAATCAACGTATTGAGAGGCAATTTGACCGTCAGCGGCAAGACTGCGAACCAACTCTTCAGAGGCGGCAAATCTTCCCGAATCGCTTGATAGCGCGACCGTATGAACATCACCTATGCGGCATCTTGACAGCCAAGGAGATTTATTTGAAGCAATACGGGTTCTTACCATACCCGATTGATGCCTGCCTATTGTATTTAACGTCAATATCGGAGAAGCCTCGGTAGTTTCGGCATATTTGCCGAAAGGGAGCAGACCAAGCTTTAAAAGAGCCTTAAAGCCGCTGTTTATGCCCAAAATCATTCCGCCGCGCTCTTCTAAAAGAGCGGTTACGGCATCCGCTATAAGGGGGTGCTTGAAAAATGCCGCCATATACCGCGCCGAATCCGCCGGAGAGCCGCCGATTGAGAAGCCGCCCGGCAGGCAAATGATTTGCGAATTCATGATTGCTTTTTCAACCTTTTTTATGGCATCGTTTAAAAGAGCGGGGGTAATGTTTGTAATGACAAAGGTCTCCGCAACAGCTCCGCACCTTTCAAAAGCCCGTGCGGCTTCCGTTTCGCTGTTAGTCCCGGGGAATATCGGAATAAACACTCTGGGCTTTCCGAAGTGCGATGAATGTTGCGTAATTTGCCCCTTGGCGTAGGTAAAGGTTTCCGCCTTGACATCCTCTTCCTCCTCGTCACCGTTGCCGTACCCGTTATTCTCCTCCTTAACCTTGACGGGGAATACAGGCTCAAGCCGCTCCTCCCACCTGCTTTGGATATACGCCATATCTACGGTATAATCCTTGCAGTATATTTTATATTCGTCTATGGTAACGCCTATGACATTCTCAACGGTGAACGGGTCGCCGTCAAGCTCGGCTATAAAAGCTCCGTATTTTGAATAGAACAATATATCCTCCGAGAGCTTCTTTTCAAATTTAAAGCCGATACGGTTACCCATGGACATCTTCGCCAAAGCCTCGGCAACCCCGCCGAAGCCTACCGCCCAGACCGATATGGCAGTCCCATCCTCAATCAGTTTCTGAACCCTCTCAAAGCAGGATTTTATACTTTCAAATACGGGCAGGTTGTCGTCATCATAATCGGGGCTGATAAACACGACCTTATTGCCCGCTCTTTTGAATTCGGGTGAAATCACGCGCTTTGCCGAAGCGGTTGTTACCGCGAAAGATACCAAAGCCGCCGGAACGTCTATATTCTCAAATGTGCCCGACATTGAATCCTTGCCGCCGATTGACGCGCACCCAAGCTCCGTTTGCGCTTTAAACGCACCCAGCAAAGCGGCAAAAGGCTTGCCCCAGCGCGCGGGATTATCGTGAAGGCGTTCAAAATACTCTTGAAAGGTTAAATAACAATTTTTATAATCCCCGCCCGAAGCGGCGACTTTAGCAAGCGACTCTATAACCGCGAGCATTGCCCCGTGATAAGGGCTTTTTTCGGAAATATAAGGATTATAACCCCAGCCCATTAAGGAGCAGGTATCTGTTTCTCCCTTTTCAACAGGTATTTTCGCCGCCATAACCTGCGCGGGGGTAAGCTGCCACGCGCCGCCGAACGGCATAAGGACGCTGCCCGCACCAACGGTTGAATCAAACATGGAGGCTAAACCCTTCTGGGAGCAGACATTTAGATTCATCATCATCAGTTCCCAGCTGTCAACACGGTCGGTATAGTTCTTAATCCGGCTCGTAACAGGGTCGGGGACGGCAACGCGGATATGTTTCTGCGCGCCGTTTGAGTTAAGGAAGTCACGCGATAGGTCAACGATGGTTTCTTTATTCCACTTCATGACAAGGCGGCGTTCAGCCGTAACCTCGGCTACTACGGTAGCTTCAAGGTTCTCCTTTAGAGCCTCCTCAATAAACCAAGCCGCGTTCTTGTGAGAAACGACTACAGCCATCCGCTCTTGGCTTTCCGATATGGCAAGCTCCGTGCCGTTTAAGCCGCCGTATTTCACGGGGACGGCATTTAAATCGATTAAAAGCCCGTCCGCAAGCTCGCCTATGGCGACGGAAACGCCGCCCGCTCCGAAATCATTACAACGCTTGATTATTTTGGACACCTCGGGGTTTCTGAAAAGCCGCTGAATATTGCGCTCGATTAGCGGATTACCCTTTTGAACCTCCGCGCCGCTTGTTTCAAGAGAGGCTTCGGTATGCGCCTTTGAAGAGCCGGTCGCTCCGCCGCATCCGTCCCGCCCTGTTTTGCCGCCCAAAAGGATTATAAGGTCGCCCGAGGCAGGATTTTCGCGGACTACGTTTTCTTTGGGCGCGGCGGCGATAACCGCCCCTAATTCCATACGTTTTGCGGCGTAGCCGGAGTGGTAAATTTCAGCGCAAAGCCCCGCCGCCAGTCCGATTTGGTTGCCGTATGAGCTGTAGCCGTTTGCCGCGCTTACGGTGATTTGCTTTTGCGGCAATTTGCCTTGAATGGTATCGGCAAAGGGCACTAACGGGTTTGCCGCACCCGTAATCCTCATCGCTTGATAAACGTAAGCGCGCCCGGAAAGCGGGTCACGAATCGCGCCCCCTAAGCAGGTGGATGCGCCGCCGAAAGGCTCCATCTCGGTAGGGTGGTTGTGCGTTTCATTCTTGAACATTAAAAGCCAGTCCTGCGGCTTGCCGTCAATGTCCGCTTTGATGTTGACCGAGCAGGCGTTTACCTCCTCCGATTCGTCAAGCCCTTTCAGAACCCCGTCCGCTTTGAGCTTTTTCGCGGCTATTGTAGCTATGTCCATAAGCGTAACGGGCTTAGCCTCACAGCCCAATTCCTTTCGGACATTCAAATATTCCTCATATGATTTCTTAATATAATCGGGGGTGATGTCCGCATGGTCAATCACCGTCAAAAACGTGGTGTGGCGGCAGTGGTCGGACCAATAGGTATCAATCATCCTGATTTCGGTAACGGTAGGGTCGCGGTTTTCCGTTTTGCCAAAGTAATCTCTGCAAAATTTCACATCATCAAAATCCATGGCAAGACCGTATTCGGCGGCGACCCTCGCCAGTTCCTCATCGTTCATGCCAATAAAGCCCTTAACTGTCTCAACACTATCCGGGGGCGGTTGCTTGACGACTAAGGAATCAACCTCCTCTAAGGATGCCTCGGTAGATTCGAGAGGGTTTATGATATATGCCTTGACAGCCTTTAAATCTTCCTCGTTAAGCTTTCCGCTTAAAATATAAATTCTCGCGGTTTTCACCCTGCAACGCTCGCCGCGTGCAAGGAATTGGATACACTCCGCGCAGGTATCCGCGCGCTGGTCGTACTGACCGGGTAAATCCTCAACGGCAAAAACGGTTTCATCAGCGGTCATTTCGGGCAGTTCTCTGTAAACCATGTCAATTTCCGCTTCGGAAATCACGTTGGCAACGGCAGATAAAAACATATCCTCCGATACACCCTCAACATCGTAACGCTCTAAAATCCGCACACCCTTTAGCCTGTCAATCCGCAGAGCCGATTTAAGAGAAGAATAAAGCCCTCTTGCCGCTACGGCAAATTCCGATTTTTTTTCAACATAAACGCGTTCCACTTTCATAAGTACATAAACATCCCTTCTTTTATATTTAACAGTTAACAGTTACAATTTCACCTATGCAATCATCTTTCTCCGCTTTTACTATTTTAACATAAAAAATCCTATTCTGCAAACTATTTTTTGTAAACATTTTTATTAAAGTATAGTTTGGCGAATACCCGTGAGCAATTCCGTCCTCCTTTTCCGTTTCAAACAACACGGGGACGATAAGACCGATTTGAGATTTAAGAAATTCGCTCCTCGAAGCCCCCGCAATTTCAGCCATCACGGAAGCGCGCATTTTTTTTACGCCGCTCGGAATTTGGTTGTCCATTAAAGCGGCGGCAGTGCCTTCACGTTTGGAATATGGAAATATGTGTATATTGCTGAATCTCATTTCACGGGCAAATTCCAAGGACTCAGCGAAGTGAGCCTCCGTTTCACCCGGAAACCCAACGATTATATCGGTAGTTACAGAGCAATTCTTAAATGCTTTACGTAACTTTAATACAATTTGTTTATATTCCTCACAATTATACTTTCTGTTCATAGCTTTAAGGGTTTGATTACAGCCGCTTTGCAAGGACAGATGAAAATGAGGGCATAGCTTTTCCAAAACGCTCAAACGCGCTATATCCTCATCGGTGATGATTTTCGGCTCTAATGAACCGAGCCTAACCCTGTCAAGCCCTTGAACTTTACACACCGCCTCAACTGCGTCAATCAGCCGTAATCCTAAGTCCGTGCCGTAAAAAGAAAGGTTAATCCCCGTCAGCACAACCTCCCTGTAGCCCGCAGATACAAGCGTTTTAACCTCGCTTACAACATCGTCCAAAGGTTTTGAGCGGAAGCCGCCCCGTACATAAGGGATTATGCAGTAGGAGCAGAACATATTACAGCCGTCCTGTATTTTAACAAAAGCCCGCGTATTTTCACCGTAAAAAGCAATCGCATCGGGCGCAAAGCTGTCGTTGGCGGTAAATTCATGTATTGAATACAGCTTTTTTTGCTCGCTTAGGTAAGACTTTACCAGCTCGGGGAGCTCGGAGCGGTTTTTAGTCCCCGTTATAATGTCTGCCTCGGGTATTTTCTCAAAATCAGTTTTCCCCGATTGAGGCAGGCAACCCGTCAGCGCGATAACGGCAGTTGGGTTTTCCCGCCTTAACCGCCTAACCGCTTTGAGTGTCTTTTGAACACCCGTTTCGGTTACGGCGCAGGAGTTGACTATGTAAACCTCGCAACCTTTACAGTCCGCGGATATAGTAAACCCGTTGCTCTCAAAAGCCTGCTTCATGCTCTGTGTTTCGTAAGAATTAACCTTACAGCCGAAGGTAATAAAGTAAATTTTCATAAAAATCTCCGCTATTTTCCTAATTTATATATACTATTATACAATATTATAAAAAAAATTGCAATTACTCTTGACTTAAAATAAAAAAACTGTTATTCTATTAGTATACTCTTTAATGAGGATTGAGGTTTTGGGAATGAGGACTGAGGGGTTTGAGCCTCCCGGCTCGTCCAAGCCTAAGCCCCCGTTGGAGTACCATAATTGAAAGGAATGATTATTGTGAGCAAAACGACCATTTCATTGTCAACGATCGAAGACGTTAAAAACTTTGTATCGGCAGTTACAATGTGCGAATACGACGTTGACCTTATTTCCGGCAGATACGCAATTGACGCGAAGTCAATCATGGGTATCTTCAGCTTGGACCTCTCGAAGCCTATCGCTCTCGAGGCACATACTGATGATGCGTCTAAGTTCTTCGCTGAAATTAAGCAGTACATTATCGCCTGAGAAATAAAAAAACTGCCGCTTCATGCGGCGGTTTTTTTTTAACCCTTACGGAAGGAGTATTTGCTTTGAGAAAATGCTATATATTCGGGAGCGCGGAAATAAGCGACTACGGCAGTATTAAGGTTGAAGCCGATTCTTTCGTCATTGCCGCCGACGGCGGTTACAGGCATACCATCCGTCTGGGGCTCCTCCCCGACCTCTTAATCGGCGATTTTGACAGCTTAGAGGGCGAGCCGCCCCTTAGGTGCGAAACGATAACCGCGCCCAAGGAAAAGGACGATACCGATATGCTGCTTGCGGTAAAAGCGGCTATGGGGCGGGGCTTTTACGATATTACCCTCTGCGGCGCGAGCGGCGGTCGTTTTGACCATACTATCGCAAACCTCCAAGTATTGGAATATATATTATCAAAGGGCGGCAAAGGCAGAATCATTGAACCCTCCTTTGAGGCGTATGTCTTATCAAAGGGGAGCTTTGATTTTCCCGGAAACAGCGGGTATTTGTCAATGTTTGCCATATCCGAGGAGGCGGTGGTCACAACCTGCGGCACAAAATATAATGTTGAAAATTATAAGCTTACAAGGAGCTTCCCCGTGGGCGTGAGCAATGAAATGACAGCCGCTTCTTGCAATATTACCATTCACCACGGTACTTTACTCATCATTTTACAAAATAATAGTTGACAAAAAGTGTATAATATGTTATAATGTTCTTTACAACGATGGATTTTCATTAAAATACGGGATGCTCCCTAGGATGATTTCGCCGTTATGTCGGAAACGATTCTTCCGTCCGTTACGCGGATTGTTCTGGCGGCTAGGGCGGCAATTTTATCATCGTGGGTGATGATGATGATTGTTTTGCCTTGGGCGTTTAATTCGTATAGAATCTGCATGACGTCTGCTCCGCATTTGCTGTCAAGATTACCCGTTGGCTCGTCCGCCAATATAATCGGCGGGGAGGCGGCGATTGCTCTGGCTATGGCTACGCGTTGCTGTTGCCCGCCGGACATCTGCGAGGGGCGATGGTTTATTCGGTTTTTAAGCGAAACCCGTTCAAGTGCATTTAACGAAAGCTCTTTGCGTACCGTGGAATTTATACCTCTGTATATTAACGGCAATTCCACATTTTCCCAAGCGGTGAGATTCGGAATCAGGTTAAAGCTTTGGAAGATAAACCCGATTTCACGGTTGCGTATTTTTGAAAGCTTTTTATCTGAAAGCTTTGCTACATCTGCGCCGCCCAGCCTGTACTCCCCGCGCGACTGTATGTCAAGGCAGCCCAGCATATTCATAAGGGTAGACTTACCCGAGCCGGACGGACCTGCAATGGCGATAAATTCGCCTCGGTTTATCTTTAAAGATACGTCTGACAAAGCGCAGGTCTTGTTTTCACCTCCGCCGTAATATTTCGATATGTTTTTAAGCTCAATCAACGCCATATCCGTGACCGTTCCCTTTCGCATGGTCTTTTGGGGAAAGCTCGCTTCCCTCTGAACCCTTATTTATTATACCAATAAAAGCCCATAAAAATGATAGTATTTTTATGGAAAAAAAGGAGGATATTATTAAAATGGCTGAAAAAAAAGAAAACGCGGCGGCTGAGGTCACTGCGGTGAAGTCCGAATTTTTTACCTATAAAGGTCTCCCCCTTGTGAGGAATAAGGACACAATATACTACGGAAATATGTGGGACACCCATGTCGTCATGCTTCAAATTACGGAAAAAACCAAGCAAAGCGGTTTAGATATAGCAAGCAAGGTTAAAATATACAAAATGGCAACGGACGAAAAGCTCAGCCCCATGCAGGCTATTGTAAAGACAAGCGAAAAATCCAGCCTTTACGATGCCCTTGATATAGCGCATATTTGGCTGTCAAGAAAAGCGGGATAATCCAATAAAAAAAAAAAACAGAAAGCGTATTACTTCGCTTTCTGTTTTTTTATTTTTTTGGTGCACGGGACGGGCAAGCCCGTCCCGTGCATTTGGTCGCAAATTTTTGAATTTAACAAAATTACCCTTTAACCGCCCCTAAAGTAACGCCGCGAATGATAAATTTAGAGAGGATTAAGTAAACTACGATAACAGGCAGGATTGACAGCATGATAAATACGTAAAGCTTGCCGTTATCAAATGTTAAGAAGTCCGCGCTTCTAATCATTGCAATAAGTACAGGGAGCGTTTTCTTGTTTGCCGTTTCCAAAATTAGGGCAGGCATAAAGTAATTGTTCCAGTTTGCAACGAAAGAGAAGATGGCTTGAACTGCAATCGCAGGCTTTAAAATCGGCATTACAATTCTGTTAAAGGTCTTAAACTCGTTGCACCCGTCAATCCTTGCCGCTTCTACAATTTCAAGCGGTAGGGAGGCTTCCATATACTGCTTCATAAAGAAGAATGTAACGGGAGCGGCTATTGCGGGCAGGATTAGAGGCCAGAAAGTGTCCATCAATCCCATTCTTGTAATGAGGTTAAGGAAACCGGGAGCGGATACCTGCGTGGGAACCATCATGATGATTAAAATAAAGGTAAAGCAAAATTTCTTTATTTTGAAATCATAAACATGGATTCCGTAAGCCGTAAACGCTGAAAAGTAAACGCATAAAAAGGCTGCCGCCACCGCTATGATAAGGCTGTTAACCATACCCGTCATAATCGGAATCGTGGGGTCGTTAATCGCGTTCATAAAGTTTCGGTAAAAATCAGCCCATGAACCGGGGAAAAACGAGAACCCGCTCTGAATTTCGGTATGCTTTCTTGTGGAGTTTATAATCATGGTGTAAAAGGGAAAGAGCGCGGCAAAGGTTAGAATTGCTAAAACCAAATAGGCAATAGCGCGCCTAACATTTAAAATAATAATATTACTCATCGCATCGCGGTCACGAACAATGTCGTTCATAATAATCCGGCTCCTTTCTTCCTTTTAGCCATTTCTTTTCTGACTTTTATGGCATCCTTGTCGCGACCCAGCCAGAATACAAGCAAGCTCAAAGAGGCAGATACTGCAAAGAGAACAACAGCTACCGCGGCAGCACGTCCGTAATCTTTATTCCCTGCGTAAGCATTTAATTCCATCATAACCGTCATCGCGGTTCTGTTGGGTGTACCGATATTGTTAGTAATAATGCTCGGTATGTCGAACATTTGTATACCGCCGATTAAAGAGGTTACCAAAACATAAACCAAAAGCGGGCGAATCAGCGGGATTGTGATTTTCCAGAATGTCTGCGCCGGGTTAGCCCCGTCAATCTGAGCCGATTCGTAAACGCTTGTGTCAACACCCATAATAGCCGCCATAAGTAATATAGTCGTATTACCAAACCACATAAGGAAGTTTATAGAAGCTATAATAGACCTCGTAGCGGTTACGTTATTAAAAAACTTATACGCTTCCGTAATCATCCCTGCTTCTTTAAGCATACTGTTTACAGGTCCTAAGTCGTCAAAAAAGGCAAAGAACAGCATTGAAATCGAAGCCGCCATGATTACGTTGGGGAGATAGATAACAACCTTGAAAAACCCTGTCGCTTTAAGCTTCAATCTAAGGTCGGTAAACCATGAAGCCAAAAGCAAGGAAACTATAATCTGGGGAACAAAGCCCACAAGCCAAATGATGACCGTATTTTTAAAATACACCAATAGATTGTACGTCTGGCTGAAATCCAAAATCACCTTAAAATTGTCCAGCCCGATAAACTTCGGACCTGTCCAATCGGCAACTCCAACTCTGTAATAATCGCATAAACTGTACCAAAAAGTGCTGAGTAACGGAATAAACGCAAAAATTGCATAAATAATAAAGAAAGGTGCTATAAAGAAATATCCCCAGTTCGTATAACTTATAGATTTTCTTTTGGTAATCGGAGCAGCCATATCATATCACCCTCAATAACCCTTAAATAAGACACTCTAAAGCGGATTACCCTTTCATTAAAGTTTTTTAGATATAGTATGAGACGGGCAGAAGCCCGCCCCACACATAGCGCAATTAAATGCCTAAGCTCTTAAAACCTACCTGTTGAGGGCACGGTTTTTCAAAACCATTTCGTAGAAGAGCTCAATGGATTCCTCTTGGGTGTTATTACCATTGAAATATTCCATCATAGCCGCTTGGAAGCTTTCGGTAAGTAACTGGTCAAATTCGCTGATGTTATCCATGCTGATGTTCGTAGCGGATTTAGCTAAAACAGCGATATGATTTTGACCGCCTAAGAATGAGTTAGAGTAGCTTTCGTCAGCCGCAAGTGCTTCCATAGCATTGCGGTTGTTTGTGAATTCGCCGAATTCTTTGGTTACAGCTAAGAGGTTATCTTCGTTACAGGTCATATCTCTCAAAACTTCCTGAACGAGAGCCGCGTTATCAGTGCCGGGAGCTGCTACGAGCCATGAGCCGCCCCAGTTAAAGCTTGCAGGTCCTTCTACAGCAGCCCAGTCGCCGTCAGAGCCTTTGCCTGCCATAACGAAGTCAATAAACCAAGCGGGACCGAAGTAGCCGAAGATTTTTCCGTCAGCGTTGAAGCCTGCCATTGAGGCGTCGCTCCAGAGGTTCGCTCTGTTGTTCCAGCCGTTGTCTGTGAAGGTTTTGGTTTGCTCAACCCATTCCCCAATTTTGTCGTCAATCTGAATGGTGTTGTTCGCGTCTACCCAAGGATTGGTAGCATTGTTTGAGAATGCGCGGTAGCTGTCGTCATAACCGGAAAGCATAAAGTAGCCTTTTTCTTTCAGTTCAGCCGCAGTGCCTTCAAACAAGTCCCAATTCGCAACCTTTGCTTGGATTTCAGTCATGTCGTCTGTTGCCCAAACGTCCTGCGCTATGCTTCTTCTGTAGATGAAAGCACCGGGGCAAGCCTGCCATGAAACGCCTCTGAGCGTTCCGTCTGTGTTGTTCGTGGTAACGTCCTTGGTGTAACCGTACATATTGCCAACATCTGCATTTGTAAGACCGAGAAGGCTTACATCAAGAGAAAACTCCGTGTTGACGTATTTCATAGCATAGTCAGCTTCGATTAAGTACATGTCAATCGGGTCATCGGTGGCTGTATTTTTAACAATGTCCGCGTCAAGTTTGTCTTGGTAAGCGTTACCTTGGTTAGGGGTTACAACAAAGTCAATTTCAACGCCGTTGATGGAGGTTATAACTGCAATGGTCTCGGTTACGGGATTGCCTTCCTCGTCAGCACCTGTGGTATATGTCTTTTCGGAAATTGTCACTTCTTTGCCGGGTACTCCTACCGTGCCGTATACGTAAGTCATTCTTGCCATGAACTCGGTGTTCCAGCAGTAAATCTTCAGCTTAGAGCCGCCGCCGTCTGCAAGCAACGCTGCTTCGTCAATTTCTTCCGGCAAGCCTTCAAATCCGATGGTTTCAGAGGGTGTTGCGCCGCCGCCGCCTCCACCACCGCCGCCTCCGCTGCCGCTGTCACTGGTACAAGCCGCCAGCATGGTTCCAGCCATACCGATTGCGGCAATTGCTGCAATAATTTTCTTAAAGTTTTTCATTAGGGTTTTTCCTCCTTAAAATATATTATATTATAAAAATATAATAGCCTTGTTTTTGCTTGCCTTAACACTGCGGCTCTTTCCTCTCCCGCCCGAAAAGTCGTCAATTTCGTTTTAGGAGCTGAAAGGAGCAAAATTTCCGCAGTCTGCTCATATAAATATCGTCTGAAACCGACATTTAAAGCCTTTCGGCAGAGCAGAAGCTTTCATATCGCCGCGCAAGGTTTTTAAATTTATATTCAGACTTCGCAAAGCTGCCCCGCAAAATCAATACCGCGGCAACGCTTTACGAACGCCTTAAATATACTAAGGGCTTCAGCTTGGCTCTCCAAGCTTTGGGGAATTTGGGAGTTTATTCCAACCCAACAATTTCTAAAGCATATGTATATATATGGGTTATACAATTTGTATAAAAATTACATGAAGCATTTTTACACTATGCTACATATAAATATACAACTAAAGAGCGATTCTGTCAATAGTTTTTGTGCATGTTTGGTGAAAATTTGGCATTATTCACAAAAACAATCATTATTTTTGTGCTAATTTTAGTTTTTTAGGATTTATTTGCTCATTATTTAACCGTTAAATATCCAACCTTGCGGTAAACCTTATCAATAATCCTCTGCGAAACAGCCGAAGCGGTAAGAGCACTTTTTTTACAGCACTCGGTCAGATACGCCTTGTCGGCTATAAGGCGCGCATAATCCTCGCGCACCGACTTTAGCTTATCGGAAACAGCTTCCCCTACGGCTAACTTGAAATCCCCATAGCCCTTTCCGTCAAACTCTTTCTCCGCTTCGCTTACGGATTTGCCCGAGACAACCGAATAAATCGTCAAAAGGTTATTAATGCCATCCTTGCCCTCGGCAAATCGGACACAGGCTTCACTGTCTGTAACCGCCCTTTTGAACTTGCGGATAATAACATCCGGCTCATCGAGTATGGATATAACCGCGTTAGGGTTTTCATCGGATTTTGACATTTTTTGGGTAGGCTCTTGGAGCGACATAATTTTAGCCCCCGTTTGGGGTATATAAGGCTCGGGCAATGTAAACGTATCGCCGTATTTATGGTTGAACCTTTGGGCAATATTGCGCGCCAATTCAAGGTGCTGTTTCTGGTCCGCTCCCACGGGGACTAAATCCGCATTATAAGCGAGAATATCCGCCGCTTGGAGCACGGGATAGGTAAACAGCCCCGCATTTATATCCTCGGGGTGCTTTTCTGATTTTTCTTTAAACTGGGTCATCCTTGTAAGTTCTCCGAACTGCGCCGAGCAGTTCAGAACCCAGTTAAGCTCCGCGTGAGCTTTAACATGGCTCTGCACAAAAAGGATGGTTTTTGTAAGGTCAATCCCGCAGGCGAGCAAAAGCGCGTAAGCCGCGAGCGTATTTTTTCTCAGTTCAGCAGGTTCTTGCCTTACGGTAATGGCGTGCATATCGACGATTGAATATATGCACCTGTATTCATCTTGGAGTTTCCCCCAGTTTGAAACCGCGCCGATATAGTTACCTAAGGTAAATGTACCTGTAGGCTGTATGCCGCTGAAAATTATTTTTTTTGTACTATTTTCCTGCATTTTTTCTTCCTCTTAATTATACGCTTGAATCGTAGTTTTTTATTCAGTTCTAAAAAATATATCCGGCAGGGTCTGAGCAGCTTTGGGCGGTAAAAATTTCAAGGGCGGGGAACGCCTCTTCAAGCCGCTTTTTCAAGCAGGGTATAAAAATAACCTCCGTATGGTAGTGCCCCGCGTCAAAAATTGAATAGCCCTCGTTTTGCGCGGCTATAAAATGGTGGTGGCGAATATCGCCGCATAAATAAGCATCCGCGCCCAACCGGGTAGCAACGGGAGACAACCAATCCCCTCCGCCGGAGCAGAAAGCAATTTTTTTGAGCGGCTTGCCGCCGTCATGATACCGCAAAACGCTGCAACCGAAAGTCTCTTTTATCATATGAGCCGCTTTTTTAGGCTCAACGGGCTCATTCATATTGCAAATCAAACCGAACCCCTTGTCCTCGCAAACCTGCTCCAAAAATCCGAGCTTTTCGCCGAGCCCCAACGGTTCTTTCAACAGCGAATACATCATGTCGGTGATTCCGCCGTCGGCTATGTCGAGGGAGGTATGATAGCATAGGCAGGCTATGCCTTTTTTTAGGGCAAGTCCGGCAGGGTGCTGAACGGAAATACTGCTGAGCGATGGCTTGAAAATAATCGGGTGATGTGAAATGATAACATCAGCGTGTTTTTCAGCCGCTTCGTTAATCACATCGACTGTAATGTCAAGACAGAGCATAACCTTGTCAGCCTTGTCCTCACAGCTTCCGACTAAAAGCCCCGCATTGTCATCCTTTGAGGTAAGGCGAAGCGGAGCGGTTTTCTCCATAAAATCCATAATCGCCTTAACCGTAGCCATAACAGACCTCCTCAAACTGTACATTGTAAACCCGCACATTATGCCAAGCGTGCGTTTATTACCGTATAACGGCGGTTACGCGCCGTTGCTTCTTTTTCATTTATGATGTCAAAGCCGTTTTCACTTAACCAAGCCCTCAAAAAAGAAAGCTTTGTCATGGGCTGTAAAACAAGGTTTACGCCGCCGAGCTCACAGGCGCGCTCTGAAAGTATTTTAGCTATAAGCTCGCCGCCCATTCCGGCTATTACAATGTCCGTTATGCCGCCCAGACGTATATTCAAAAGCCCGTCCGACAAAACAAGCTCTGCGCGTTCAGACACACCGAGCCGCTCCAACGTGGCTTTCGCGGCGGATAGCGGTGCTTTGTTTAAATCGGAAGCAACGGCGGTTTTGCATCTGCCGCTTTTTAAAAGCGCGGCGGCAAGTCTGCCGTGGTCCGTGCCGACATCGCAGACTCTTTCACCCGTTACAAAGCCCGCGCAAGCCTCCAAGCGTCCGTCAAGCTTCATATACTATGCCTTAACCGTATTAAGCTTCTTCATAAGCTGGGATTTTTTCCTGTTAGCGGCATTTTTGTGGATTAAATTTCTTGCCGCCGCTTGGTCTACTTTCTTAATCGCAAGCCTTACAGCCGCCTCGCTGTCGCCCGACTTCACCGCGATAGCCGCATCCGCCTTTTTCAGCGTTGTTTTAAGATTAGTTCTAACCGCTTTATTCCGCATTGTTTTAGCGGCTATAACTTTAATTCTTTTTTTAGCCGATTTAATATTAGCCATTTTTCCTTTCATTCCTTTCCGTAATTAGTATAAAAAAACAGTCTATTAATTATTTTAACATATTTTTTGGGTTAATGCAATAGGTAAAATGAAAAAATATTAAAAATATTACAATTCAGTACAACCCTTGACACCCCCGCCAAAATCCTCTATAATAACAATGAGGCATTTTTAATTTTCCTTATCCATTCCGACATAAAGCCTCAAAATATAGGGGCATACTTATACGGTGGCGGCTCTTTTTCCTCCAACTCCGAAAGGAGGTGGTAGTTTATGGAAACATTAGTTCTGATTCTGCTTATCATTAATACAACCTGCAATGTAATCAGACTGATACATGATATAAATGAAAAGAAATAACCGCCCCTCGACCAAAAGATGCGGTTATTTTTTAAATTAACTTATTCTTGAGGAAGAGAGCCGTCATCTAGTATGCTCCCTATATTTATATTATAATATATTTCCCTTGCTCTGTCAATACTTTATAAAAAATTTAAAAATATTTTTCAAAAAAATATTACAATTCGGTACATTTATTGACAACTCCGCCAAAATTCGCTATAATAAACCACAAGGAGTTAACGTGTCTTAAATTTGTTTCGGTTTGCGTGTCACCGATGATTTTCGTGGGATTACGGGAGGGGGGTTGCCTCTCCTGCCTTAATCCTATGAGAGGAGGTGTACATACATGAGTAATCCGTTTAGTTTTCTATTAGACGTAGCGGCAATCGTTGCAGGCGAGTTCCTAGTGCTTGCAATTCGTAAAATTTACGTTGAACGAAAAAAGAAACGATGCCCCCGTGACAAGGAAAAGCATCGTTAAATCCCCAGAACAGAGAGGTTAGCACCTCTCTGTTCGCTTTATTACAATTATTATACCACAACCAAACGCCATTGTCAATACTTTTCAAAAAAATATTACAATTCGGTACAATCCTTGACACCCCCGCCAAAATTCGCTATAATAAGCCACAAGGAGTTAACGTGTCTTAAATTTGTTTCGGTTTGCGTGTCACCGAGGTTCGTGGGATTACGGGAGGGGGGTTGCCTCTCCTGCCTTAATCCTATGAGAGGAGGTGTACATACATGGGTAATCCGTTTAATTTTCTTTCGGACTTAATGACAAATGTTGTAGGTGGGCTTATCGTGCTTGCAATACGTGACATCATTGCAGAAAGAAAAAAGAAACGATGCTCTCCGACCAAAAAGAAGCATCGTTAACCCCAATATTTAGAGAGGGAAAAGCCCTCTCTATTTTTTTATTATAATGATTATAACATACAAAAATAAAATTGTCAATACTTTTAAAAAATTTCTTTACCGCCCTTTTGGTTTTGTGCAAAACCCACAAATCCCGTTTTTTTTTTTTTTGCAACATGCCGAAATCACGCCAAACCCCTTACATTTTTTCAATTTTTATGTTATGATTAAAGTAAGGTAACGGAAAAGCTGTTGCCTAATAAAAGTAAACAGGATAAGAAAGTGGGTTTTGATTTTATGGTAAAGGGTAAAACAAAAAGGCTGTTGGCAATGCTGACGGCGGCGGCTCTGGCATTGTCGGTGACATTAATCGCGCCTTTGACGGCGAGTGCTGTTAATACAACTTGGGAAGTTACAGCAAGCATGGACGTTTCGGAAAACTGGGACGGTCTTACCGGCGGTCCGGGCTTTGCGGCGGCTATTCCGGGCTTAACTCCTGCCGCGGGCGGAAAAATTGAAGCAGGGGATACAATCATCGTTACAGGCAATGGCGTAGTTTTAAGCTATGTCGAAAGAATAGATGTACCGCATACGTTGACTGTAGAAAACGGCGCGACAATACAAACTTTGAATGACGGAGATGTCTTGGAAATTGTTACAACCGGCGCAGCTTCGGCTAAGTTTGCGATTGTAGCAACTCCGAAAATAACTCTTTCCGGCGAGGGAACTGTTACAATTACAGGCTCAATCGATTTAGCGGGCATAGATTTTGAAGTGACAGGGTCGAGCACTGACGTTGTTTTAAATGTCGGAACAAAAACGCTCGAAAAGCTTGACGTTAAAGGCGGGAAATTAACGCTTAAAACCGATTTGACAATAGAAGACCTTACCGTTGATTCAAGTGCGACCTTGGTTTTTGATGATATTTTCCCTCCTGCTAAAATCGAAAACACTACAAATAACGGAACTGTTGCGCTTATGACTAATGCGGAAGTTAATGTTATAAATTCGTTTACGAACAACGGAACTCTTAACATTATTAGCGGTTCTATCTATGGCGATACCTTAACTAATGCAGCTAAAGGCACGATTAATATTAGTGCCGATAAAAAGCTTGTTGTAGGAGCATATCCCAATGAATCGAATTTCTTCGATACACTCACAAACGCAGGAACTATAAATGTAGCGGGCAATGTTTACATCGGCGATAATTTCACAAACGAAGGCACTATTAATGTTACAGCCGGAACTTATGGTACTATTAGGTTTGATGCCTCCGGCAAAACATTTAAAAACAACGGAACAATCTTAATTGGGGGCTATAATGATACTGGTGCAGGACCGCGGGGCGAAATTACTGTTTCAGCAGGAACTTTTGAAAACAACAACAGAATCACCAATAACGGACTCCTTCGTACTCAAGCCGCAGCCGGAACTATCACCAATTTTGGTACAATAACCAACAACGGCGCACTTACAGATAACCAAGGAACGCTAAACAACGCTGGAACAATCACCAACAGCTCAACCGGCACAATTTCGTTTGTAAATGATGGCAAATTGAATATTGTTGTTGCGACAGGCACGGGCGGTGCGGCTGATAAAGTCGGCAGGTTAACTAACTTAGGAAAGATTGAGGTTACAAACGGAACTCTTACCGTTGAAGGCATACTTACAAACGGAAGCCAAAGCAATAAAACCGCTGAAATTGAAGTCGCCGCAAACGGCACAGTCATTTTTGACGGCGGAACACTCAATAACCACGCGATTGTTACAATTGTCGCAGGAGGGACTTTTGATATTGCCAGCCTCAGCACAGGACATATCGTAGTTTACCCCGGCAGTAAAATCGTAACGGTTGCTACCCTAGGCGGCGATGAAACCATTATCACCCGTGACGACCTTATAGAAGGCGGCTTTATCGTAACAAGAGGAAGCTACGTAACCGAAGAAGCTCCGAGCGAAAACAGCGGAGGCGGCGGCGGAAGTGCTCGTGACCAAATCATCTCCGGCGGCGGAATCGGCGGCGGCAGCGGCGGTACGAATAACACCGAAAGCGGCGGTGAAGGCGGCAAAGAAGTAAAAGTAATTGCCGACAGCGCGGAAGCTAAAACAGCTATCAGCAACGCAACCAGAGGAACAGTCACCCTCAGCCCCGCTCTGGGCGTAACTTCAGATGTTCTCGAAGCATTGTCGATTGCAAGCGACAATGTAAAAGTTTGGGTTCCTTACGGAAACCACGGTGTTGCCATCAAGGGCAGTAACATAACCGACACCGAGGCACTCAAAGACCTTAATTTCAAGGGCGGCGCGGTGGAAGTCCCCGAAAGAATCAAGTCCCATTTCCCCGAAGCAAAAGCGGTGACAGGCATGGGATTCGTTGAAAACGGCGATTTCGGCGGCTTGGAATCCGTAACCCTTTCCGTAAAACTAAACATCGACCCCAAACTCTGGGGCAGTGTAATCAAAGTTTACTCCGTCAACCCGGACGGAAGCTTGGTACGGCTACCCGCCAGCAGAATTGTCAGCGGGAATGGCATGGTAAGCGTTACGATTTCTAACTATAATTCGCTTGTATTTGTTGTAGAATAAGTTTTTAAAAAAAACCACCGTGTATGCGGTGGTTTTTTTTGTATCTATTCAGTCGCTCTGATTGATTTTGTGCACAATAAACAATCTTTTGTAGGGGCGACCGCCCCCGGTCGCCCGAACCCTCCCTCCGTCACCTACGGGTGACACCTCCCTCAAAGAGGGAGGCAAAAAAAAAAAACTCCTTGCCTCCCTCTTTGAGGGAGGTGCCGCCCGCAGGCGGCGGGGGGAC
>WRLG01000024.1 GCA_009777725.1 Oscillospiraceae bacterium | reverse complement strand
GACATCCCCCCTCTGGGAGGGGGGCTAGCTCCTAAGCCTCCCTCTCGGAGGGAGGTGCCGCCCGCAGGCGGCGGAGGGAGCGCGGCGGAGGGAGCGAGCGGCGCAGGGCGCATTAATTTCGTTTACCACTAAGCTCAACCGCTAATTACGGTTAAGCGGGGTAAAATATAAGAGGGGAAAAACTCTAAAAAATTTAAATTTAAAGGAGATTTTAATCATGACTAAAATCAAAAACCAGAAAAGATTACGCAATCTATCCGTTGTTCTCGCAGTTTGCATCCTGTCCGGCGTTGTATTCGCGGCTGTAACAGGCGTGTTGGTATTCGGAGGTAATGTTACATTAGGCGAAAGAATTAAGGTTGACATCGTTGAAGCAGCATTTGACCCAGCGGCTTCTCTAGGCGCAACAGGCACAATTGAAGTTTCAGCTGACGGACAATCAGCTGAATTAGACGTTGTACTTAACAGACCTTGGACTGCTGACCCGAATGGAAATTTAGCATCAGAGGCAGTGTTCGTTTTCAGAGTTGAAAACGTAGGCTCTGTTCCGGCTTGGCTTGAAGAGTTTGAAACCAGTATGGCAATGTACGAGTTCATTGACGTTATGGTGGATTGGGGTGCAAACACCGCTGCAGGTATCTCTCCGAATGTCCCACTTGGCGATGCCGATAAAAAATCTCTTGCTGTTGGTCAGCAATCAACCGACATCACTTTGACTATTCGCTGGGGTGGAAACACAGCTCTTACTGCTGGTGCAACTCCTGCACAAGACGGCACGTATGCAATCTCCGAAATCCTCACAATCGGATACGGTAATGGACCTGCTGGTCCGTGATTTTAGCTTAAATTTAAATTCAAAGCTTAGTTTATATGTAGCAATACATACGCAAACTAATCAAGCATGATAGCGCGGCGGGATCCCCTCCCCGCCGCGTTTATTCATGAAAATTGCAGGGTTTTTATTTGGGAATTATGTTATGGGGTTGAATTGAAGGGTTGAATTTGGGTTTTTTTTAATATGGGTTTAGATTTATATGATATTGTTAGTAGATAGATGAAGATTTAGAAGTGTTTGTTACGCCGGCATCTTCTAGGTCTCACTCCCCCCGTCAGCTACGCTGACACCCCCCTCTGGGAGGGGGGCTAACCCCTAAGCCTCCCTCTCAGAGGGAGGTGCCGCCCGCAGGCGGCGGAGGGAGGGAGCGGCGGAGAGAGGTCGGACAGCAAAAAAGCGGAGGAACGGCGAATTTCTCTAGGTCTCGCTCCCCCCTGTCGGCGTAGCCGACATCCCCCCTCCGGGAGGGGGGCTTGACCCCTAAGCCTCCCTCTCAGAGGGAGGTGCCGCCCGCAGGCGGCGGAGGGAGCGAGCGGCGCAGGGAGGTCGGCGGAGGGAGCGAGGCTTGACATCTAGCCGAAAATCTGTTATAATAAAACTAATAAAAGGGGGGAAACTTATGACTGAACTTGAATACAAATTCACCTACGACCTGCTGTTTAAAATGATTTTTACCAAACATGTTAAACTGCTGAAAAGCCTTGTCGCGACCTTAATTAATATTCCTCTCGACAGCATTGAACAATTTGAAATCCGCAATGCCGAAATTCCGCCGGAGACTCTTGGTGATAAATTCTGTAGGCTTGATATAAACATGGTGGTGAACGGTCAGCACGTTGACCTTGAAGTCCAAGTTGACAACGATGGCGATTTCCCCGAAAGAAGCTTATATTACTGGGCGCGGGAATATTCCACCGCTTTGAAAACAGGCGATAGTTACTCGGATTTACCGAAGGCGATAGTCATCAGCATTTTAAGTTTCACGATGTTTAAAGATTACGATGGCTTTCATTCGGAGTTTCATGCTCTTGAAGTTAAACGACATACTCAATTGACGGATAAGTTCTGTCTGCATTATTTTGAACTGCCTAAATTACCTGTTGAAAATTTATCAAAAACTGACAGGCTTAGTCTATGGCTTGCGTTGTTTAAAGCGAAAACCGAAGAAGATTTGAATAAAATTGAAGCATTGGAGGTAGAAGAGATGCAAGAGGCGATTAGAGCGTATAAAACAGTGACTGTCACGCCCGAATTCAAGGAAGTCGCAAGGCTTCGTGAACTGGCAAGGCATAATGAAGCTTCGGCTTTGCGTAATGCAGAGCGTAAAGGTATTCAAAAAGGCAGACAAGAGGGGATTCGTGAGGAAAAAATATCTCTTGCCAAAAATTTACTTGCCGATGGGGATTCAATTGAGAAAGTTGCGCGCATGACTGGTTTAACTCGAAAAGAGGTTGAGGCTATTAAATAATAAGACTAATAAAGGAAGCTGTATCTATGACTGAACTTGAATACAAATTCACTTACGACTTGCTGTTTAAAATGATTTTTACCAAACATGTTAAACTGCTGAAAAGTCTTGTCGCGACATTGATTAATATTCCTCTCGACAGCATTGAACAGTTTGAAATCCGCAATGCCGAAATCCCGCCGGAGACTCTTGGTGATAAATTCTGTAGGCTTGATATAAACATGGTGGTGAATGGTCAGCGCGTTGACCTTGAAGTCCAAGTTAATGATAAGGGCGATTTCCCTGAGCGAAGTCTGTACTATTGGGCGCGTGAATATTCCACCGCTTTGCAAGCGGGCGATAGTTACTTGGATTTGCCTAAGGCGATTGTTATAAGCATTGTAAGTTTCACGATGTTTAAAGATTATGACGGCTTTCATTCGGAATTTCATGCGCTTGAAGTAAGCCGACATACTCAATTGACGGATAAATTTTGTCTGCATTATTTTGAATTGCCGAAACTACCCGTTGAAAACTTATCAAAAACCGATAGGCTAAGTTTGTGGCTTGCGTTATTTAAGGCAAAAACCGAAGAAGATTTGAAAAAAATTGAGGATTTGGAGGTCGATGAAATGCAAGAGGCGATTAGTGCATATAAAACAGTAACCGTTACGCCCGAATTCCAAGAAGCCGCGCGGCTTCGTAAACTGGCAAGGCATAACGAGGCTTCAGCTTTGGCTCATGCAAAGCGTGAGGGCAGGCAAGAGGGTATACGTGAAGGGCTTCAAAAGGGCAAGCTTGAAAATTCGATTGAAAATGCGGTTAGAATGATTAAAGAGGGGTTATCATTTGACATTATTAAAAGGATAACTAATCTACCCGATGAGGAATTAAGGCGGCTTTATGATTAATATTCCTCAGAGAAAGTTGCGCGCATGACTGGTTTAACTCGAAAAGAGATTGAGGCAATTAAATTACCGTAGAGCCTTAATATTTAATATTGACTTTTAACCCTTTATATGCTATAATTAGCTAAAGGAGTTGTTCATATGGAAACATTAAATTATAATATCCGCCTTGACCCTGTTTTAAAAACGCAAGCTGAGGAAACATTTGAATCTTTGGGACTTGGTTTTAATGAGGCAATTAATTATTTTCTTGAAGCCAGTGCTATGGGTTATCGGATTCCTCTTGATTTACACGAACGTAAGCCTAATGCTTCTCTTTTAAAAGCCATTGAGGAAGCGGAACAAATTATAGAGGAATATAAAGCAGGAACTCGTAAGCCAAGATTCTATGCAAATGCGCGTGAAATGTTTGAGGCTATGGATTTGGAGGACGAAACGGAGGATTACGATGAATAAGTATACTCCCGAATACTCCGCCGAATTCAAGAAAAACCGAAAGCTGTTAATAAAACGCGGTTATAATATGTTAAAATTAGAAAAAACTATTGATTTATTATTGAGCGGTAAGCCTATGCCCGCTAAATACCGCGACCATCAGCTTAAAGGTAAATTAAAAGATTACCGCGAATGTCATGTAGACGGCGCGGGGGATTGGTTGTTAATGTATAGAAAATATAAAGATAATCTTATATTAGTTTTAATCAAGACAGGAACTCATGATGATTTATTTGAATAGAAAGGGAGCGGGGTTAACTCCCCCCGTCGGCTAACGCCGACGCCCCCCTCAGAGAGGGAGGCTATCCTACAGCCTCCCTCTCTGAGGGAGGTGCCGCCCGCAGGCGGCGGAGGGAGGAACAAGATTATGACAAAGAGCATATCAACAAAAAAGTTATTTTTGTTGAGCGAAGCGGCTGTCGTGCTGGTTGTGCTGGCGGCGGTTCAAGTTGTTATGTTCTTGGTTCCGGGTGAGTTTGTGCCGATTTATCAACGGGTTTTCCGCCCGGCGGTGTATTTTGCGGTTACGATTATTTATCTGATTTATTCGGGGCGCGACGAGCGGGGGGCGGTTAAAGCGCGCGAGTCTGTTGCGGTTGCGGTGTTTTTTGCCGTGCTTTACGCGGGGGCTTTCGCCGTTACAGGAATCTTTTTAGGATTCAGCCGCAACATGGAAGTTTCAAGCTTGCAGTCAGTCATAAGAAATTTTTGGATTTACGGAACAACGGCAATTTTAACAGAGATTTTAAGAATAAGAATTATAAGAGGCGCGCCGGAAAAATACCGGGATAAGATTGCGCCTATCGTGGTGTTTGTATATACATTTATTCAAATCGATGAGGCGCGGCGGCTTTTTACCCTTGAAATTAGGGGCATTTTGGAATTTTTCTTCATCTCGTTTCTGCCCGTTTTGGTGTTAAACACCCTGCTTACGCATATGGCGCGCGGGGGGGCGTTAAAATCGCTTATCGTGATACGGTTGCTGTCGCTTGCGCCTGCTTTGCTCCCGGTTTTGCCGGGCGTTCACAGGGCGGTTTGGGCGGCTGTTGTAAGCACCTTGTATTTCCTTGCTATGTTTATTTATATTTTAAGTACAAAAGAGAGCAATCCGCAAGCTGCGCGCATAACAAAAAGATATGCCAAATATGATAAAAAGCCTTTAAAAGCACCGATTTTCTTCACTGTTTGCGTTGTGCTTTTGTTTATGTTTAACGCTAAGGTTTTCAGATATTACCCCTCTGTTGTTTTAACGCCCAGTATGTCGGGGACATTTGAGCCGGGGGCGGTTGTCTTTATAGAAAAAGTAAAGCCGGAACGAGTTTATTATACGGTAGAGCAAGGAGACGTTATTCATTTTAAATACAGAAGCGTTGAAAGGGTTCACAGAGTGATGGACTTCAGATATAGCAGCGATGATGAATTATTATACATCACGCAAGGAGACGCGAACCCCGCGCCGGATTCCACGCCTGTAAAGCAGGAGGAAGTTTACGGCATCGTAAAAGCATATATTCCGCATCTCGGATACCCTGTTTTGATTTGGGATTCATTTTTCAGGCGGCAGGCGCAACCCTTGTAAGCATGGTTTTAGGTTTTTCAGCGGGAATTTTTACCGTTTGTTTAAATAAATAATTTGGGAAAAGAGCAAATTTTATGGTTGATTTTAAATTAAGAAAAAAGAATAAAATTGAGTTAATCTCAGATTACGCGGAAAAGCATGTATTATTGCTTGTTCCGGGCGTTTTGGCAGTTTTGGCGGCTACGCTTTATTATGAAATCGCAAACGGCGTTCTGAGTATGCGGCGAAAGTATTCGTATGGCAAGCCAATGGGAAGAACACGCGGCGGGGGAGGAGCGCAAAGCGGCAATTTCACGCCTGCTCCCGATAAGCTTACGCTATTTTTCCTCGTTTTCTGCGGGCTTAATCTTTTAATTGTAATCGCACTTATTATATATAACACCGCCGCTTATTTCGCGCATGACGATACGGTCGAATTTGAAGGCTTTAACAATGCTTCTTTTAAGGTTCATTACCTTGACAGCACATCTTTCGGGAAAGCAGGTCCGCGCCCGGTTGAAGCGCATTACCTTATGTCTTTCACAGATTTCATAGAAGTCGAAAATTCTTTTTTACTGAAATTAAGCGAAACCGCCGACATAGATTATACATATTCCGCAACAGAAACTTTTATTATAAGCAGTCAAGCTAACGGCGATGCAACTACTAACCCTTTAATCCATGAAGATAAGGTCACTCTTGAAGAGGTAAGCGGAAGCGCAACGACCAATGAGCTTTATTTTAACGGCAAAAACGCAGCGGAAGACCCGGGAGGACTTTATACGATTAATCCTCAACGGCATATTAACACTTACAGAAGATTCGTAAGGGAACATAACGCGCAGATGCAAAGAACAAGCACTGCCTCTGACAGAGTTTATCCTTTCGCGGCAAATATTTTACTGGAGTTTACATACCATATCCGTTCCGAAACGGGCGATATTAGCGAAACCTTGCGGCGGACGGTTAATATACCGCTAACCAAGGAGGTATATAACATTGAAGTAAACGGCAACGGAACATCGATGGTTGAGCTTTCAATCCCGATTCATACGTATGAGCCGCCGGGCACGGGCGCATCTGTGTTCGCCGTGATATGGTTTGTGATTCATCTTTTGGGTGTTTGCTTGTGTATTCGCTCCATAACCTACACGGCGCGCGAGACAATGGGCAAAGAGCGGTACGAGGTGAAGCGCATACTCCGCAAATATTCCGATGAAATCATCATTTTGGATAAGCCTATGAATCTTTCCGCCTATGAAAACATGCCTGTAAATCAATTCGAGGATATTCTGAAAATGGCAATCAATTTAAGCAAGCATATCTTTTGTATCGAGGACGGAAGCGGTGCAAAATTCTGCTTGGTTTCCGAAGGTTATGTTTACAGCTACGTTCTTGGATATGATGGAGGCGACAGTAAATCCGGCGACAATAAAGGCGATAACAAATCCGGCGATAGCGGCGGCGCGATTCCAAGCGAATTAAGCGGGTATTTGACTTAATCCTGCAAAAACGCGGCAAGCATTTTGCCGCGTTTAGTTTTGGATATACCCTTAGAGAATGTAAATAAATTTTAAAAATATTTATAAAAACACATATTCAGCACAATAGCGGGTAAAATTACAATTAACAGCTTAACAGCTCCTAAACAGACAATTATTTACAATTGTTAACTGTTAATTGTTAATTTAAAAAAGGGGTGTTGTTAAATGGCTAAAAAAATAGCCAGAAACACTTTTATAATGGAAAATCCGCCGACAATTCACAGCTTTGCGGGGATAGCGGGGAAAACCGAGGGCGAGGGTCCTATTAATTATTGCTTTGATGAGATTTGCGAGGATTCTTATTTCGGGCAGGAAACATGGGAAAAAGCCGAGAGCGAGCTGATTAAGCGGACTATAAATAAAGCGATTGAAAAAGGCGGGCTTAAAGCCGATGATGTTGACTACATGTTCGCGGGCGATTTGCTTAACCAGTGTATAGGGACGACCTACGGAATCCGCGAGCTGAATATACCTGTTTTCGGGATATACGGAGCTTGCTCAACTATGTCCGAGGGCTTGGCTCTGGGCGCGCTTATGACAGACAGCGGGTTGGGCGGCAATGTTATCGCCGCGACCTCATCTCACTATGCGGCGGCAGAGCGGCAGTTTCGATTCCCGTTATCTTACGGCGGAATCAGAACGCCTACCTCCCAATGGACGGCAACGGCGGCTGGCGCGGCGGTAATCACGCCTAAATATACAGCACCCTATATACGGGGCGTAACAGTTGGCAAGATTGTCGATATGGGCGTTACGGATGCGGCAAATATGGGCGCGGCAATGGCTCCCGCCGCCGCCTATGTCATAAAAACTTTCCTGACCGACACTGCAATGACCCCCGCCGATTTTGATTCCATCGTAACAGGCGATTTGGGGACAATAGGAAGCTCTCTCTTGATAGACATACTGAAAGGCGAAAATATCGACATCAGCATGAAGCACAAGGACTGCGGCGTTATGCTTTACGACCCGCAAAAGCAGGATACCCACGCAGGAGGCTCAGGTTGCGGGTGCAGTGCCTCGGTGCTGTGCGGATATTTCCTCAATAAGCTTAAAACAGGCGAGCTGAAAAATATCCTGTTTTGCGCTACAGGCGCGCTGATGTCACCTACATCAGCACAGCAGGGCGAAAGCATCCCCGGCATCTCACATGCTGTCTTTATTTCAAACACGGACAGGTTCTCAGACAGTTAAATTCCGCCTAAAGGCGAAATCCTTAATTGTCAATTATCAATTGTAAATTGTCAATTGTAAAAAAACGGAGGTATTATATGTTAAATTATTTTTGGGCTTTTGTTATCGGCGGGGCGTTTTGCGCTTTGGGGCAGATTTTGATTGATTATACTAAATTTACTCCGGCGCGTATTCTTGTAACCTTTGTGGTGTCCGGCGTTGTGCTGGGCGCGCTGGGGTGGTATCGCCCGCTGGTTGATTTTGCGGGCGCGGGCGCGTTTGTCCCGCTGACAGGGTTTGGCAATGTTTTGGTTGAGGGCGTTAAAACAGCCGTTGACGAAAAAGGCTTTATAGGCATTATCACGGGCGGATTGACAGCCGCCGCCGCAGGAATCACCACTGCCGTAACAGCGGGGCTTCTGGTTTCATTGATGTTCAAGGCGAGAGCTTAACTGCCTTTTTATTGTTGAATTTACCTAATTAAGCTGTTGAAAATTTGTCTTTTTTTTAGATATTGCAGTAAAATGTTGACAATATAGGGGAAAAGGGGTATAATTATCTTCATAATGAATTTATTTTTTAAGGAGGAAGTCTAATGGCAAATGTTAAAAAAGCTGTTGCTGCCGAAACCGCTTCTGCCGCCGCAAAGCCGACTGCTAAAGTAGCGGAGAAAAAGACAAGCATCCCCCCCGCCGTTTTAGCGGCTGAGAAAAAAATCATGCCCGCCGCAACGGAAAAGCCCGCAGTCAAAAAGCCGATTGCCGAAAAGCCCATCGTGAAAAAACCCGTTGCCGAAAAAACCGCCGAGGAAAAGCCTGTAGCGGAAAAACCTGTAGCGAAAAAGTCGGTGAAGAAACCCGTTGAAAAAAATATAGGTTATGATGATGTGTTTGCGGTTGCTAAATCCAGCGTTAAAGCTAAAAAGGACAGTGTAGCTAAGATTTCAGATAAAATCGCCGCTACCTTTGAGGTTATGGAGGGCGGTTCTCAAAGAGATTTTTATATCTTGATTGAAAGCGGCAAAGCCTCAGTCCAAAAGCACAGATACGACGAAGCGGATATTTGGATTAAAGGAGCCGCAGGAAAAATCGCCGAGGTTATGGAAGGCAAGGTTAAGCTCACCGATGCCCTTTCTTCGGGCGATGTTGAGATTTACGGCAAAGGCGGGGAGTCCGCAAAATACGTAGTTCTTTTCACAGAAGCCTTACTATGATTTTTTAGAGCCTGTATTCATAGAAGCACACCATTTACTTTATGGTGTGCTTTTCTTTGAATACAGGCTCTTTATTTTACGCTTTCTCCCTTATCGGGCGCATTTCGATATACCCACGCCAGCCCATCGGCGCAAGCTGCATTTTCGGCGCAAGCTCGCCGGCGTATTCATAGCCGTAAACTTCGGGATTGTATTTGTTAATTTGCTCCATGCAAGTTCCGATGGCTTGCTCAAAATCTTCCTCTCCATACGGCTCGCCTTGAAACACAAGCATTTTGCATTAAAACGGCGGAGTATTTCTTGACCTTAACTGCGGAGTTATTTGTGTGCTACAAACTACCCTCTGTTTCTTCCCAATCAACAAACAGCTTATATTTCTCGGTTGTGAACCGCAAAACGCAGTAGTTTGGGTCGTCTGCACCGGAAAAGTGGTTCTCCAAGCTGCTATACCAGTTCTCTTGCTTGCTTGCATCATCGGTTAAAATTTCAAGTTTTCCCCTCAAAGTAATGCTATACTCCTCGGACGAAAAGCAGACGGCGGCACGGTTGTCACGCTCGGCACGTTTTGCCCAATTACTTCCGATACCGGAACAGAACGTAAGTTGCCGTATTCCGTCTGATGTAGACGGCGTAATGACAGCGGCGGTCAAGTGACCGTCCAAATCCTCCTGCGCGAGAACACAGTATTGGTTCTTGTACTCGCCCGATGCGGTTCTTCCCTTGATGATTTCGCTTGCTTTTTTCAGTTTTTCGCTCATGTCGTTACCCTCCCAAAATTTCTTTTTGAATTTTTTTACTGAATCCGCTTAGAATCAAGTCATAAGACTTGTCCGCCATACCACGCAGAACGTCGTCAGGAACATTGCCGTCAACATAAACCGAATTCCAATGCTCCTTATTCATGTAATACCCCGGCACAATATCGCCCTTGTACTGCTTGCGGAGAAATTCACCCTCTAACGGGTCGAGCTTTAGCGTGATAATTTCCTTGCCGCTTTTATCGCCCCCGTGCATAATAAACATCTTGTCGCGGAGCATATAGCGGTGGACTTCCCACTCTTGTTTCCATTCTTTATACGCGCCTTTTTTGGACATCGCGTAGGATTCTAACCATTCATATTTCATGTTGCGTGCTCCTTTCATTGACTTCTAATCGGATGCCTGATTACGGTTTTCAACTTCTCCGGCGCAATCTTTCGCGGGTCGTTCAGGTAAATTTCATGGTGGCGGCGGGTTTCGCTTATGTCGCTGACATATCCATGAGCATTAATAAACTCCATGATTGCGGCGTTTGTGCGAGGTTCGTCATCGTAAGAACCAATGTGCATTGCTTGAACGCAAAGCCCCTCAGTGAACTTTTCAAACCGCACTCTCTTCGTATCAAGGTGCGGTTTTTTCTGATTGAGTGCGGCTTTTGCTTCGTCCAAGATTTCAGCGGTGACAAATTCGGGTTGGCGTATCATAGAAGTCCAGCGATATTTTTCCTTGTCCTTATACCATTCTTCCGAGCCGTCCGCTAACCGCCACAATCCCTCAAGGGGCGGAACAACATACTCCAAAACCGATTTATGTTTCATTTTAATGGTATAAGAAAGCCCGTAAAGCAACTCAACGGCAGATTGATATTCTTCGCTGATATTCGGGTTGCCCTTGCCGTCAACCATAAGAAATACCATCTCCGGCACGTCAATGACGGCGGGGGTTGTTTTGGGCTGATATAGCTCTTTGTATTCTTTCTTAAAATCAATCGGCATTTTTATTACACCTCCGCGCGCAGTTTTTTCCACTTGCGGATTTTGCTTCGGAACGACTTGAACGGCGCGACTGTGTTGATGTGTACCCATTTCCAGAGCGACCAATTTGATGGTGTGGATGCCGCCCATTTCCTGCCGCCGGGTTTGAACAATTCATCATCGGAGAATGCACCAAGCCAATCAATAAAGGAATCAAGGTCGGTGACAAATAATTCCTTTAATCGGGGTAACGGCTCGTCCTTATATTTGTCATAAAACCCCTGATAAAGCTCGCCCATTTGATTCCATTTGTAACCCGGTGCGGGCGTAATGACTTCTTTCCCGGAAAGCTCGTCCTTATCCCAACCGCGAATCAGCCCCATCCATCCGAGTTGATATGCGATGATTTCCCCCGGTGTGCGGTCAACTCCGTCAAAGCGGAGGTCTTTGTCGGCATCCGCTACATCGTCAAACTCTTTTATGAATAACCCTGCCGTCTTTTTGATTTCATCAATCAAAGCGGCTTTACTTGCGTATTCTTGCATGGTTTTAATCCTCCCTCAAATTTTTTTAAAAATCCCGAACCGATTAATGACATACTTCACGCAAGGTATCAAAACACAGTATTTCACAGCCCTTGCTTTCATAATAACGAAGCATTTCATCAATTTTGCTCTTGTCATAACTTGTAATACAATCCTGCAAAACAGTAACGCCATAATTCGCTTTGCGTAGATTGTAGCAAGTTGATTTAACGCAAGCGACAGCATCCGCTCCCGCTATGTAAAATTCGCACACTTCATTTTCAACAATAAAATCCGCAAATTCCTGACAGCTCAAAGCGTTTCCCTTAGATTTTGTAAAAATATTATCCGAGGCTATTTTCATATCCGAAACCAATTCAGCCCCTTTAGTCCCCGGTTTAAAAGTCCTCGTGCCGGCTGATAAATTCTCATGCCTTATATAGACAATATGAATATTATGAGCAACCGCCCAATCAACTGCCTTGTTAATGTTGCCGATAATCTGCTTGTAATTCTTAGTTATGTCATTTTGAATATCAATTATTACCAAAGCCTTTTTCTGCATTCAGCCGCCCTCCTTTCGTGAGTTCTCAACCTATTATATCACGTTAAACAGGACAACAGTATGTCTTGTTTATTTATAATTTTCTAAAATTTTTTCAGCGGCGGCTTTTAAATCTTCGGCTATATAATCGGGTTCTAAGACTTTGACGTTGCCGCCGAAGCTAAGTAACCAGCTTACAAGATAATCCCGGTTTGTAAACCCAAACTTAAAGAGCAAGCCCTCGTCCGTTTCGGTAAAGCAATTGAGCCCGTAATTTTCAATAAGCTGATATTTTGCAGACGGGTCGAATAATGCGGTAAGTTTAATGTCGTCTTTAAAGGTTGCGTTAAAGTCACGCTTATCCGGCGGAATCTCCCGGGGTTCAAACCGCTCATCACAACAGTGAAAATCCCATAACCGCTGGAGTTTGAACAACCGAAAATCCTGCCGCTCCAAACAAAACCCGAAAACATACCAAGACGACCATTGAAAAATAACAAAATAAGGCTCAATACGGCGGCGGCACGTGCCTTTGTCGTAAAAATAATCAAATTCAATAAAATGCTTATTGAGAATCGCGCGATTAATTGACTTGATTTTCTCTGTCAATTGCTTCTTGTGATAAGAAGTGAGGTTGAGTTCAATTGAACCGACGGTTAGGCACAGCAAAGCTTCCGTAGTCAAAATACTTTTGTCCAGCTTAAACCCTTCTGCAATCGAAAGTCCGCCGCCGCTCCCTTGACGGGCGACAACAGGGATTCCTGCCATACAAAGCGCGTCAATATCCCGCCCGATAGTGCGGCGGGAGACCTCGAATTTTTCGGCTAATTCAGGCGCGGTCGCGCTGTCCTTTTGGAGCAGGACGGTCAGTATACCGAGCAGGCGGTCAAGCTTCATAGGTTACACCCTATCTTTCCGATTTTTATTCCCGCAAATTTTTAAAAAAATATTGCATTTTCGCTTTATATATGATAAAATTAACAATGAGATTTAAAAAGCAATCAGATTCTGTTCGGCATCTCATAAGAAAGGCGTGATTTTACGATGTTCAACGTAGTTGTAGCAAACAAAAGTATTTTAGAGGGAAATCGATGGAAACATTCTCTTGCCAAAAACGGGTATAATACGGTAGAAATATGCAATGATTTATCCGAGCTTGTATACCTGCTGACTCACGAAAAAATACACTTCGCAGTATGCTCTATGAATTTAATCAAGGGTCACGCATATTCGGTTTTAAATAACGTAGCCCATTTTTTCCCGCGAACGAAAATTATAGTGGCAGGAAATACCATCAGCTTTGAAAACGTATTGAAAAATATAGATAAGGTAATCGTTATGCGCGAGTTTAACCCCGACCTTAAATCATATTGCGATATGCCCGATGAGCATATCATACGCAATGAAGAATATTCGCAAAATAAACTGTCAGCCCTGCTAATTCCGCATTTCTGGAACGACATGGATGCCGCCGAGGTTTTAAAGGACGCTATGCCCGAATGGAAGCCGTCATACTCCGTTATAAGCATAACCGCCGATTCGTATCACAGTGAAGTCTATGAAGCGGCTTTACAAATATTGACCGAGTTAAATCGGGGCTATGCTTTGCGCCTGAGCTTTAAGGAGCTATGCCTGATTTTTGACAATTCGCCGAGCGAGGAATTTTGCCTTGAAACCGCCGACCGACTTCGGCAGGTCCTGCTTGAAAGGACCAACGCGCTTTTTTCAATCGGCATAAGCCGTCAGCGTTGTAAGGCATCGGAGCTTTACATATGTGTAAAGGAAGCGCGGAGGGCGGCTTCCGCGCTCTCTCTTTTCGGGAACAACAGCGTTGTGCATATTCATTATCTTAAAGGTAAGGAAATTGAATTTCTATACCCGCATCACAAAGAAAAACGCCTTATAGACCAAGCGGCAGACGGTAATAAAGAAGAAGCATTGAGGATGCTGGACGAGATATTCGCGGTTTTGGGCAGTGAGGGGCTGTCACAAAAAGTTATAAATAAAATTGCTCTGAGAATTTTGCTGAACCTCAATATCGCCGCTGTTTCAACGGCAAAAATTTATGAAAAAATGGAGCTTAACACGCTGACTATGGGTAAAGCGTTGCTTTCAAAATCATGCGATGAGGCATATTGCTTCTTAAAGAAAGGCATAGGGGATTTTGCAGATGAAATGCACGATTTCGCCGATGTTCAAAAGGATGTCTTATACATGACACTGCCCGAAACGCCGATTGAAATTACAGTTTCGGATTTAACCAAAAAATATCGCACAACAGTCAATTTTATGAACGATGCTATCAAAAGAAACGGGGGCGGGAATATTTTTGATTTGTATTCGTTGGTTTAGAGCCTGTTTAAAATCTGTCTCCCGCAAAAAATGCCCCGTTTAACGGAGCATTTTTCAGCTTAACAGCAGGATAAATTCATTCGTGCTCATTTTTATTACCTCGGATTTGCCCGCGTCCTTACAGACTATGATATGAATCATTTCCCCCATCCGCTTTTTATCGTTCAAGGCGGCTTTAGCCAGCTCATAGGGGGTGAAAGCAACCTCGGCGTTTAAGCCGTAGCGTTCAAGGCAGGCGGTCAGCCGATTGGTCAGCCCCTTGGCGGTAAGCGCGGAGTTTTCGGCGGCTTTGGTAATCATCCTCATCCCTACGCTGATTGCCCTGCCGTGGGATATGCCCGTGTAATTTGTCATTTTCTCAATGGCATGTCCCAGCGTATGCCCGAAATTTAACAGCATCCTTTCGCCCGAATCAAACTCATCCGCTTCCACAACGGCGGCTTTGATAGATACACATTCGTATATTACGTCCTCCAAAACACCCCTTATACCTAATGAATCATGCCGTTCCAATAATTCAAAGAGAGACTTTGATTTAATCATGCCGTACTTTATCACCTCGCCTAATCCGTCAATAAAAAACTCCTCCGGCAGGGTGTCTAAGGTATTGGTATCAATCAAAACAAGGCGCGGCTGCCAAAAAGCCCCGACAAGATTTTTGCCCGATGGCAAATCTATAGCAGTTTTGCCTCCAACGGAGGAATCGACTTGCGCTAAAAGCGATGTGGGGATTTGAATATAGTCAATCCCGCGCTGATAGGTCGCCGCCGCAAACCCCGCAATATCACCGACAACGCCGCCGCCCAGAGCGAGTACGCAGTCTGAGCGGGTAACGCTGTTTTCGCTTAAAAAATCGTATATAGCATTAAGGGTGTAAGAACTTTTAGAAGCTTCTCCGTGAGGAAATACCTTTTGGCAAACCGAAAAACCCGCGGATTTCAAGGAATCGGCAAGCTTATCCCCGTATAAAGGAGCAACATGATCGTCTGTTATAACAGCGAAATTCTTAGCCTTAACGGCGCGCTTCATATGCTCCGCCGCGTTATCCAAAAGCCCCCCGCCAATCAAAATGTCATAGCCTCTCGAAGCTTTTACGGTTATTTTTTTTAACGCCATAGCTATGACATACTCCCCTTTCGGCTTTTTTGAGCTTATTACCTTATTATTTCACAACGAGGCAATTCTGATGAAAGCGCGTCTAAAACCGAACTGTCAATATCAAGCCCTTCGACATAGAGCTTTCTTAAACCTATAAGCGAGCTTACCGCGCTTATATCATGAATCGGGTTGTTGCTGATTTTAAGCCAGCCTAAAGTAGTCATCCCGTGAAGCGGCTCAATGTTGGACACATTATTGCTGTCTACATAAATTTCCGTAATGTTATTTAAGCCCATGAAAGCGGATATATCGCTGATATGGTTGTTCTGCATATGAACGCGGTTGAGATTCCTCATGTTCTTAAGCCCCGAAATATTAGCGATTCTATTATGGTTTATGCGTAGAAGCTGCATTTCGGTCATCTCGGAAAGCGCGGATATGTCCGATATGTCGTTATGAGATATGTCAAGGGTGTTCAAGTTCAAAAGAGCCTCCAGCGGTGATATATCGGTTATTTTATTTGAGCGCAGGTAGAGAGCCTCCAGCTGAGCCAGCCCTGCAATAGGCGTTAAATCCGAAACCTCGTTGCTGAACAGCGAGAGGGTTTTTAAGCTTGTAAGACCCGTCAAAGGCGTTAAATCGCTGATTTTATTTTGAAATATTTGAAGCTCCTCAAGATATACCATGTATTTAAGGTTTTCAATATCCCTGTTTGTTAAATCCATGCTGCTGAGAGAAAGCGAGGTTAAGCGGGTGCTGTACTCCTTGTCCTTAATCGTAATAGTAGGCGGCAAGGACGACATGGTTTCCTCCTTAACCGAAATAGCCGCGCTGACAGCAGGGTGGCTCGCACCCGAAAGGTGGTCATCTCTGCTTCGGAAGCCTATCGTTGTTACCGTCTGCTCCCTTAAAGATTCAACTTGACCTTCAAGCCGCGCAATTTGCTGATTCAAAGCATCGGCATCCGCTCCGCCGGAGCTCTCACCGCCGCCGCCGAACAATGAACAGCCGGACGCCGCAACGGTCACTATTAAGGATAACGCAAGTATTCTTTTTTTGAACATCACTTCAATTCCCTTCGTATAAGAAATTATAAATAACTCGACTAAGATTTACACCCGAATAAACCGATAGCTCGGGTTATTTTTATTATACAATAAAAATTAAATGATGTCAAGTAAAAAATTGATTTCGGTGAAATCATGAATCATACACACAACCCCCTTGACATTTAAACGATTATATGATAAAATTAAATTAAACTCCATATATTAGGTTTTTAGGAAAAAAATACTGAAAGGATGTTCTTTATGAAAAATTGCTGTAAAAAATGCGAGGATTTAGGCTTGGGTTTTGCGGAGCTTGTAGCACTGCTTAGCGCGCTCATTTCATTTATTGCCCTTATTTTAAGCATTATCGCCGTTATCAAGAGCCGCAGGGCATTGTCCGGGAATCTGGAGGATTTTGGTTATCACGATGACTACAATTGGTCTCTTGACGAAATGGATGATTTTGACGATTATCTCAGCGAAATAGAAAAAGACGAAATTAAGGAGCTAAAGAACAATAAGCTTTCTTAGAATCTGCAAAAAAGTCTTAAATCAATGTACAATATAGTCGCCCGGCACTTTTGAAGCTGAGCGACTATATAAGGCTTATTTTTGTGAAGCTCCCGTTCCTCTGCTTTTCTCAATGCTTTCTTTGCGGATTCTGCCTTCTTCAAGCAATTTCCGTAATGCAAGCGCATCGCCGCTTTTAACGGCGTTGCGGTATTCGGAAAGCTTCTCAATGAGGGAATCTATTTCTTCGGCTAGGTAATCGCTGTTTTCAAGGAAAAGCTCGCACCACATGTCCTCATTCAGCTTCGCAACGCGCGACATGTCCTTGTAACTGCCGGCTGAAAAGCCCTTATGCTCCGCCGCGGCGGGGCTTTTTATATACGCGCTTGAAACGGCGTGGGGTAACTGAGACGTGTATGCGATTATACGGTCATGCTCACCCGGGGTGGTAAATACTACTTCCGCGAAGCCCAGCCTTGAAAAAAAGCTTTTTGCCCTTTCAAGAATATTTATATCTATTCCGTCCGGCGGGGTAAGTAAAACCGAGGCTTTGTTAAAGAGTGAGCCGCGCGAATATCTAAAGCCCCAAGCCTGAGTACCTGCCATTGGGTGACCGCCGATGAAGTAAAAGCCGTTTTCAGAGGCTATAGGCATAATTTCCGCGCAAATCCCGCGCTTTATGCCGCAACAATCAACAACAATCGCGCCTTTTTTAAAGCGCGCCGCGTTTTCCTTTATATAATTTACGGCGGCTGACGGATAAACCGCGATTATTACGAAATCACAGCTTGATAAATTGCTGTCGTCAAGCCTTTCGTCAACCGCTCCTACCAGCTTCGCCTCCAGAAAGGAGCTTTCGGAAATATCAAAGCCCAATACCTTATGCGGATTTTTTTCTTTGATTGCCTTAGCCAAAGAACCGCCTATCAAACCTAAGCCCACTATACCCGTTGTCACTGCTTTAACGCCTCCCGAACCTTATTCACGGCAATGAGCGTTTCGGCAAATTGCTCCGGGGTAAGCGACTGCGCGCCATCACAGAGTGCGGCTTGCGGATTGTTGTGCACCTCTATCATAACCCCGTCCGCGCCCGCCGCCGCCGCCGTAAGAGACAGGGGCTTGACAAGCCTTGCCATTCCCGAGGCATGAGACGGGTCTACTATAACAGGCAGATGAGTAAGCTCGCGCAATACGGGGACAGCGGCAATGTCAAGCGTGTTCCGTGTTGCCGTTTCAAATGTGCGAATCCCGCGCTCGCAAAGGATAACCTTTCTGTTTCCCCCCGCCATAATGTATTCGGCACTCATAAGAAGCTCCTGCAGCGTGTTTGCTAAGCCTCTTTTTAACAGAATCGGCTTATCCGTCCTGCCCAGAGCCTTTAAAAGCTCCATATTCTGCATATTTCTCGCACCGACTTGAATCACGTCAACCTCGTCAAAAAGCGGCAGGTGCGAAAGGTCCATGATTTCGGTGACAATCGGCAGTCCCGTAAGTTGCTTCGCTTCAAGCAACAACTCTATTCCGTCGCCTTTCAGCCCTTGAAAATCATAAGGAGAGGTGCGCGGCTTAAATGCCCCGCCGCGAAGCAGGTTAGCCCCGGCAGCTTTAACCGCCTGCGCGATTTCGCAGATTTGCTCCTTTGATTCAACAGAGCAAGGTCCTGCAATCACGGCAAAATTGCTTTCGCCGCCTATATTTACCTTTAAGCTGTCTTTCAGCCCGACCTCTATCACCGTGTCGTCCGGGTGGAATTTGCGGTTGGCGTTTTTATAGGGCTCGGAAACCCGCGTGACGCTATCAACTATGCTGAGCCCTCTGATAAGCTCCATGTCAATGCTTGATACATCGCCGATTAAACCTATAACGGTTTGAAACTGCCCCTCGCTTAAATGCGCGCTCAAACCTTGGCTTTTTACCCATTCGACAAGGTTTTCCGTCTGCGCTCTTTCAACGCCGTTTTTTAATACTATTATCATATATTATACCCCTTATTTTCTAAACCCGGATTTTTTGCTGATAATCACCTCGGGCGAAGCATTTTCGTTAACGCATTTCTCCGTTACCCTCACACTGCGTACCTCTTTGTTTGATGGTATTTCAAACATAATCGGCATCAGTATTTTCTCAACAATGGTGCGAAGCCCTCTCGCGCCGGTTTTTTGGTCAATTACTTTTTCGGCTATAGCCTTTAACGCTCCGTCCTCAAACGAAAGCTCCACGCCGTCAATTTCAAAAAGCCTGCCGTATTGCTTTGTAAGGGCATTTTTAGGCTCTTTCATAATGCGGATTAAAGATTTCTCATCCAATTCGTCAAGAATCGTCATAACAGGAAGCCGCCCGACCAACTCGGGGACAAGACCGTACTTTACCAAGTCCTGCGGAACAACGTCCTTGTAAACCCCTTTTTCCTTTTCCTTTTTAGTCTTTATATCCGCTCCGAATCCGACGGCAGAGGAAGCGGTGCGCTTTTGAATAATCTTATCCAGACCATCGAAAGCCCCGCCGCATATGAAAAGGATATTCTTGGTATCAATCTGTATAAATTCTTGAGACGGATGCTTTCTGCCTCCCTGCGGCGGCACATTTGAAACAGTACCCTCTATAATTTTCAGCAAAGCCTGCTGAACGCCCTCGCCGCTGACATCTCTTGTGATGGATGTGTTTTCCGATTTACGGGATATTTTGTCAATCTCGTCAATGTAAACAATCCCTCTTTGCGCCAACTCAACATTGAAATCAGCGGCTTGAATCAAGCGGACAAGCACATTCTCAACATCATCGCCCACGTAGCCCGCTTCGGTAAGCGTAGTGGCATCGGCAATAGCGAAAGGAACTTCCATGACTCTTGCTAAAGTCTGAGCCAGAAAGGTTTTACCCACGCCGGTAGGACCCAGCATAATTACATTGCTCTTTTGAATTTCAACGCCGTCCTCCCCGTTCATAATGCGCTTATAGTGATTATAAACCGAAACGGAAAGATATATTTTCGCCTGCTCCTGCCCTATAACATAATCGTCAAGCACCTTTTTGATTTCGACGGGCTTAATCAATTTAATATCGGGAAGTGCCGCCTTGTCGCCGTCCTTACCCTGTTTTTCCTTTGCCGCAGGCGGAGCAATAAAAACCTCATTTTCAACAAGCATTTCATAGCAATGTATTACACAGTCCTCGCAAATGTTTGAAGCACCTGCCGAAAACATATTCAAAACTTGATGCTCATTTCTGCCGCAAAAATTACATTTCTTGACACCTTTTTCCATAAAAACAAAACCCCTATTAGTTATACTCTTAGCTGTTTTCCGCACTCCTCTTGTGGACGACCCTATCAACAATACCGTATGCAACCGCTTCCTCGGCGGACATGAAATTATCGCGCTCCGTATCGGCTCGGATTGTTTCAATCGGCTTGCCCGTGTTTTCCGAAAGAATTCGGTTTAAGTTTTCTCTGGTCTTAACAAGATGGTCCGCGCGGATTTTAATATCGGTGCATTGCCCGGACAATCCCCCGGAAATAAGCGGCTGATGTATCATAATCTCGGAATTAGGCAAAGCCAAACGCTTGCCCTTAGCCCCCGCAGACAATAAAAACGCCCCCATAGAAGCGGCAAGCCCCATACATATAGTGGATACATCGCACTTGATATAGCGTATCGTATCGTAAATCGCCATACCCGCGGTAACCGAGCCGCCCGGGCTGTTTATATAAAGCGATATATCTTTTTCGGGGTCTTGACCCTCCAAATGGAGAAGCTGGGCTATAATCAAGCTTGCCGTAACATCGTTCACATCCTCGGACAGCATGACAATCCTGTCGTTTAAAAGACGTGAAAAAATATCGTAGGAACGCTCTCCCCGCCCGGTCTGCTCAATAACATAAGGTATAAAACTCATATAAAACAACCTTTCATACACCTGCACGATTCTCCCAAAATCCTAAGGGAAAACAGCATCAGATAAATTTCGCGCTTTCCTTTACAAGCTCGGATGCCTTCTCCACTAAAAGGTCTTCCTCCACAGCCTTCAGTTTAACGATTTCCCTAACCTTTTCAGCCGTATAATCATATGTTTCGGCGATTTTATTGATTTCAGCTTCAACCTCTTCCTCGGTAATCTCAAGGTTTTCAAGCTTTGCAATTTTTTCAAGCCCCAGCCTTACCCTAACTTGAAGCTGGGCTATTTCCCTGAAGCCGTCCCTAAGCTCGGTCATGTTTGTATTGGAAAATCTCAGGTACGATTCCATGGTAAGCCCCTGCCGGCTAATTCTAAACTCCAAGTCGCGCACCATCTCGCTGATTTTCTGCTCATACATCACAACGGGGATTTCGGCTTCTACATTTTCGGCAAGCTTTCTGAAAAGCGCGTCCTCCGCTTCTCGGTCGGCTTCCTCGCTGTTCAGCTTTTCCATCCTTTGCCGTAAGTCCTCTCTCAATTCGTCAAGGGTTTCAAATTCGGAGGTATCCTTCGCAAACTCATCATCAAGCTCCGGCATTTCTTTTTCTTGGAGCTCATGCAGAACTACGTTAAACTCAGCCGATTTACCCGCAAGCTCTACAGAATGATAGTCCTCCGGGAAGTCAACATTCACTTTAAATTCGTCTCCGGCACTTTTGCCTATGATTTGCTCCTCAAAGCCGGGTATAAACTGACCCGAGCCTAAGACAAGGTCAAAGTTTTCATCCTTGCCGCCGTCAAAGGGTTTTCCGTCTATAAAGCCCTCGAAGTCAATGATGACTACGTCCCCATCTTGCGCCAGTCTGTTCTCAACAGTAACAAGCCTTGAATTTCTTTCCCTCAAAGCCTGCAACCGTTCATCCAAAGCTTCCTCTGTTACAGCCTTGACAACTTTTTCAACCTCTATACCTTTGTAATCCGAAATCGTTACCTCCGGCTTTACCGTAGCCGTAACCTTAATCTCAACGCCGTCTTCCTTTGACATGGAGATGACCTCCATTTTCGGAGTGTCCACCAGTTCAAAGCCTTCGCCTTCAACCGCGTTCATAATCTCGCCGGGGGCTAAATCCCTTACGGCATCTTCATAAAAAGCGTCCTCCCCGTAAAGCTTTTCTACCATATGGCGGGGAGCTTTGCCTTTTCTGAACCCCTTGATATTAATTTGGTTGCGAACTCTAAGATAAACACTGCTAACCGCCTTTTCAAACGCCTCGGCATTAATTGAAATAAGCAGCTCGTATTTGTTTTCCTCAATTTTATTGTTAGTAATAACAGCCATTATTTTTGACCAACCTTTCTCACAGCATGTAAAACATTATAACACATCTCTATAAATTTTTCTAGGCATTATGCAATATTTCCTCATTATGCACAAATTAGAACACTTGTTTAGGTATAAATTGAACATAATCACTTGCAATAAGCTCGAAATTTATGCCGTCATGCTCTCCGCGCAAAGCTTTTTTATGAGAATTCGCGCCGTGCAGATGTCCGTAAAAGCACTGCTTAACATGATACCTATGTAAAACCTCCATGATGCCCCGATTATATTCGCCGCCGTAAGCCGGGGGGTAGTGCAGGAACACAATCGGCGTTAACCCCTTCTTTACCGCAGAACTTACGGACGCTTCAAGCCGCCCGACTTCCCTTGCCAGCACTTTGGCATCGGCTGGCTCTTCCGTTTCGTTAATCCAGCCGCGAGTGCCGCAGATTCCGTATTCTCCGTAAGCGTAATGATTGTTATGCAGTATTTTTATGCTGTTAAAGCCGTTTTCTGCTAGGAATTTATTGATTTTGCTGACAGTGCTCCACCAATAGTCATGGTTTCCTTTCAGAATTATTTTTAAGCCGGGTAATTGATTGAGCAGCTCAAAGTCAGCCCGGGCTTGCTCGAAATTCATAGCCCATGATATATCGCCCGGTATAACCACCGTATCCTCGGAAGAAACCTTTTCTTTCCAGCTTTTTTTCAAACGCTCCATATAGTCATCCCAACCGCCGAAAATGTCCATCGGCTTATTTACGGATAATGACAAATGAAGGTCGGCAATAACAAACAGCATACATCAAACTCCCAGCTCTTAAATACAATTGACAATTAACAATTAACAATTAACAATTGATGTGTCGGCTTCGCCGACGGATTGTAATAGTTTAGCTAGGCGTGTAGTTTAATAGTTAAAATAAACTACTTAAAATGTTACGCCAAGGGCGTAACACCTTCATTGTTCATTGTTAACTGTTAATTGTTTTAAAGACATAGGCTTGCAATTCATCCTTGCCTATAACCGTATCGAAGCGAACTTTTTTATTTTTAAGCTCCGATAATGATTGGGGGACGGACATTCCCGAAAGCTTAAAAAGCTTATCTATTACGGCAAATTCATCCGTTGCCGCAGGAAGGGGCTCGCTCGTAATCGCTTCGATAACGCTGTTTCCGAATTTATAGGGGCTTGCCGTTGAGGCTATGACAGTTTTTAGGCAGTCGCCCGTTTCAGCTTTGTAGTCCTCATAAACCCTAACTGCGGCGGCTGTGTGCGTGTCAAGCGTATAGGAGTATTTGTCATAGATTTCCTTTATGGTTTCCTTGGTTTGCTCATCATCGCAAAAGCCTCCGTAGAAGCTTTCCGCAAGCTTTGCTTTCAGAGTATCGGTTACTTCATATCTGCCGTCCTTTGCCAGCTTGTCAAACCATTCTTTTACCAATGTGTCATCTCGTCCGCACATTATATACAGCAGTCTTTCAAGATTGCTTGAAATCAAAATATCCATAGAGGGTGAAAGGGTGGTGAAAAATTCCCTGTTTTTGTCATATACCCCTGTTTTGATAAAATCGGTCAAAACATTATTTTTATTTGAAGCGCAGATAAACTTGTTTACAGGTATCCCCATCTCCATAGCCAAATAAGCCGCAAGGATATTTCCGAAATTACCCGTCGGCACGGCAATATTAATTTTTTCGCCCGCCTTAATATCTCCGTTTTTAACAAGCAACGCATAGGACGATACATAGTAAACAATCTGCGGGAGCAACCTCCCCCAATTTATAGAATTCGCGCTTGAAAAAACCATTCCCTTTTCTTCAAGAAGCTTATTGACTTCAAGGTCGGTAAACAGAGCCTTTACGCCGCTTTGGCAATCGTCAAAATTGCCCCTCACGCCGCAGACGGCTACATTATCGCCGTCTTGGGTCGTCATTTGAAGCTTTTGTATCGCGCTGACCCCCTCATCGGGGTAGAACACTATAATTTTAGTGCCGTCAACATCCTTAAAGCCGTCCAGCGCGGCTTTGCCCGTGTCACCCGAGGTCGCCGTTAAGATGACTATTTCCTTATTGATATTTATTTTTTTTGCTGAAACAGAAAGCAGGTATGGGAGTATTTGAAGAGCCATATCCTTAAAAGCACAGGTCGGTCCGCGCCATAGCTCCAAAAGGTAAACCCCCTCGGCGATATTCTCCATTTCAACAATATTCTCCGAATCAAAGCTTTTATCATTATAAGCACTTTCGGTACAGTATCGTATTTCCTCCTCCGTAAAATCCGTAAGATACTTAGAAAAAATAAAAGCCGCTCTTTTGGAATAGCGAATATCCCCCAAGCCTGCAATTTTTTCCATGCTCAAAGCAGGGATTTTACAGGGGAGAAAAAGCCCGCCATCCAATGATATGCCTTGGACAATTGCCTCCGCCGCAGTTATTTTAACGCCGCTGTTTCTGGTGCTGTTATAATACATAAAAAGACCGTCCCTTTCCACCGTATTGATTCAATCATACCACAGGCTTCCGAAAAAGTCAAGTAAAAACATTTATCGTTTAAAATTAATTAACGAAAAACTTTACTTGACAATCGGCGATATATATGTTAATATAAAAAATAAGCTTACTGAAAACAGTAGGCTTATTTTTTTATATCAGACCTCCGCGGGAGCTCGTTCGAGGCAAAGTATCTGCGGTATCGGCTTCTCTTCCCTAAATTCTCTGTATTCATATGTTTTATTGCAATTTTCGCTTGACTCCGTTTTTTTATTATGGGCTTCAACCCCGGCTGCGTTAGCTTTAATCCTGTTTTGGAGTTTTTCCAAGTCAGAATCTATTATCTCCTGCTCTGATACTTGCGTTCTTTGCGCCCGAATTTTTATCTGCTCGGCTCTTTCTCCTAAGCGTTCAAACAGCTTAGGGTCGTTTAAGAAATCAAACATTTGAGTATACCTCCTTCGGATAATAATCAAGTTCCAAATATTTACAGACTTCAATAAAAAACTCTTTTGTTAGACGGATGAGGAAGTTGCTCTGTATGTTTTTGTCATATCTTATTTTGATTTTGCAATTTTCGGGGAGAGTATGGTATAGCTTGTCCCCCAGTACGTTATATAAATCTTCTAAGTCATTAAGTATTGAATCCAATCTTTCGGGCAGCGTGCTGTAATAGAGCAAAGAAGAGTTATTCCGCTGTACAGAATAACATCTGCCTATAGCATTAAATACCATCATTCTTTTAAAAGATTTATGTTTTAAAAACACCTTATAGTCAGCTACGCTGAAAGCAGTATTATTTGTATGTGTATGTATAAGCGTCAATGTTTGGTTATTAACGGAGTTGTCCGGATTTTTATCCATATATTCTGCTATTGAAACCTCATTTTCAGTTCCTTGCTTTTGATAAACAATTTCAAGTAAATTTTTCTCTCGCTTCTTGATGATATAGACGTATTCTTTGTCAAAGTTAAGCATTTCAAGCAATTCAATCCTGCCCCTTTCGCTGTTTTAAGGAGCTTGTCCTTGACAATTATACCATAGTATACCATAAAAACCATGGCGTTTATTGTCAAAAACATCCCTTTTTATTATACTATTATATTACAATATATCTTAAAAGTCAAGTTATTTCTATTGATTTATAATTTATAATATAACACAGAATAAAAGCGTCGGTTTCCCAACGCTTCGCTTCCATAATTTCAGAAAATAAATTGCTGATAGCAGTTTTTGCCTAAGTCAAGGCAATGCGGGAATAGCGAAATCGAGTTCAACTTCGGGGAATGCTTCTTCTAAGATATCATCATTATAGTATTCCTCATCATAGTATTCCTCATCATAGTATTCCTCATCGCTGTTACCGCCGTTGGTAGTGCCGGAGTTGCCGCCGTTATTGGTGTTGGGCTCGGTTTTGGGTGTTGTGCATGTGCAGAAAAATTGATAATGGATACCCGCTTGAATCCACCACTTTGTGCCGCCGCAACGATAGCTGCATCCCGCACCGAAATCAGGGTCGATTTCATGCTGAGCTTTGGGGCTGCCTATCAAGCAGTCTTCCTCAGGCTCATCATATGCGCTCGCACCAAATGCCGCCAAGGAAATTGCTAAAGACATTGCCAATAATACTGAAATAATTTTTTTCATAACTGAAAACCTCCACAATTTTATTTGCCTCATTTGTTATGGAGTTGTGGTTCTCCGTTTTCAGCCGCTTTTATTACGGAGTTGCGGTTCTCCTTTTTCAGCCGCTTTTGTTAACGGAGTTGCGGTTCTCCGTTTTATTTATTTTCTGAATTATTTATAATTATTATAGCATAGACGAGAGGGGGTGTCAATGGGGAAATTTTATTTTTTTAGAGTTGTTTGAAAATGATTTGTTCATATTTGAAAATTTTTAAGTTTCAAATCTCCAATTCTCCAAAATTCCTCTTGACATTCTTGGAGAGTTGGAGTATAATTATTACATCTTAATAATATGTGAGGTGTCATTATGCTTGAAACGACACGAATTGAGTTCAAACGCGAATATAACGATAAAGTTAATAAGGTGCTGCTTTCATTTCTAAATACAGAGGGCGGAACTCTGTATATCGGAATCGAAAACGACGGTTCGGTTTACGGAGTAGACGATGCTGACGGTCTCATGCTCAAAACGATGAACAGTTTGCGCGATTCGGTGTTACCAGACCCGAGCGGATATATTTCAATCGCACCTGTTGAGCGCGACGGAAAAACAATAATCGAAGTCATGGTTGAACGCGGTGCGATGCTTCCTTACTGTTTCAAAACATACGGACTTGTGCCGCAGGGCGTTTATGTCCGCATAGGCAGTGAATCGGTTTCTGCTTCACGCGAACACATCAGGCAATTAATCCGTGAAAATGACAGTGAAAAGTTTATAGTATCTTTATCGTTAGAGCAGGATTTAACTTTTGATTATGCCGTGAAAATTTTTGAGGATAACGGCATACAGTTTGGCGACACGCAGCGGCAATCACTCGGATTGATTCGTACTGACGGGCGATATTCCAATCTTGCCTTGCTTTTGTCCGACCAATGCCCTTACTCCATTAAAACGGCAATTTTTCAAGGCATATCTAAGGAGACTTTCAAAGACCGCAAGGAGTTTACGGGCTCTGCGTTCAAGCAGATTGACGAAGTTTTGGCGTATTTGAATGTATATAATAAAGTTGCATCCACATTCGAGGGTGCGTATCGTGTAGACCACCCCGATTATCCCGAAATAGTTCTGCGTGAAGCCTTGATTAACGCCGTAATTCATCGTGATTATTATATTGAAGGTGCAACCCTTGTCAGTGTGTTTGACGACAGGCTTGAGATTATGTCGCTCGGCGGAGTTATGCCGGGCGTAACGAAAGAAATCATGCTTGCGGGTGTGTCTGTGCCGCGCAATGAAAAACTTGCGGTTGTGTTTCACCGATTGAAACTAATTGAGGCTTACGGAACCGGTATACCTCGAATTTTTGAAACGTATGCCCAAAACGGGGCAGAACCTGATATTCCAATCACAAACGGAGCATTTCTTATCAGGTTGCCGAATTTGAGCATCGCCGCTAATGTCAATAAATCAACTGTAAAACGCAAAACCAACAAGAGTGAGAAGCGGATATTGGATGAATTTGCGGGGCAGTCTTTCACAAAACAAAACGCCGCCGACCTTCTCGAACTATCGGTCAGCGGAGCATATAAATTACTTGCGCGTATGGTAGATTCCGGTTTGCTGTCATGCAAACGCAATGGGCGAGAGATGCATTATGTTGTTTCGGTATGAATCCCATAACCACAGCCAACTAAAAATGCGATGAAAATATATGCCATTTACCGATTATGATTATTGCCTATATTATCACTATCATATTTCAAGCAACGAGGTCATTTTTTCATGTTCCCAATTCTCCCAACAACCTTTCCAAAGCCAACCCCGCCGCCTTCCCGTAAACACGGATTAATCCACCTATATTTCCCCTCACTTCTTCCCACTATTGCCCTGCCGCCAAAGGAATCAACGAGCCCAAAGCAACGCCAAGCGATATTCCTATCGGTAGCCATAGCCCGATATTGCCGTTTAATGTACCGATTAAAACGCCGAAAGCTGCCCCCAAAGACATATCCAACCGCTACATTTGTTTCATCATCATCGGTCTGTTTCTCCATATATACGAATGCTATCCCCGATTCATCAGTTTCTTCTTTGAACCGCTTGTAGCCGGATTTTTCGTATAAATGCAGATTGCGTTGACTCTTTTTGCTTGTGAAAAGTTCAAACCGCTTGCGAGATATTTTACCCTCAATCTCCGCATGAAGCCGTTGCTCTAAGACTTTGCCCTGATGTTCGAGATGCATAATCAGCATGCCGATATACACAATATCTCCGTCCGCATAAGCCCTGACAAAGCCGATAATTTCGCCGTTTTCCACCGATTTCAACACAACACATTTTCGGTATTCGACAAGCAGTTCATCAAGCGTTTGTGTCAGCGGTTGTATGGTAAAATCGTTGTTGAGTTCCCCCTTCGCTTTGATATGCGACGTATTGCAAACGCAGTATTTCAGCGGCATCTGCTTCTACGGATTTTTGTATTTTGATTTTGTGTTTCATACCTCAAACTTCTCACTTTTCACGTTTGAAATGGTTATTTTTTGCATTAGCAGGTTTCTATCTTTTATCAACGCCTCAACCTCCCCCAACGTCGGCGGGTTCAATCCAATCGGGAATTTAGTGTAAGCAGCTGATGCGAACTGCACAGTTTTGTCGTCGTCAAATCCATGCAACAACGAATAAACGCACCCCGCCTTGAATGTATCGCCCGCAATAATTGACGCCAACTTGCAAATATAATTATCGGGTTTTTCATCAATAGTCACGAACGGAATGTTATTTTCGCGGCAAATTTCGACGACTTTGAACGACTGCTTATCAAACCACGGGTCAAGCCCCACCGCCTTTGCCGCACGAATATCCGCTTCGTTCAGCTCGTTCCAACGGCGGTTTCCACGCTCCCAATAATCCGCATGAAAAGCGACGAATGTGGAAAAATTAGTGCGGGTTTTGCTATCAACCATGACGAATTCGTCCATGCCGTCATAGTCGGGCGAGTAGTGCATTGCGGAGAAATCGACACCGATTTTTTTGAAAAAATCATGTGTCAAATCTTTTGTGTGTTTGCCGAGAAAAGTGCCATCAATCGTTGTCGTGGTAGTCAATGTACATAGGCGTATCACCGCCTATGTACATTGACTACGGGCATCTTTGCTTCTCGGTCATAAGTATCCCTCCACAGACTTGCAGTTTTGCAATAGGTTTATTCAATTCCACCCGAAAACCTCAACCGCCGCAACCACACGAAGCATTTCCTTGTCAACTTTATCACGCCCGTAAGCATCAAGAAACCGCTCCCGATACTTGTCAGTCTTAAGATTAAACCACAACGTGAACGCTCCCCAAAACACATCAACGTGTCTGTCGCCGACACCGCCGCTGTCAAGGTCAATGAAGCCGCTGAATTTCCAGTCGTTGAGGATTATATTCGGCAGACAATAATCGCCATGCAAGAGCGTGTCGGTTTTGAGAAAGTGAGCGTATTTTTCTACGACTGCCCACGCTTCTTCGGAACTTGCGTAACCAAAGCTGTCGTGGAAATATCGTGTCAATGCGGCTTCACGCATTAACGTGCCTTTAGGCGAGGACTTCAAAAAGTACCCACCATCCTTGTCGATGAAAATCACTTTTGCCTGTGTCGAGCAACTGCTGTCGTAAAGTTTCGCATCGGACAAAAGCGGGTGAAACTTGACATGGTAAAGTGATATGTCGGAGGTGATTGGTGTTAGGTTCATAAGATTTCACTTTCTTTATTTTAACTTGTTGGCTTTAACTCCAAATTTTCAAATCGCCCTTTCCAAACACACATCCATGTCGGCTCATAACCTGCACGGTGCGCGACCTTTTGCGATACAATATTTGAAGAAGCTGTGCCGTAATAAGGAACAAAACCACGCTCCAATATTTCGTGGGTAAGCCGATTTACAAGATATGCGGCGAGTCCGTGATTCCTAAATTCGGGAAGCACGTCCATTCCCACTTGCCACATCATAGGACAATCGTTACTGCAACCAGCTATTCCGACAACTGCGCCGCCGCTTTTCGCAAGCACAACCAATTCATCGGAGCGAGGGTGATTAATATCGTATTGAATTGCGTTAGTGAACCCATCGTGTTGATACAATTCTGCAATTTTGTCCTTTTCAACAACTTCATAATCAAAACCAACGGGCGGCGGCAACGGTTTTATTCTTGATAAATCCGGTAAATAATAAATCCCGTGTCCGCATACGAAAGGCATACCGAAAGCGTTGTCGCGGTTCTTCTCATTTTCAAGAATAGGCTTCACAATGTCGATAATTTTAGGCGTAGCCGAAACGACAATCGCCCGCCCCATAGTCACCATTTCAAAGTGTTGTTCGTTTCGCGGAAAAGGTCTGCGACCGGGATTGTCTTTTGTTTCGACGAAGACAAAGCTGTCTTTCTCGCCGTTTAAATCGTCAACCGTGCAATTCAAATCGAGAGCAAGTTGCGATTGCACTATGTTTAACATTTCGTGTTTTTTCATTTTTTCTCTAATCCCTCCACGGCTTTTTACCGTCAAGCCAACCGTTCTCTTTCCAATGCAAGTAATCCTTGGTTCGCTCCCGCCCTGATTTTCTTTCGGATTTATCAATCATTTTCTGTGCAGTTTTCATAATGAAAAACAGGAATCGGATTTTAAAGCGTGGCTTGACATTAGTTTTTGATTTTACACTTTTTGCAACTTTCTCGCACCTTGACTTCACCGCCACTTTTGTTTTATCGCTTACGAGCTCCCACTTAGGTTGAAAAAGAGCTTTCTTAATGATGTAAGTTCGAGCAATTCCCCAAAAATCAAGGCTGTCTTTTATATCGCGGGCGGTTTTTCCCATGCCTTGACCGATTGCGTTTGTGATGATAACCACCTGTTTGCGGAACATCGGTTTTTCAGGCGAGTGCACCATCCACTTACTGCCGAAATGGTCAAGCAAAGCTTTCACTTGTCCTGTGGCGTGAAACACATACGTCGGGGAAGCGAATACAATCAAGTCCGCTGATAAAATGCTCTCCCAAATCGGAATGATGTAATTTGAATGAGAGCAAACGCTGATGCCTTGAAAAAAACACGTCTTACAGCCCGCGCAAAACTGCGGACAATCACGAGGAAGAAAATGCTCGGTTATGTTATGACTCCCGCCCATCGCCGACAAAAATATTTCTTTCATCGCAAAGGTGCAACCTTTTTGTTCCGTACCGTTAATGACGGTTATGTTCATCGGCGTTTCCTCTCTTTCGGTTCCACAAGTTCGTAACTCATCTCAATCTGCCGTTTTAATTCCTCATCAGAAACATCGCCGTTCAAATAAACCGTGTTCCAATGAACCATATTCATGTGCCAACCCGGCGTCACGTCTTTGAACGCTTTTCGCAGAAAATTCGCTTCAAGCTGCTCGCATTTTAGATTTATGCAGAACTTGCCGTTTCGCTCGTAGATGTGAGCGAAGCCTTTTCTGTTCGCCCTATGCCGCATGACTGCCCACTTTCCGTCATCGGAATGAGCGGAGTCGTTGTCGAATGGGTAGTCCTCATAGGCGGCGGGGAATGTTAGGCGGTGGTTGATTAGTTCTTTTCGGGTCATGGAGTTACCTCAATCCACTTCGAGTAATTTTTTCTTGTAGCAATCGTAAAAATTCTTGTTTGTTTCGTGGCGGAATATAAACTGCGCCAACCGCATACTTTATTTCAATTCGGTCAAGCGACAAAGCCGCCGAGTTTGATTACAAGTTCGTTGTCACCTAAAATGTAGTGCATATTCCACCACCACGGCAGAATCAACGCATTGCAAAGTGCAAAAACCACCACTCCAATTATAAGTCCGACATTGGTGGGCTGTTTTATAAATTCCACAAGTACCCAAAAGGAAATTAACGAAAAACTCGCAAAACAAATGTACGCCCACCAGTCAACTTTTGATCTAAATTTCATGTTTTCCCCCGAACTTCCCATAATTAACTCACTCCACAAGCGGCGTAATCCTCTGCTTCTATTTTATCATCTTGCAAAATCGTGCTTATACCGCCGATAAGTTCACCAGTTGCTTCAACAACAATCCCCCAATGGTAATAATTATCCCTTTCATAACTGCTGACCCAATCATTAAGCACGTCTTTCGTCACGCTGATATTTCCGTGCGGTTGCCACATTAAATATTCGGTTACATCGGGGTCGTTCGCCCAATTGTTGAACATCGGCTCGACATCATTTAACGTGAATCGGCGTAATAATAAACGCTTTGTTTTCATTTCGTTTTCTCCTTATTTTTTTTTTTTTTCTTAGGCAAAACGGCAAATTGCCGCCCTCTTTGTGTATGACTACACAAGCGCAACACTTTCGGCGATTCGAACACTCGGTCTTCGGGCAGGGACAGTTTGATACATTTTTGCAGGGTTTGCTTTTGGTTTCCGTACTTTCGGTTTTAGGTGCAGGCTCGTTATTATTTTCAACGTCTACATACTCAATGTCGTGGTAGTCGCACCAGTTCTGTGCGATTTTTACGAAAGCTTCATGTTTAACTCATCGCGCAATTCAACGCGAATCAACGTGTCCTTGAAACGCACCCTTGCCCTCCAACGCAACGAAAAGCAACTCCGTTGCTCAGTCGTTAGTAACCGACCCGGCGAAGGCTTCCATAATGTCGTATTCGCGGAGGTCATGTTGGCTCGGCGCGGCTACCCACTCGTCGCTCTCGAATTCCTCGGCGTTTGCGGTTTCATCGTCCATGTAGTCGCCGTAAAACCCGAACTCGCCTGTCACTTTATTATATATAGAACAGATGAGTTTCAAAGTCAATTACGTCGAACTCGTCAGCCGTTTCGTTAAGGTTTAGTTTTTTCATAAGCACCTCCGCAAATTCTCAACATTTTCATATTCTTTGATTCTTAATTCCATTTATATTCCCCCGCAGCCACTCCACTGAATCACGCAACCCCGCCACCGTTTTAACCTCAATCACAGCACGACAATCACGCTCTTTTGCCAAGTTCAAATACTTCATCAAATCCAACTCGCCTTTCCCCAATGTGATATGGTCTTTTTTATTTGGAACAACATCGTGAATGTGCATATGACAAAGCTTGTCTGCTCTTTCGAGAATGAGCGGCTCATCGGCAAATCCCGCAGATGCGTTATGCCCAATATCGAAAGTCAGCATAAACACTGGACTTTTCAAAAGCAAGTCTAAACTTTTAACCTGAAACGGAACATAACCGCCGCAATTTTCAATGCAGATTCTTAGTGACGAATCGCCGATTGCACGAGTGCTAATGTCCCTAAATGCAACTAATTTTTTGAGATATTCCGTCTCGTATTCATCAAACAAAAACACCTTTTTATTTGGTAGAGTAAAATAGACTCCCGCCGATAAGTGCATATTCAAAATCGACACAGAGAGATGTTTTGCGATTTCAATCGTTTCCAAAACTGTCTCGTTGTAAGCCGTGGCGACCTTACCGTTAAAGTCGCATGGATTCAGGTTTTCGTCAAGGTGAATTGTGTAGTAAATGTTGTATTTTTGTGCAATTTCCATGAGTTGCTGTACATTTAATTTGTTGGCTTGAAACTGGGGTAAATTCATGTTAATTTCAATGAAAGACAACCCTAATTCACGGCAAAGTACGGCACAGGATTCAAGCGTTTCTATTTCTATTAATGTTGGCATTCCGAATTGCATAATTTTCATTGCTACTCCCCTCTGCTTTTCAGCCCGCAAATCCCCTGTGTCATCGTTCTCGTCGGGCAGTAAACACAGAATTCTTTCGGCAACGGACACGGCGGTAAATTGAAAATGTTCATAACTCCAATCTCCACCCGCAATCGCCGTGATAAGCCATCAACTTACTCATTCCGCCGTCAATTGTGATATTTCCACCGATTATGACGGCGTGTTTAGTTGTGAAATTCACAACAGGGCAACCATCGGCATCAATCAATACCCGCATAAATCAATCCTCGTGTTGTTCTGTAAATCCAGAAAATTAATCTTCTCTTTCCCATTATACCATATTCAACCTATTTAGTAAAGACTTTTTTATTTTTTCATATTAATCGTTGAACACCATGCCTCAAACCACGGTAGGTGTTCACTTTTTTCTCAACCCATAACCATAGCTTACAGTCAAGCTGCAAGGCTAAATCCTAAACAGTCCTCCAGACTGTCGGGTTCTTTTTAAGAATGTAACGCGCGTCGGGTTTATCGAGCTTTACGTGCCTACACTTTTGATACAAAAAATAGGCTACCCCAACGCTTAATTATGTGCTATAATTAATTTATACTATATTAATGGTAACATAACTATCTATGTTGCCCATCAAATAAAAACCCTACAGTGAACCCAAATAAAAAATAGAATAGGAGCATAAAATATGACATACACAACCGGCGATACCCATCATGGTTTCAGACGTATTTATGAATTTTGCAAGAGAAACAAAACAAGCAATAACGATGTTTTAATCATCCTTGGCTGCGCATACAGCATTGAAAAACACATCCGACCTGAAGAAAATGACGGTTGATGGGCTGACGAGCAACCGTCCTACGAGATAAAGCGGCGGGTTGAAAAGAGGCTTGAAGTCGAGGGGTGGAATGTTGATGTCATTTTTTCTCACACTTGCCCGTTTGATTATATGCCAACCGAGCTATTTCTAACGGGATTTCCGCAGCATCTTGTCGATAGTTCTACTGAGAAATGGCTTAGTACAATTGAGGAAGAACTTGTTTATTCAGAGTGGCTCTGCGATCATTTCCACACGGAAAAATCAAAGGTTATGTAACCAGTACTTGCCTGTTTGACCACATGGGTTTTACGACACAGATGCCGCGAATGACGGATATTGTAAGCAATACACCGCAGCAAAAACAAATTAATCGAGTACGGTGCCGTGATACGAAGAGCGAAATTGCCCGTGAATAATGAGAATTATTTGTATCAACAAATTATTGACATTATTGAAAATAAGGACAGAACATACGTTGAAATTGATAATCCGGCGCAAAGGCTGAGAGATGCATTTAACGAGGATGAGCTTGATTTTGCCGTTCTACATTAAAGTCGCGTTGCAAAGAAAAATGGGGCAACAAAACCTAAAAAAAGATGACTTGTTGGATACTGGGGGAGTAAATATGGGGCGGCGGAAATATCATATTTGTTTGTGAAAAAGTGAATAAAATTGAAAATTAAGGCACCATTCGGAACACCATGCCAAACACGGCGAGTGTTCCTTTTTTGCTACTCATAAGCCACATCCTCCAATCAAACTGCAAGACTAAATCCTAAACAGTCCTCCGGACTGTCGGGTTATTTTTAAGAATACAACGTGTGTCGGGTCTGTCTAACTCTACGTGTACATCAATTCAGATATACACTATTCCTACACTTTCCCTACACTATTGATACAAAAAAAAAAAATAGGCGACCCCAACGGCGAAATATATGGTATAATTAAACTATACCCAAAGCAAAAAATAAAAATCCCAGAGGTGAATCCACATGAAAAACAGAAGAACCCCCAAACTAAAAGGACACAACCCAAACAACGATTTCCTCTTCAAGAAAATCAGCGATGAAGCATATTCTCAACTGTTTAAATTAGAATCAACACCCGTTCAAATCGAGTGCAGATTTAACGCCGCAAGGGAGGAAGCCGGCAAAATCACAGAAACTGCAAGCGAACGGGATCGCAATAAAAAACCGGGTGAAATAAACGAGATTCCGAAGAGTGATATGGCAGCGGTTCAGTTCCTTTTCGGATTGAATGACGAGGAATATTCAGAGGTCCAAAAGGCGGCAGAATCTAAGTCTTGCATTCAACAAAAAGAGTGTTATTGGTTAAATCATTGTTGCAATATCGGTTTGCTCCCATTTGACAAAAATACTCCACAAAATGATATTAATTTTGTTGTGTTAAAGGTTTTTCACAGTAGCGATTATAATACATCTCTAACGCTTACATCTGTGGAATTTGTGAATCCGAAATTGAGTATCAAAGTGTTAAATATGAGGTTCATAAAGCAATAGAAAAGCTCATTCTACCAGAGAAAAACCCGAAAGTGACAATCCCCAAATTCAAAAATGGTTAGACATGACAGCCGATGAATATTATTTAACAATTGAAGCAGTGAAACACTGGAATAATCAGCATTTATGCAACTTGATTACGTTATATTGCCGCACTGTCGGCTTGCTTCCTTTTGATGAAAATTCCGAGACTGTTAAACCTATGTTAAGTGACAAAATTCTGCTTGACAATGCACTTAAAAACAGCAGAGAAAAGTCCCTGCCAGAACTGCCTAAACTTGTAAATAAAGTCAACAAAATGCGAGAAAATCTCCTTAATACCGTGATTGGGCAGGAACATGCGGTTCATTCCTTTTGTGAAGAAATTTTTAACGCAGAGATTTTCTTTGCAGGTGACAAAAATCGCAAACGCCCGCAGGCAATATATTTACATTTGCAGGACCGCCCGGTGTCGGCAAAACTTTTCTTGCGGAACAGGCAGCTGAATATCTTGGGATTCCGCATAAAAGATTCGATATGTCCGACTATTCCGGACACCACGCACACGAGGGATTGATAGGTTTTGATTACACTTGGCGTGCCTCAGTCCCCGGTACACTGACGACTTTCGCCAGAAATAATCCACATTGCATCCTGCTTTTTGACGAAATTGAAAATGCTCACTTTACTACAATGTATCTGTTTTTGTCACTGCTTGATGCGGGAATTGTCACCGACAGATACATAGAAACTCGTAAGATTGCGGCGGAAAATAATGCCCTTAATGATAGGGATAAACCACAGCTTCAAGAGATTTTGAATGAGAATCCTGACATCTCATTTAAAGATGCGATTATCATTTTCACTTCAAATGCGGGGAGTTCTCTTTATGAAGATGATTACAAGAAAAGCCCTATCGAAATATCAAGAAAAACACTTCTTAATGTGTTAGAATCAGAGAAAAGTCCCTGTTCTAAAATACCGTTCTTCCCCTCATCAATCGTGAGCCGAATTGCTATAGAATACCCGATTTTGTTTAATCATTTACAACCGCATCATCTTGAAAAAATTGCGGAAATAGAATTTGAACATTGCCGGAATTTGTTCTTGCGGCAGTACGGCATTGACGTTGCGGTCGATAAATATGTTCCTATTTCACTACTCTTGCGTGAGGGCGGAAACATTGATGCCAGGACGCTAAGAGCACAGACTGAGTTGTTTTTCAAAGAACAAATGTATAAAATATTCAGCTTGCAACGCACTAAAAATATTTTGCCGAGATTGAAGTCAATTAATTTTGAGACGGAACTGAATAAAGTATCAGATGAGGTTGATTTTAGGAAGTTCGGGAAAAAATACATGCAAAATGTTGCTACAAAAATTGCGGCGGAACATAAGGCGTTGAGTTTTGATGTAAAGCAGAAACATGCAAGAGCTGAAATATCCGCAACACCCGATAATTTCTGCTTAAACTGTGTACCAAATGCAGATGATATTAAAGGTTTGATTTATGATATTGAAAAGCCTGATGTCAAATTCAGCGATGTAATCGGGGCAGAGAGTGCAAAAGATGAGCTTCGGTATTTTATCAAGTTCCTGCAAAATCTGAAAAAGTTTGCGGCTAAAGGGCAAAATCCACCGAAAGGTGTGTTGCTACACAGACATTCCGATGCGGGCAAAACCCTGCTTGCCAAGGTGATGGCGAGCGAGTCAAAGGCGGCTTTTCTATCGGTTGCCGCCGCTCAGTTCACGAGTTCGGGGCTTGTCGGGGCAGGTTCTAAGGCGGTTAGCGAGCTTTTCAAAAAAGTCTGCCGATACGCTCCGGCAATCATTTTCATTGACGAAATTGACGCTATCAGCAGGGCGAGTGGCAGTTTCAACACGGGTCATACTGAAGAATTGGCACTAAATTCACTGCTCACCGAAATGGACGGTTTTTCTTCCGCCGACCCGCAACGACCTGTATTTGTGTTAGCTCAACAAACTTTGATGTTGAAGAAAACAAATACGGCATGGGCGTTCTCGACCCCGCATTTGTCCGCAGATTTGACAGGAAAATTGAAGTCACACTTCCCGATAAATCCAACAGAAATAAATATTTGGACATTATGTTAGCAAAACAAAAAACTGCAAAATCAGCCCCGATACGAGAAATCTTCTTACCGAACGCTCGGTTGATTTGTCATTAGCCGACCTCGAAAATGTGGTCAATCTTGCCGTTAGAAATGCAGATAAAAAGGGCTGTTGCATTGATTGTGAATTGTTAAATGATACTTTTGAATTGGCATTGTTGGGCGAGGAAAAAAGCTGGGGAAAAGAGTATGCGAAGAAGATTGCGTGGCATGCTTGCATATGCAGTCTTGGCGGGAAAACGCCGAATTATCTTACAATTATGGCACGCGGAAGTCACGGCGGATACATGGAACACGCCTCCACGGAGGGTTCGCCGTTACGTACAAAAGAGGAACTTTTGTGGCAAATTCGCACTGCATTAGGCGGCAGGGCTACTGGAATTGTTTGTTTCGGTAGTGAAAATGGATTGTCTATCGGTGTTGCAAAAGATTTAGAAGTTGCGACCCGCATTGCCAAAAATATGCTCACAAACTACGGTATGGACGATGAATTCGGGCTTGTTGTAGTTTCAAATGATAAGGCTATGGAAGGGGGTTTGTCTGAAATAATCCACAACAAAGTCAATGCTATTTTGAAATCGCAAATGGCGCAGGCAGTTGAAATAATTGAAGCTAATGTTGGAGTTGTTTACGATTTAGTTGAGGCTCTTTTGTGTAAGAATAGTTTGAGTAAGGTGGAAATTGAGGAGGTGTTAAAAGGTAGAAAATAACACCGTTATCACGGTGTCGAGACCTCTTTAAAATTTATTGGAGGTGATAGCGATTTATGGTTAATTTATTGCGAAATGGAGGTTTAGAATCAATGTTATAGATTTAATAATGCTAATTTTAACAGTTAAAATAGCTGACAATTGCGGTTATTAACCGCAAAAAAAAAAAAAAATGAAAAGGAGATTAAAAATGAACCCCATGCTACAAGACCCAGACTGTGACATTCACGAGGCTATTTTTAACCCAGATTATAATCCTCAACTGACCCCGGCTATTCTAATCCCAGATGAAAGAGACAAACTTCTAAACATTGAGAAGCGATTACAACGCAGAATCATCGGGCAAAATCATGCAATTGCCACAGTCTGTTCGGCAATTAAACGTAGCAGTGTTGGATTCAAAGACCCTTGTAAGCCTGTCGGTTGTTATATGCTACTTGGTACGACAGGCGCGGGAAAAACCGAACTCTGCCGAGCACTTGCAGAGGTGTTGTACGGCGACAAAAGCAAGCTAACCAAGTTGGACTGTTCAGATTTTATGACGAAGCGAGATGCTTCAAAATTGACAGGCGCAGCTCTAGGTTATACGGGCTATGACAGCGGCGGGCAATTGACAAATGCAGTGAAACAGAATCCTTACGCTGTTTATGTGTGGGCGAAATTGAAAAAGCTGACAGTGAAATATTTCAAATATTCCTTCAAATCATGGACGATGGCATTTTGACTTCCGCAAAAGGCGAGAAAATTAGTTTTGCAAATATCCTCGTTATATTTACCTCAAACATAGGTGCAGACGAAATAAGTAGCAATGCTAAACCTATAGGTTTTGTTAAAAATCAGACTGCCCAAACTGACATAATGACATCTGTGAAAAAGGTGCTTAAGCCTGAATTCATCAATTGTATTGACGAATTTGTGGTATTCAATCAGCTTAATAATTCTGATGCTCACAAAATCTGCAAACTTATGCTTATAGAAGTCAAGAAACGTGCCGCAAAGCTAAGTGTCAAGCTGAATTTTGACAAATCAGCAATTGCAGAATTAGTCAATATTGGATACTCAGAAGAGTATGGCGCACGTTCTTTGAAGCGGGAGATTGCAACAAATGTTGAGAACATGCTGGCGGATAAGGTTCTCGCCGGAGAAATCGGTCTCAATGACAATATCCTAATTAAATTTATTGAAAATGGCTTTGTGGCAACCAAAAATAAAGTTGCTACAAACACAGAAGAAAAGCACGGTACAATCAATGATAATTACAACAAAGGTTTTGACGTTTTATCAATCAACAACGGCGGCTTACAATGGCGACAACACAATTACTTGAATTGCGTAAGACATATAAAGTTGGCATAAAACCCAAACTTACAGCATTTGAATTCGAGTTGGAAATTAACATCGTGGCGATTGACGTAAAAGAGGATTCCGGAATGTATACTTATAGAATTGTATACCGGAACTTATCCGATAAACAGTTTGCTATCTTGGACAAAATCGTTAATCTTGTTTCAAGTAAAACTATAACGCTTGACGACTTATCGGGGACGATCTTGTAGCAAATTGATATGTTCGCTCATTATTATAATGGGCGGATAATTTTATGTTAATGCCACCCCGATTTGTGGCTCATCGAAAGCATCAAAAACCATGACGGGGCGGACGGGAGATACCCGTTGCGAATTGGCTACACGGCAGTGATTTAATCGGCAAACCGCTCGTTTGGAGCTGTTGCAGACGCAAACGGCGATGTGAAAGCGGGTCATTTTCGCAGCAGCCGCTTGCGTGATTTTTATTACGAACCTGAAACTGAAGCACTTTATGCCGAAACATTAAACAGCAAATGTGCTTTGAAGAAACTGCCACAAAAGTGGGGCGAAATCTACGCAGATAGGAGCATTGCGCTACCTGACTGGTATCCCGTTTTTCTTGGCGCAATAGTGACCCTTGTCATTATAGAAGTTATTGCCGTCGCGGTATCCAACGTAGTGTCCGTTATTGTCGTAATAGTTTGCCATGATTTTTCCTCCTTTAATTTTGGTTTTTTATTTGGCATGCGTCTGCTTTGAGTCACTTCACCGTTAGAAGCACTCTGCTGTGACCACGATTCGAATGTGTTTTTCAGTACCCCCTTTCTTTGTTAAAATACACTTCTGATGAGTGCCTTGTATTTCTTTTCGTCTATTTCTTTTCGTCAATCTCTATTAACGACCTTCGCCCATCACGAAATTCCACGGCAACAATGTAGTCTCCTCTATTCTTTGCCGAAGTAGTGCCTCCAATCAATCCGACTGAATCAAAAATGTACTCTCCGATTAAACCTCTCATAATACCTGATACAGCACTTTTGCGATGATTGCTTGTCACTACTTCATGCTTTCGAACGGTATTCCTGTTTATTTCAATAGTGCCACTTTGTCCTGACAGGAGTGCCAGATTGAGGGTAAGTAAACCACAATCGGATTTAACATTGTATCCTTCGTGATTGCCTGCGATAACCTTGTTTTTATCCACTTCATCACCTCCCCCAAGCCCGTTTTATTCAGCATTAATTTTATAGCTTTACAATATCGCCTTACAAACCTCCGTCATCTTCAACCACGCCAAACAGCGGAGGTCTTTGAATTGGTTAATGCATACTTTGGAATTAAGCCTGATTACCACTCATGCCCACATCTATAGCAATGCCAGATGCCGTTTTGCTGGTTGATGTCAGTTGTTTCGCCACATTTAGGGCATTTTTTACTCATGCAGCCGACCACACGTTTGAAAAAACTTAGGCATTATCTAAACGCTCCTTCTTCTCAATATCCTGAACCGAGCCAGCTTTCATATGTGTCGTAAATACGATCACCTCTGATTTCGCACACCCAATTTCCGTATGTGTCTAAAAGTCTGTCACCAACTTTCCTGACGGCGATATTGTCGGAGGTGGTTCTAATCTCCATTTTAATTCCCCTTTTTTGTGCGTTTTTTACAAATAAGTAATGGTTTTTACCGAAGCAGTATGTTTTCTGTTGGAGGAATAATTATCTTTGGTCGTGCTATAGATATGAGTCCTCCTGTTGAAGCCGTTTCTCACATGGTTGGCAGTAATATACCGTTGACCTCTCTTGCAAAATTCGTCCAGCAGAAAGTTTAACCGCACGGGCAGTTTTTTATTTTCCTGCTGCTAGGCTTCGTTGATGAGAGTCTCGTATGTTTGCTTGATAAAAGCCGTCACCAAAAAATGCAGAGTTGTTTTTTCGTCAGGGACAATAATGTAGATGGCTGTTTTTTCTTTTCCGATTTCCCTGACGCATAGAAGTTAGCAAAATTATATATATTTGCTTCCTCAGGTGAAGCCGTCTCAATAAAGAAAAGGATAAAAGCGAGAGCCATCAAATGCGCCATTTCTATCCAGTAAGGGTCTTTTGCCCCTCTTCTCTGCGGTTCGGCGAGGGGCCGACGAAGTCGGTTAGCAATTCCACGGCTTCATCAAACTTCCCAGCATGGTATAATTCATAAGTGACATTCCAAACAGACGTGTCTTCTTTGAGCCTGTCGCGCCGAATACAAGTGAGTGTGTATAGGAATTATCAACATATGTCGCCCGCCCGTCACTGATTATCGGAAGTCCACATCCTTCGCAATCATCGGAATCCACGTTTATTTGTTTGACTGTAACCGCTTCCTTGATTTCGCTTGGGTCAACCCACCTTGATTCGCTGCTACCCGGCAAGAACCGTTCGTATTTTTGATTTTTTTCATCTCACATACTCCTCCGTTTCGGAAGCAAATCCGATTCTTTTTGTCCCCATCCGGGATTTTGTGCGTTTGACATAGGTTGAATCTTTACCGCAACCGGACAGCATTTCCGCAGAAATTTGCTTATTGCCGTCAAGTTCAATCATGAGTATGTTGAACAGGATATCCTTTGCCAGTTGTGTCCGGCAAGACTTGATATAGTATTATCCAGCCTTGTAATCTCAGAGAAAAATGTTTCGGGGGGCAGATACTCTAATTTGAATTCAAAGGCTTTTACCATACTGCAGAACTCAATCGCCTTCGCCTCATTGAGGTATTTTGCAAATACGGTAACGAGAGTCGTAAGCCCGCCTCCTTGCTTGACATTCCATAGATAATTGGGTAAACTTATGTCTGTTAAGGAATATGCTTTCTTGTTTTGAAGGAAAATGTGCAGACGTTTAACCATTGCTTTGAATTCATCGGACCTTTTAATCCCACAATGGCGTTAAAACAATCTTTTCTGTTCATTGATGAGCCTCCTTTACACGTAGAATACTTTCGTGGCGTACAGATATTGAGTACCGCACAGGAAGTGCATGATTTGCGAGAGCATAGCCTTTGACGGTTCAAGTCTGCAAATAAAGGATTTGCCTACCTTGACCATGTCATAACATCTTAAAACTGTGACGATGTTCTTGATTACGTCCGTCTCTGATAACACAAAGACATCATCGAGGTTGTCGTAGGTGCATCCCGTATCGGTAATTATTATGCCAACCTTGTATAGCTCAGTCACTCCACGGATATTTTTAATAACATCGGGTTCTGTCAATTCGAACACCTTATCTAAAAATGCGAGAGTGCGTCCGTTATCTGTTAGGATTTTTGTGCCGTTTCGTTGCACGAGTTCTAAGTCGATATTTGTCTGGTCGCTATATACCAGTCCGGTTGTAATAAAGTAGCGGAGTATATGGGTTCGTTTAAGTTTTGCTGCTGTGCGAGTGATGGTGGCGACTGCATATAAAATGGCAGCACGGAGCGGTCGAGTGTCCTTGAATCGCTCGGCAAATTAAATATACTTAGTATATCCTCGCCATCGTTGATAAGATTTCCGCAAGCATCTAATCTATAATTCATTGCCGACGCACCCCTTTCGTTTCGATACATGAAATGGTAACCCGGTGATTCGACTCATCGAAATACTAACTCATATACACTAGGTCTTTAAGATTAAAGACCACAAGCGAATTAGCGGAGTAATAATCTTTGTTCGGTATGCTGCATTTTGGGAATTTCGATGTTATGATATGGTCTTTTTTTATGTCAGCATCCGAAAGATTGAAATAATCGTATCGCTTGATTCTGGTTGATTGCGACATATTAAAGGTTACATCAAGGTGATATGCATTTCCGTTTATCGATACAATGTTCCACATATGAAGCTCTGGTCTTTGACCGGATGCGCTTGCGACCCTGCCGGAAACCAACATGCAATCTACCTTCAAATAATTCAACGCTATTTTGACAAATCTTGAAATGCCCTCGCCACCCCGTTTTATAAGCCAAAAGACCGAAAATGGACGATGGCGTTGAGAACCGCCTCACGAAGGGAGTCGCCGTTCACGGGATAGTCTTCCACGCGTTGAAGTCCCTCGTAACTTATGATGCCCTTGAAATATTTATCGAACAAAATATCCACGACCTTGTCCGGCATAGTAATTAGCGCACCGTGAACCTCGTCTTGGAACACCAAATCATCGGCACTCTTGAAGCATCCAATTTTTACATATGCGCCCGTCACCCATTTTTCAGGGCCTTCATGTTGGATAATCGCGATTGTTATGGCGCATATTGCTATCCCCTTTGGTCTGGGTCAAACTTTTTTCATTACTCATAACTAACAACATCCCTTTCAATATTATTCATGCCCGGAGGGCGTAGCTGTTAACGCCGTGATAAACGGCGTAACAGCTTTTTTACTTCCGAATCTGCCGGAAGTAACGCAAAGGGGGTTTTGGCAGTCCGGGACGAGCCAGAATCTTATAAACCTCTTCAAAAAATCCTTTCGAGATTTTATCTCGTTTCCGTTGCTCTGATTTGCGCATCTTGGCACGCTCCTCTCGTATTTTTGCAGTTTGGTTTCAGTCATAATTAGGCTCTCCTTTCATAATTTTTTTGAGCGATAATAAATCTACTCTTAGCGATTATATACACAATGGTTTCAATCATCAAGGGTTTTTTAAAAGAAATTTTAAGCCACAAAACCGCTTGCCAATTTTACTGAAACATGATATAATAAAACCATCAAAACTACAAATAAAGAGGGTCTAAAAATGAGCGTTAATAATCAGAAATGGGTATCCGATGTGATTACTTCCGATGAGATTCAAAAATGGAAACAGGGTAACATCGTAATGCTTGGAGGATTATTAAATTAGGGTAATTGTTCATTGTAACGGAATCGTGTGATTCATAACTCACCCACTAATTAAACCGCCATTTGTCGGTTTAATTAGTGGGTTTACCTTTTTTTATGAAAAAAACCCCGATTTCTACTATTGACGATGCCTTGAAAATACAGTATAACTTAACTATATATTCTATTATAAGTAAGAAAGGTAGATTATTCAAAATGAAAGAGCTAAAAATTTTGTCAATGGAGGATGATTGTCGGACACTTGAATAAAAGCAGAGGGCGGTCGCAATACCGCTAAATTTCAATATATCATTAACAGACGTTTGCTCATATCCTTTCTCCATAAACAAACGAGCAGCAGTATCAAGAATCAAATTTTTCGTCCCTGACGAACGCTCTGTATTTTTCATAAACAAGCCT